>NZ_CP019323.1:0-313270 GCF_001971585.1 Companilactobacillus allii | reverse complement strand
TGCAGAGAATGACTTTGACCTTGAACCAACTGGTGGTATTGACTTAGATAACTTTGAGGAAATAGTATCAATTGCCAAAAGTGCTGGAGTTAAACGTGTTATTCCTCATGTTTATAGCTCTATCATTGATAAATCAACTGGAGATACTAGACCAAGTGATGTTGCTAAATTGTATGAAATCATCAAGAAGTTTTAGAGGTCAAGTCGATGAAAATTTTGGCTTTTGGTGAAGTAATGCTACGTTATACCGTACCAGAGCACATGCTCTTAGAGCAGAGTGACACGGTACTTATGTCAACAGTTGGAACTGGAGTTAACCTACTAGGCAGCTTATCCCATTTGGGATATGAGACGGGTATGATTACTCAAGTTCCTGATAATTCTTTGGGTAAGAAGGCTGTAGCTGATTTAAGGAAATTGGGTATAGATGATAGTTTAGTTGGTTACACTAATGGATATTTGGGAAGCTTTTTCGTTGAATTGGGTCACGGATCAAGACCACAACGCGTTACCTATCAAGATAGATTATCTAGTTCGTTTTGTATTACGGGTCCAGATGAATATGACTTTAATTCCGCACTTGAAGGAGTGGATTATGTTCATATCTGTGGAATTGCTTTGAGTTTAACTAAAGAAACTAGATCTGCTGCACTAGAGTTAGCCAAAGTAGCGCACAAAAAAGGTGTTAAAGTTTGTTTTGACTTTAATTATCGTATGGGTCTAAATGAAAACAATAGTCATCAAATGATGAAGGAACTTTATCAAGAGATGCTTGAATATGTTGATATTGCGTTTGGAAGTAAGCGTGATTTAACTGATTTGTTGGATTATGCAGAGATAAAGGAATCCGATTTATATGCCAAATTTTCAGCTGATTATGATATAGAATATTTTGCAGGTAGTAATCGTAAAAGTGATGAGCATAAAAGATATTTCCAAGGGTTCATAGCGCATAATGGTCAATTGTATAAGTCAAAATTGCGAGAGGTAAAGGTTCTAGATCGCATTGGTAGCGGAGATGCATTTGCTAGTGGCGTTATAACGGGGTTGATCGAAAACTGGAAATATGAAGATACGTTGAGATTTGCAGTTGCTAACTCAGTACTTACACAAGAGTCTTTGAATGATACACCGCTATTTGATAAGGAAGATATTTTTGATTATCTAGCTTGTGATGGTAAAAATGAATTGATCAGATGATTGATATGAAGTAGCCGGTATTTACGTTGGTAAATAGCGGTTATTTTGTTTAGATCAGAATCCAATATGTTGATACAACTCAAATCTTCAATTAATTTTCCATTTATTAAAAATATGGGTTAGTATATAAAAGAGTTAATTATGCAAGTATAAGGATGTTTCATTAATGAAAAGATTTAATAAAATATATATTTTACAGTTCATTTTTATAATATTATCAGCCTTCATTATGGGGTTGGTGATTGATTATTCACAAACAGGGTCACTATCATTCGCCTTTACCAACGCTACTTCAACATTCCCGGGAATGTATCTGGTCACAGTTCTAGTACTATTTTTCATATATATTGGTTTATTTGGGATTATCAATCGTTTCTTCTATTCAACGGCGTTATTTTATGTCGTTTTTTTGATTTTCTCTATTGCCAATAGATTGAAAGTTATTTATCGTACTGAACCGATCTTACCAAGTGACTTGATGTTCTTGAGCAATATCAAAGAGCTTTTGACAATGATCAGTTTGAAATTGGTTATTGAAGTAGCAATCGTATTAATAATCGGAATTGGTATTTGTATCTTTTTGGAACATAGATTTGGTAAATATTTACTTAGAATGAAATGGCAAACTAGAATTGTCTTCTTATTATTAGCTGTTTTGAGTTTAGGGAGTTTCTATTCTGCTAATGATGAGGGATCCTTGACTAATAAGTTTTTAACAAAAGCAGGACGTTCTGATTTCACTGCTAATTTGATTTGGGAAACTAACAGCAATGGTCCACTGATTACTTTCTTGACTAATGTACGAGTCAATGTGATGGATGAACCAAAAGGATACAGTCAAAGTAAGATTGATTCAATTGTTAAAAAGTATAAAAAAGAAGCCGAGAGTATTAATAAGAATCGGCCTAATAGCAATATTAATAAACAGACTTTGATTTATGTTCTGAGTGAAAGCTTCTCAGATCCTAGTAGAGTTCCTAACGTTAAAGTTAATACCGACTCTATGCCTAATATTCGTAATATCAAAGCAAACACTACATCTGGTTTGATGCTCAGTTCAGGCTACGGTGGTGGTACGGCTAATATGGAATATATGACCTTCACTGGCTTGGCATATAATCAATTTTCCAAGTCCCTACAGTCACCATACGTTCAACTAGTGCAGAAACAAACTAACCCAGAGAATATCACCAATCAGTTTGATACTAAATCAGCAATACATCCTTACATTGGTAATTTCTATAGCCGAGCTAGTGTATATAAGAAGTTTGGTTTTCAAACTTTCAGAAATATCAATACTACTGGGGATTTAGCACTTCAATATACTGATACAGCTGACGGTGGTCAATATGTGAGTGATGAGTCGTCTTATAAAAATGTCCTTTGGCAGGTCGATCATGTTAAAGATGGTCAGTTTATAAGTCTAGTAACTATGCAAAATCATATGCCTTATACTAATAAGTATAAGAATAGTAACTTCAAAGTTAGTGGTTCAGGTGCTGGGAAAAATACGAAACAAGTTGAGAATTTCTCAAAGGGAATCAGTTTGACCGATACCTCGACTAAGGAATTTCTAAGTAAGCTGGACAGTATTAAAAAGCCCATTACAGTTGTTTGGTATGGGGATCATTTACCTGGTATTTATGATGGTAATAGTATGGAGAAGTATAACGTTGCGCAACATGAGACTGACTACTTTATCTATAGTAATAAATATGCTATAAACCATGGTTATGGAACTAAGAAAATAAGTAAGAATACTAAGATTACCGATCCCAATGGATTCATAGCTTTGGCATATAAACAAATGGGCCAAAAAGTAACGCCATTTTATGCGATGTTAACAAAGATTCAAGAAGATGAACCGGCTATGGCCAAAAGTACAGTTGGGAATTCTGAGAGTTTATACGTTAACAAAAAGACTGGCAAGAGTATTTCATATCAGGATTTAACTAAGAAGCAAAAGAAATTGATGAAGGATTATAAATTGATCCAATATGATCTAACTGCTGGCAAAGGTTATAGTACAAAAGCAGGATTTACAAAATAATTTAAAAAGTGTGACAGAACACATAAGTTTTCGTGTATTGTACGAAGACTTGTGTTCTGTCACACTTTTTTTCTGACTATATATAATAGGAATAAAATATCATAATATAATTATTTATGTCTCAAATAATGATTAAAATTCGTATATTGGGTTAAAAATTGTTAAAATATAAAGTAAGGCTAATTAATAATTAGGACTAAATCTAAATCAAATCTAGGGAGGCTTATAATGTTTTATGATCAGAATAAAAATGACGTTTTAGATGAATTAAAAACAAATCGTCATGAAGGATTGACGGACAAAGACGCACAACTACGGCTTAGTAAGTATGGGAAAAATGAAATCCAACAAGAGCCTCCCACACCTATCTGGAAAATTTTAATAGATTCATTCAAGGAACCACTAGTAATAATTCTTTTGCTAGCGGTTTTGTTATCTTTGATAAGTGGGATATATGATCTGTCAGGTGGCAATGTGAAACATGCAATGTCCTCTTTTTATGAAGCAATCGCAATTTTGATCCTGATTTTTATAAATAGTGGACTATCAGTTTGGCAAACTATGAATGCCAGAAAATCTCTTGATAGTTTAAGGGAGATGAACAATCACCAAGCTTCAGTATTACGTGATAACAATTGGAACAAAATAAAAGTTGATCAGTTGGTGCCAGGTGATATTATCAGCGCCAAAACTGGAGATTTTATTGAAGCTGATGTGAGATGGATAAAGGTTTCGGAGTTACAAGTTTTAGAGGCACATTTAACAGGTGAGTCAGATCCAATCACTAAGATAGTTGAAGAATTACCCGAAAAGACCGATTTGGGTGACCGTAAAAATATGGGATACTCCGGTTCAACTGTTACTAACGGAAACGGATATGCTGTGGTAACTGCCACAGGGATGGATACTGAGCTTGGTAAAATTGCGGAATTATTGAATGATGACGATAATCAAAAGACTCCCATCGAGAAAACTGTCGATGATCTTACACATAAATTGATGTTTGTAGCGATTGGAGTAGTGTTATTTACCTTAGTTGCTGGATCCCTTAAGACATGGTTAGTTACAGGAACCTTCTCATTTACTAGTTTTGCGGCAATATTATCAACTGCAATCGCTCTTGCTGTAGCGGCAATACCAGATGCACTACCAGCAGTGTTATCGATTGTTTTAACAATTGGAGCGACTTCGTTAACTAAAAGTAAAGGCTTAATTAAGTCATTGAATAGTGTTGAAACGCTCGGATCTACTACCTTTATTGCTTCAGATAAAACTGGGACATTAACAAAGAATGAGATGACCGTAACAAAGTTCTTTACTAAAGGAATTGAATTCGATGTTGAAGGTAGAGGATATAATCCATTAGGTGAAATAACTCCTAAGGATAAAGTGGAATTGGCAAAGCCATTTGTTATTGCGAGTATTTTGAACAATGAGGCCAATATCTCAAAGGATGAAAATGATAATTATGTTCCCTTTGGTAATCCAACCGACGTTGCTTTAGTCGTATTAGGGTTGAAGATGAATTTGAATCGACATGAATTGCTCAATCAAAAATCAGTAGAGGACTATGATATTTTACGTATTTTCCCATTCGACAGTACTAGAAAAATGATGAGTGTGGTAATTAAGAATGGCGACACGTTTAAAGTATTGGTTAAAGGTGCTCCCGATGTTTTATTGAGAAAAGCGGTAATGACAGATGAAAATAAAGCCTTTGAAGAAAAGGTCAACGAATTTGCACAATCAGCACTTCGTACTCTGGCAGTTGGTGAAAGAGTTATTTCTGAAGATGAAGCAATGAACTTACCAATGGAACAATTAGAAGTAAATATTGATTTGTTGGGATTGGCAGGCATTATTGATCCACCACGTGAGGAAGTTAGAAAGTCAGTAGAGACGCTACATAACGCCTCGATAAATGTAGTAATGATCACCGGGGATCATGCAAAAACAGCTCAAGCTATCGCTATTAAGTTGGGAATAATTGCGGATACCACTGCGCCAGTAATGGAAGGTAAACAAATTGATCAATTATCAGATGATCAATTGTATGACGAGGTTGAAAATCTAAGGGTTTATGCCAGAGTATCTCCAGAACACAAACAAAGAATCATTAAACAATTGCAACGACATGGTGAAGTGGTTGCGATGACAGGTGATGGAGTTAATGATGCACCAGCGTTACGAACGGCGGATATTGGTGTAGCAATGGGAATCAACGGTACAGACGTTACAAAAGATTCAGCTGATTTGATATTACTGGATGATAAATTTACAACAATAGAACATTCTGTTGAAGCCGGTAGAACGATTTTTACTAATATAAAAAACTTCATGAGACATGAACTGACAACTAACGTTGCCGAAGTTCTCTCGTTGATGTTTGGTTTACTTCTCATTACACGAGATATTGGTAATGTTTCTAGTAATACACCGACTTTAACGGCTCTAATGGTTCTGTGGGTCAATATGGTGAGTGATGCACTGCCATCATTTGCGTTGGGGTACGATGTTCCCGAATCGGATATTATGAACGATCCACCTCGTGATACGAATAAATCAATTCTCTCTGACGGGATGTTGAGTCGAATTATTGTGCGAGGAGTAACCATGGGATTAGTCGTATTTATCGCCTTTGTATTGGCTGCCAGAAGTGGTATGCAAGTTAGAGAAGTCCAAACAGTAGCATTCTTGACCTTGGTATTTGGCCAATTGTGGAATGTATTCGATGCACGCAGTTCCAAAACGCTATTCAATCGGAATCCGTTCAGTAATTCCAAATTGATTATTGCAGTATCGTTCTCTGCATTAAGTTCATTGTTTGTTACTATGTCTCCGTTCTTTAATGAAGTTATGGGAACGGCGAGGTTAAGTAATGTGGTTTACTTAATGGTAATATTTATTCCTGCAATTCCAGTATTTGTAATTTCTGGAATTAAATATATTTACCAATTAAAAACGTTTTCATGATAACACCCCTTAAAATTACCCTAGTAATAGGAGTAAACTATTATTGTTACTTTACTATTTAGGGGATGAAAGAGACGTTTTGAAGTTAAAAGGTTTTTTATACATAATAATACCGATGTTCTTATTCAGTTCTATGGAAATTGCTTTGAAAATTGCTGGTGGTCAATTCAATCCAGTTGAATTGAATTTTATTAGATTCTTGTTTGGTGGATTGGCATTATCGCCATTTGCAATTCTTCATCTCAGAAAGAATAATATTAAAATGTCACTAGGTGATTATGCTCGATGTGCATTAACAGGTTTTGTTATTGTCGTTGTCAGCATGACACTATATCAGTTGTCTATTCAAGTTACACAAGCTTCAGTGATTGCCATTATTTTGAGTGCGAACCCAATCTTTGGTTTGATCATTGGATTCATATTTTTACATGAGAAACTATCAAGAACCAATGTTTTTGCATTAGTTCTAACACTAGTAGGATTGTTAATAATTATTAATCCGTTCCATTTGTCAAATCCTGCCGGAATAATCTTAGGATTATTATCATCGATAATTTTCGGTGTTTATGGCGTTATGTCACGTGTCAATGGAAGTAAGATTGGGATCAATGGATTGTCTATGACCTGCTTTGCATTCTTATTTGGTGCATTGGAATTAGGTGCTTTGATGTTGTTAAGTCATACACCGATAGCACAAAATTTACCAGCCCATTATAGCGAGTTTGTAAATATACCGTTCTTTAAGGGTATAACGCTACAAACATTGCCATTGATCTTGTATATTTCAATATTAGTTACAGGAGTTGCGTTTGGTTTGTATTTTGTATCAATGGAAGAAGTTGGAATTGTCCAAGCTTCATTGATCTTCTTGATCAAACCAGCACTAGCCCCAGTTTTGTCACTATTTATTCTAGGCGAGGCTATCAGTGGACGTACTATTATTGGGATCGTAGTGATTCTATTTGGTTCCTTAATTACTCTTGTAGGTGAGAAGATTGCTTATCAGGTAATAGCGTTAGTACGACGTCAAACTAATTGATTGATATAGCAGTTAAACCTGTTATACTTTCGTTGTAATAAAAAGCGAGCCCCACTGGCTTGCTTTTAAGAACCATTCGCCAAGACGGTGGTTTTATCATACAAAAGTAACCGCATGACTCTCCAAAGTCAAAATCAGCGGTTATTTTTTTCGGTTAAATTTCAGAATTTCAATAACTAACGACGCAAAAGCAATCATTAGAATGGAGTTTTTAGTACCATTTTTTAAATAAATTTTGATAGAATTTTACACATGATTTTGTAAATGTTAAGAATTGATATGGCATAAGAATCTTGTTATACTTTCGGTGTAATAAAAAAAGCAAGCCCCACTGGCTTGCTGTGAAGAATCGGCCGCCTAGGCGGTGACCGTATCACGAAAAGATGACCGCGTGACTTGGTGAAGTCTTGATCAGCGGTTATTTTTTTCGGTTAAATTTCAGAATTTCAATAACTAACAATGCAAAAGCAATCATTAGCGATAAAGCTTGAAAGACCGTCATGTCCATCCTCACTGGAGGGACACTCAATAACGCGAAATTCCATAGGAATCACTCCTTAATACAGATAATTAATTAGTTAGCCACCGTCTGAACTTCCGATGAATAATATTCTACAGAAGTGGATAATTATATCCTAATGGTAGCCTGTGAGATAGTATTGTTTATTGATATAATTCTTAATTAATAAACTTATCTAATGATTCTATTACGTTAGATTTGAATGCAATCAGTATCATAAAAGTATGATGTTTAAAAATTGAAAAAACAAAGTAACCTTGTTATACTTTCGGTGTAATAAAAAAGCAAGCCCCACTGGCTTGCTGTGAAGAATCGGCCGCCAAGGCGGTGGTTTTATCATACGAAAAAGTAACCGCATGACTGTCCAAAGTCAAAATCAGCGGTTATTTTTTTCGGTTAAATTTCAGAATTTCAATAACTAACAACGCAAAAGCAATCATTAGAGATAACACTTGAAAGACCGTCATGTCCACCCTCACTGAAGGGACACTCAATAACGCGAAATTCCATAGGCATCACTCCTTAATATAATTAATTAATTAGTTAGCCACCGTCTGAACTTCCGATGAATAATATTCTACAGAAGTGAATTCTTATATCCTAATGGTAGCCTGTGAAATAGTATTGTTTATTGATATAATTTTTAATTGTTTATTTAATAACCCTCCCCATACATATGTTACAAAGAAAAGCCGAAATTATTTAGCTTTTTTACTTTTATTATTATCTAGTTATTAAAACTAGATTGAATAGTATTTAGAATTATGATAAATTGTATTAGTAATTATAAAGAGGTGCCTTTTAATGGATGAATTAAAGAAATGGTTAGATAATTTAGAAGAATTCAAGTTACCACGTTGGGCAGATTTGCCTGAGTTGGATTTATATCGAGATCAATTATTAACCTTAATAGATAAATATCTCGGTCCCATCTGGTTGGATGATGGTCCGATAGTGACAGCGTCAATGGTCAATAACTATGTTAAAAATGGACTTTTACCACATCCAGTCAAAAAAAGATATACCAGAGAACATTTGGCATATTTGATTGCCATCACATTCTTGAAGCAAGTTGTTTCTATTAATGAGATTGAAGAGGGCATTGAATTAATGACCAAACTAAATGGTGGGATTGATAATGCCTTTGACTTTTTCTGTGAGAAACAAGAGATGGCTTTAAAAATGATCAACCATCGGGCTGAAGAACAAAAATTGTCACAGGGTAATGATTCATCCGAGTATCTAATGGTTGAGATGGTAACAATTTCTTTTGCATCAAAATGGGTAACTAAGAAGATATTGTTGCTGGATAATGAGAATTCCTCAAAGGAAAAGAGTGAAGAAAAATGACAGAACGTATTGCTATATTAATGGACTCTTGTTGCGATATTCCTGAGGAATATTTACAAAAGGCTGGCGTTTATGAATTGCCACTACAGATTATTTATAAAGATAAAACATATAAGGATCGAATAGATATTACAGCGATTGAAGTCTATAACAACCTAGATAAAGAGATACCAAAGACGTCGCTTCCAAGTGGTGAGTGTATTACTGATATGTTGGATAAGATACACAATGATGGATATGACCATATTATTTCAATATCTGTTTCATCTGGACTTAGTGGAACATACAACTTCTTGAAGGTATTGCTTGAAGATGATGACAGATTCACCTTTACAGCTTTTGATACCAAGCAAGTTGCCGTTGCCGCAGGATTGATTGGTGTTGGAGCCAAGGATATGGTCGATGCTGGTAAGAGTTATGAAGAGGTAGCCTTAGGTGTTAAAAAAATGATCAATAACACGGTGGTTTATTTCTGTATCCCAACTCTAGAATACTTACGTGCCGGTGGTCGTATTGGATTGGTAACATCAGTTGTTGGTAATATGTTGAAGCTTGCTCCAATTATTACTTGTAACGATGAAGGTATCTATACAACTGCTGCTAAGGCTCGTGGGATGAAAAAGGGACAGAAGTTAATGCTTGATTTTGTTAACAAGTTTGTCGATGGACACAAGGACTATTTATTGGCGGTAGGTCATGGTGCCGATGAAGTCGCAGGTAAAAGAATGGTCGACTTACTTGGTGAAGATAATATTAAAGGTAGTAAACAATTCTTCGGCCAAGTCGGACCGGCACTTGGTGTTCATACTGGCCCTGGGTTAGTAGGGGTTGGAGTTGTTTTACTGGATTAGAAATATTTACTTAATCCTACAATTATGTAGAAAAAATGCTCTATAACCATCAAGGTTATAAAGCATTTTTTTTCGTCCAATTAATTTTTTAGTAACAAAGTATTGACTTCGTAATAAAAAGAAAGTAATATAGTTCGCATGCCAACTATTCGTATGCGAACTAACATATGAAAATTATGGAGGGATTATATGATTGATCCACGAGAAACAATTATTTTTCAAGTTAGGAATCTGCATTTGAAGTTGGATCGCTACGTAAAAAGCGAATATCCGATTTTTCATGAGGGCAAAGGTCCCATGTCAAAAACTCAAAGTATGGCCATTGGTTTCTTCTATCGTAATAAAAACAAAGAAGTTTTCCAAAAGGATCTTGAAGAAGCAATGTCTATCAGTAAATCCACCGCTAGTGGACTAGTAAGTCGCATGGTCAAAAACGGCATGGTGGAGCGAACACCTTCTGAGCATGATGCCAGATACAAACGTATCAGATTAACAAAAGAGACCATGTCAGAGATGAATAAGATAGATACTGCAGCCGACCACTTAGAGAATTCTTTAAAGCGGGATATTTCAGCCGAAGATTTAAAGGTATTTTTTAAAGTATTAAGAAAGATCCATGACAATGCTGAATAAGCATTTTATTTTTTAACGTATAGAAACGTGTACGAACTCGTACAAAGAGGAGTTGCCAATGTTTAAATTACTTAGCAGAATGAACAAAAAAGAATATGGCATGATGGTGATCAGTACAGCCTTCATTGTCATTCAAGTTTGGTTGGAATTGAGTATTCCAAGTTATATGTCCACAATTACTGAAAAAATTGAAACTAAAGGCTCGACTATTGGAGATATTATAGCACCTGGATTGATGATGCTATTGTTATCAGTTCTAAGTGTTCTAGTAGCCATTGTAACTGGCTACTTCGTCGCCAAGATTGCCGGTGGATTTACGGCTAGAGTGAGAAAAGACGTCTTCAATCAAGTCATGGATTATTCTACACAAGATATTAAGAACTTTTCAGTCTCAAGTTTACTAACACGTTCAACAAATGATATTACTCAGATCCAACAATTCGTTGCTATGGGTCTTCAAGTTATTATCAAAGCACCGATCACAGCAGTTTGGGCTATCACTAAAATTGCTGGTAAGGGATGGCAATGGACTACTGCCACAGCTGTTGCCGTCTTGATACTTTGTATAATGTTGACATTTATTCTGACCAAAGTTCAACCCAAATTCAAAATGGTCCAAAAGCTTACTGATAGATTGAATCTGGTTACACAAGAGAACTTATCAGGTGTCAGAGTAGTACATGCATACAATGCAGAAGAATATCAAAATGACAAGTTTAACAAAGCCAATGATGACTTAACTAATACGAACCTGTATGCAAACCGTGTCTTGGCATTAATGAATCCGGGAATGAGCTTCATTTCTAGTTCATTGACGCTAGCTGTATACGCTATTGGTGCCATTATTATTCAACAAGCAAGTGGAGCCCAAAGATTGTCGCTGTTCAGTGACATGATCGTGTTCTCATCATATGCTATTCAAGTTATCTTAGGATTCTTATTATTATCGATTATCTTTGTAATTCTTCCTCGTGTAACTGTATCTGCAGGAAGAATCAATGATGTGTTGGATATTGATCCTACAATTAAATTCAATAATGAAACAACCAAAGAACCAAGTGAGAAAGGTACTATTCAGTTTGAAAATGTAAGTTTCCAATATCCCGATGCTGAGATACCAGCTGTTGCTAAGCTATCATTTAAAGCACAAAAGGGTCAGACTATTGCGCTTATTGGCTCCACTGGTAGTGGTAAGAGTTCAGCCTTGAACCTTATTCCGCGTCTATATGATGCTACAGATGGTCAAGTATTAATTGATGGTGTCAATGTTAAAGATTATTCAGAAAAAGAACTAAATGATCGAATCGGATATATCCCACAAAAGGCTGTCTTATTTAGTGGCAGCATCAAGAGCAATATTGACTTTGGTGAGAGTTCTAACAAAGCTGATGATATAAGTGATTCAGATGCCTATGATGCACTAGAGATTGCACAATCACGTGATTTTGTTGAGGGAAAAGAAGATGGTTTAGAGTCTAATGTTGCTCAACATGGTGATAATTTCTCAGGTGGTCAGAAGCAAAGATTGGCGATTGCTCGTGCAATTGCTCGTCGACCAGAAATATTGTTGTTTGATGACTCATTTTCAGCACTAGATTATGAGACGGATAAAAAGTTACGTGATGACTTAAAAGAAAAAGATGCAGATACTACTAAGGTTATTGTTGCCCAACGTATCAGTACTATTATCGATGCTGATCAGATTATTGTTCTTGATAAAGGACAAGTTGTCGGTCAAGGAACTCACGAAGAGTTGCTCAAAGATAATGAAGTATATCAAGAAATCGCTTATTCACAACTATCAAAGGAGGAACTTGCCTAATGCGTAGAGCAAATACCAGAGATATCAATATCAAAGATGGCGTAGTAGAGTATGGTAGACCCTACATTGCACCAGTACTGTTTGCTGTAGTTTTCGCTGCACTAGGCAGTATTACTTCTATAATTGGACCCAGTCAATTGAGCAAGATCACTGATCTTATCACTAATGGATTGATGGGTAAAATAGACGTTGCTCAAGTACTTAAGATAACTATGATCATGGGAATTATTTACGTTGCTGGGGCAGTGATGTCATATGGTCAAGGATTCATAATGGCCACAGTAACTCAGAAGTTTACACAAAAACTAAGAAATAATATTGTTCACAAAATCAATAAATTACCACTGAACTACTTCGATACTCATAACGAAGGTGACACATTGAGTCGAGTTACTAATGACTTGGATACAATGGGACAATCATTGAACCAAAGTCTAGGTACATTGATATCATCTATCACTTTGTTTATCGGATGTGTCGTCATGATGCTTATCACAAATGTTGTTATGAGTATCACAGCGATTGTTTCAGTGTTGATAGGATTTGTACTGACTATTGTGATTATGAGTAGATCTCAAAAGTACTTCAATAGTCAACAGAACCGTTTGGCCGATATCTCAAGTTACACAGAAGAGATTTATTCAGGACACGCAGTCGTTAAGACTTCAAATTATGCCGATGATGCTAAAGAGAACTTTGATGGGATGAATAATAAATTGTACGATTCAGTTTGGAAATCACAATTTATGTCAGGTATCATGCAACCGTTGATGGGATTTGTTGGTAACTTTGGATATGTGATGGTCTGTATCGTCGGTGGAGTTATGGCAATTGACGGTAAGATCAGTATGGGTACTATCGTTGCCTTTATGATTTATGTACGTCTATTCTCACAACCTCTATCACAAATAGCTCAAGCTTTTGCCAGTTTACAATCAGCTCAAGCCGCAATGAAACGTGTCTTTGGATTCTTGGGAGAAGCAGAAGAAATAGATGATTCTGACAAGGATGTCGAAGTACCAAAAGTAACTGGTGATGTTGAATTTGACCATGTTAAATTTGGATATTTACCAGGTCAAACAATTATCAAAGATTTTACAGTTCATACTAAACCCGGACAAAAAGTTGCTATCGTTGGTCCTACAGGTTCAGGTAAGACAACGACAGTTAATCTTTTGATGAGATTCTATGATATGAATAGTGGAACGATTAAAATGGACGGCGTCGATATTGAAGATATGAAACGTTCTGACGTACGTGATCAATTCGATATGGTGCTTCAAGATGCATGGTTATTTGATGATACAGTAAGAAATAATCTAGTATATAACAAGAAAGATGTTTCCGAAGAACAAATTCAAAAAGCCATCAAGGCTGTTGGTATTGATCACTTTATCGATACCTTGCCAAAAGGACTCGATACAGTTTTAGATGATTCAATCAGTCTATCAGTCGGCCAAAAACAATTGATGACCATTGCTAGAGCATTGATCAAGAATTCACCAATGTTGATTCTTGACGAAGCCACAAGTTCAGTTGATACAAGAACCGAAGAACAAATCCAAAAAGCAATGGATCTATTGATGAAAGGTAGGACCTCATTTGTCATCGCCCATAGACTTTCTACTATTAAGAATGCTGATATTATCTTAGTAGTAAAAGATGGTGAGATTATTGAACGAGGTACACATGATGAGTTGATGGAAGTTAATGGATTTTATGCAAATATGTATAATAGCCAGTTCCAGGAGTAGAGCGTAAAAACACACGGGAATTTCCGAGCATTAGCACAAAAAATGGGGCCTTCACGAAAGTGAAGACCCTATTTTTAGCGCTAAGTGGAAGAAATTGTGTGTTTTTACGCGTTTGCGAAGCAAACAAGAAAAAGGATAAATTGTACAATCAAAAATGGGGCCTTCACGAAAGTGAAGACCCTATTTTTAGCGCTAAGTGGAAGAAATTGTGTGTTTTTACGCGTTTGCGAAGCAAACAAGAAAAAGGATAAATTGTACAATCAAAAATGGGGCCTTCACGAAAGTGAAGACCCCATTTTTAGCGCTAAGCGGAAGAAATTGTGTGTTTTTACGCGTTTGCGAAGCAAACAAGGAAAAGGATAAATTGTACAATCAAAAATTAAACATATAAACCATTAAGACTATTTTCCAAGAACTGAGCAATAAGCTTACCACCAGCCTTGGAAAAATGTGCATGATCACCACAATCAAACTCATCAGATAATTGAGTCTGCTCATCGTTACTAACAAAAGTTGCCAAATCAATAGAGTGCGGGATCTCAAGAATATAATTATTAATCTGTATTCGAATATTTTCCTTATCAGGATTCCAGGCAGCTATGCCATCAATGATAGATCCCTTAAATGGAGGAATCGTTAAACAAATCAACTTGATATTATTTTTTTGACATGTTTTTTCGATACCTTTTAGGCCAGCAATATATTCTTCGCCAGTTGGTAATTCTTTTAGAGGAGTTCCAGTTCCAGGTTGCATTAAGTCATTTGTCCCTTCTAGTAATACAATAGTATTTGGACAGAATTCATCAATCATTTTTTGGAAACGATCGATTCCGGCAGGGCCAAAACTGCTGGACCACTTGGAAGTACTATTACCCTTATGTAAAAGACGATTACCAGATATTCCATAATTAGCAGTAACAATATTCTCTTTGGACATCACCTTGGATAAGGCATCAGTAAAGGTCCCTTGATTGGTCAATGAATCTCCAAAAAAGGCCAGTTTTTCAATCAGGGAGCTGGTATCAGCTTGAATGGCAGATACACCGAAGAAGTAGCTTGTTTCGCCACTTTGGTAGTTGTCACAACTGATTATGTCGGATGAAATGGTCGATCCTAATGTGTGAATAGAACGGTTGAATGCGGTGATCTGTATTTTGAAGTAACTATTTTCCATCAGATGTACAGTAAGCCAATCACTCCAGATACTTTGCTTTGCGGCAATACTGAAGCTCGTTTTTTTATTATATTTGATGTCATAAGTCTTATCAGCGACAATGATCTTGATACTCTTTATCTCTAGTGGCAGTCTACCGTATTGGTTATTGACCAATATCCGTATCTTGTTAGTACTTATTGACTGGAATACGGTCATGGTTTGGGTTTTGTTATGATTGATACGCTTAATATTTGGGAAGTACGAGAATTCTTGAGTCCAGGTATTAACTATTGTCATGGTTGTCCTCCAGATAAAGTCATTCGATGATAAATTATTATTATTATTTTATATAATTCAGTTCAAATGATGTAATCATATGTTATAATCTTACTAGATTGTAGATGTTTAAACACCTATAATTTGTTAACCAATTTTAACATATGTTTAAACATATACCACATAATTTGCTTAATTGAGGAGAAACTACCATGCCAAAAAAGTTATATTCTGACATTTATGACACATTGAAAGATGAGATCAATAAGCAAGTCTATCCACCAAGAAATACATTACCTGGTGAAGAAGATCTTGCAGCACGATTTGATGTGACTAGAAATACCGTCAGACGTGCACTAAAAGAACTCCAAAGTGATGGGCTTGTTTATGCCGTTAAAGGACGTGGAGTAGTTGTTTTAGAACCTATCCGTGATGATAAGGTCGTATTTACTGCTGATAATAATATAGGATTTGAAGGATTAAAAAAATTTCCACAGAACAAGTTCATTCAAGAACTTTCAACTGAAGTTTTATCCTTTGAAGAAGTTGAAGTAGATGAAAGAATCGAAAAAATCACCTCTTTTAATGCAGGTGATAAGGCATTTTATATTGAAAGATTACGTTTATTTGACGGCAATGCCCTTGTTGTTGATAATAGTTACTTCCGCAAGAGCATGTTGAAGGATATGACGGTTGAAGATGCTAAGAGTTCTATTTATCAATATATTCGTGATAATAATCTATTTAAGATTGCGGCTGAACGTTCAACTACTACAGTAGAATCAGCCACCAAACGTGATATGCAGGTGTTGGATATTGACGATATGAACTGTGTAGGTGTGTTAACTAAGTTTGTTTATACCGATACTGGAAGTCTATTTGAGCACACGCAAACTAGGTATGTTCCCAACAACTTTTCAATGGTAGATTTCAAGTCGTTCTAATTTGAAACAGGATCTTTATCGCCCCAAACAAAAACTAAGATAAATGTAACGATCAGAGTAGCTATGTGGGCGATAACATATCCTTGTAGATTGGAAGTAACTCCGACATTGGGATTTATAAAAGCTGGAAAGCCGATAAGTGAGCCGGATAAGGCATAGGCATCTACTTTGAAGAATCCAGCAAGGAATCCCCCGATGGCACTACCGATATTTGATAGAATGAAAATACGTTTATATTTCAAAGTAATACCGTAGATTGCTGGTTCAGTAACGCCACAAAAGGCTGAAAGAGTTGCTGCCCAGGATAGATCACGGTATTTTTTGTCTCTAGTTTTTAGTGCAACGGCCATTGCAGCAGCACCTTGAGCGACCATAGTTACTGAGATCATGGCATTGAGGTAACTGTGCCCATTGATGGCTAAGTCGTTGACTAGTATGGGAATGATCGCCCAATGTAGTCCGAATATTACTAATATTTGATATAATCCAGAGACTAATACGCCTGTTAAAGCAGGATTTACAAAGTAAATTGACTCAACCCCAAGAGATAATAATTTGCTCAAATAAAGCATAACTGGGCCGACTCCGACATATATCAATAGGCTAAGTAGAATCACTTCTATGATGGGAAGGAAGACTGAGCGAATCACTGAAGGGATGACTTTCTTTAGCCACTTCTCCAAGTAACTTCCCACCCAAGCCGCAAATATTATTGGGAAGACAGACGACGTGTAACTCATGATGTGAGCCGGTATTCTAAACACCGTCAGTTGAATCGCTTCATTACCAGCAGTGATTAATGACGGATAGGTCAATACTCCACCGACCACAGCCATCGTGATCGGATTTGCTCCAAGTACTTTTGCGGTGGTGAATCCGAGGATTATTGGTAGGAAGTAATATAGAGAATCTCCAATGGCTGAGAATAATAAGTAAGTGCCACTGGACTTCTCCAAGATTCCGTATCCACAAAGTGCACCAAGGATTCCTTTCAAAATACCAGATCCACCTAGAAGCCCAATGATAGGAAGCATTGAACCTGTCAGAACATGGATGAATGAATTCAGGTAATTCTTGAATTCGGCCCAAAAACTCTTCGGTGCGTCATTTTTAATTGAATTATTTTGTGATAATTTGGGACCAAGAATATCAACTACAGCAGCATAAATATCGTCAATTGATGGACCGATGACAACTTGATATTGCCCACCTGCACGAACGATGTTTATAATTCCATCAATATTCTTGATAGCAGAATCATTAGTCAACTTATCGTTTATAAGATAGAAGCGTAGTCTTGTCATACAATGAATGAGCGAAGATACGTTCTCAACGCCACCGATATTTTGAATGATTGCTTCGGCTATTTGATGGTAATTTGTTGGGACATCGACTTCTTTGTCAGAATTTGAATGAAACTTTGTAGTCGCGACTATTTGACCAGAATCAACTTTTCCAAGATGTATCTTGATGTCGTTTAACTTATCAGAGTTGGTTATTGCGACTATGACAGTCGGGTCTTTTCCAGACTTTATTATTGCAGTAAGGTCCATAATGGCGATAAGTTGTCCAGCTGATACTTTATCGTTTACTTTGACGTGGATCTCAAAAGGGGTACCATTTAAAGTTACAGTGTCTATCCCCATGTGAATTAGGATTTCAACACCGTTTGGTGTAGTGATTCCTATAGCATGTTTAGTTTTTGCCACTAGCGTGATAGTTCCGGATACTGGTGAAGTGACATAATTATCACTGGGGAGAATCCCAAAACCTTCTCCCATCATTTTTTTTGAAAATACAGGATCATTCACCGTGGTTAAATCAATGACCTTTCCAGATATTGGTGCCAGAATATTCAATGAGTCCTCCAAGATTATTCCTCCCAATAGGCATATTTAAGTGAGTCTATGTAAAAAATACATAAAAAAGACAATTATCCACTTTATTGTATAACCTTTATGAATAAATTTATAGTCATAAGTGTTTAAACATTTTGTTTTGTTTTATTGTTGTTTTTTTGTGGGTATCAGTTTTGAAATGGGTTAATATTGATACTATAAGTCACTATATGATTATTTAGTAAATGCGTTATAATAGCAAAGACACATCTAGAAATAGTTATAACAAATTTTAGATGCTGTGTAATGATGTCGGAGGAAAATTTATGAAAGAAACACCCAAGTATGTGGTGGTGGCGAATCGTTTACGACAGCAGATCTTAGAAAAAGAATATCAAATCAATGAACAATTACCTCAAGAAACTGTGATTGCGACTTCACTAAATGTTAGTCGGATCACCGTTAGAAAGGCCTTGGATATACTGGTAGATGAAGGACTGATCTATAGGATCCAAGGCTCTGGGACCTTTGTTAAAGACAATCAAGCAAATACTGGATTCAATAATGGTAAAAGATCTTTAGAAATATTTGATTTCAACAAATACGAAGTTGAACTTTTGAATTTTGGTGTTGATAAACCATCTGGTGAGGTCATGGATCAGTTGAATATCAATCAGTTCGACTTCACCTATGGAATCGAACGTTTAATTAAAGACAAAGATACTGTCATTGCGCTACAAAAGATATTTATGCCTGTAAAAATTATTCAAGGGATGCAGATGGATTCTTTAAAGGGGTCCATTTATGACTTTATCGACAAGGAGTTGGACCTAGATGTCGATTCAGGCATTCGGACAATATCAAGTGAAATGTCTGCTGAACCAGTGAAAACAAAGCTAGGTCTAGTTGAGCCTGAACCGCTGATAACAGTGGAGCAAAGGTCTTTTTTGGATAATGGACAGATTTTTGAGTATGCATATACATACATTCGATCATCACAATTTTCAATACATGAATCAATTTAAGACATTTAATTATTTGCATTTTGATAATTTGATGTCTTTTTTTATGTCAAAAATAATTTGTTATAACAAATTAATAATTTGTATTGACTTAAAGTGGAGACTGAACTTATAATGAAACCGTTAACAAAAACGAAGGGGGTTTCAATTATGAAACAATTGAAAATTGCTATTTTCTGTAGCGGTGGATTTTCCACTAGTCTAATCGGGGCAAAAATGCAAAAGGTTTACGATGCTGAGAAGAAGGATGTAAAAGTCGATGCCTATGACTTTGGTATGGTCGATGAAGTTGGGGACGATGTAGATGTTATCTTACTAGCACCACAAATTGGTTGGGCATTTGATCAGACTAAAGAAGGCCATCCAAATACAAAAGTTATCCTATTAACTATGCAACAGTTCGGTAGTATGGATGGTCAAGTATTAGTAGACGTATTGAAAGAGAAGGGAATAGATTAATATGGCTAAAGGGAAAGGTTACCAAAAGTTCCAAGCTGAATTTACCAAGACTGCCGGTAAAATCGCTGCGAACAAATTGCTCTTGACACTACGTGATTCGTTCATCATTGTTGCTGCTACATCAATGATTGCCGGATTTGCTATCATGATTCAAAATGTTTTCGTTGATCCTACTAATGGTCTTATCTTTGGTAAACAAGGATTGGGACTTGGACGACTCATCAGTGGTTCTTGGGCTGCTTGGGGTAAGTCAGGATTATTTAATGGTTTAACAACGACTGGGAACTTGATTGGATTAGTTTCAAATGGTTCTCTGAATACTTTCGCTATTTTACTTGTAGTTATTTTTTCACATACATTTTCACGTAAGTATTTCCCAAAGAGTAAGGAACATATGACTTCAGTTCTTTATGCCTTAGGTGCATTCTTCATCTGTATGCCTTGGAAATTCCAATACACACCAGATGGTGCTAAGAAGCCTATCGATGTTTTGAACTATATGGATACTACATTCTTTGGTACAAAAGGTGTCTTCGCCGCCTTACTTATCTCTGGATTTGCAGTCTGGATCTACAATAAGGTACTTGCTAAGAACTTTACTATTAAGATGCCAGATTCAGTTCCACCTGCAGTTGCTCGTAGTTTTGAATCATTGATTCCTGGTGTTATCACAATGGGTGTCTTCATTATCCTTACAGGTATCAGTACAACATTCACTGGCGAAACAATGCCAGAATTATTACTAACAGCACTCCAAAAGCCAGCACTTGCTATTTCTGGTACAGGATTGTTCGCCTTTGTATCACAGATCACATGGAGTTTACTTCAATGGTTCGGTATTCACCCAACATCAATTTGGGGTCCAATCTTTGGTTTAACATGGAATATCAATGATACACAGAATATGCTAGGCCAAGCACAACACGTTTATTCAACATTATTTATGAACTTTTCAACTGTTGCTGCTGGATCATGTTCAGTATCACCAGTCTTAGCTTTAATGCTTTTTTCAAAGAGATTAGCTGCCAAAAAGGTTTCAAAAATTGCCTTAATGCCTGCTATCTTTAATATTTCAGAACCAGTTACATTTGGTCTACCAATTATCTTGAATCCTTTGTACTTTATTCCATGGTTAGTTGCACAACCATTGGCATTTTATATCGGATTATTCTTCACAAGAATCGGATTCATCGGACCTATCGTTAATAACGTTCCTTGGACGGTACCAACATTACTTTCAGGGCTATTGTACACAGGTTCTATCAACGGATTGATCGTACAAGCAGTAATCGTTCTTATTACAACTGCAATCTACGTTCCATTTATTAGAATGGATAACAAATTGAATCCTGATAATCCTGATAAAGAAATGGAAAATGCTGCTACAGAAGCACTTGGTGCATAGGAGGAATATATCTTGGATGAGAAACAATTAAAAAGAGCCATGGAGTTGATCTCAGTTGCAGGAACTGCTAAGTCACAATGTATTACAGCAATGAGTACAGCTGAAACTGGCGATATAAAAAAAGCTAGAGAAGAATTAAAAGAAGCACATAAAACACTGCATGAGGCACACAATATCCAAACTAAATGGATGACAGATGAGATGAATGGTGAAAAGGTTGAAAAATCAATTATGCTGATTCACTCACAAGATCATTTCATTTCAGCCGATATTATGATGACTGTTGCTGAAAAAGTTATTAATCTACATGAAGAAATAAACTCTCTTAAGAATAAGGAATGATTCTATGGCAAGTGATGAATTAAGACTTGATCCCATATATTCAGAAAACATGATTATACCTGCAAACAAACCCTTTAAGATAAGCGGTCTTGCGGTTAGTAATACTGATGTTTATATCGAGATAGATGATCAAGTATTGCGTACAACTTCAGATGATAGTGGCAATTGGGTAGTGTCAGTCGCACCAATAGACACAAATGTTAAAACAACTTTGAAAGTTAAAAGTCTAGATGACCAATTAACCGTCAAAAATGTCCAAACCGGACAAGTTATCCTTTTGACTGGTCAATCAAATATCGAGTATGAGTTCAAGAATGACTGTGAGTACCAAGAACAGGTAAATGATATAGACTTTAAAGATTCCTACTATATAAATATCCCAAAGCTTGAGTATCAAGATGAGAAACAGACTTTACCAGATGATTTACTCACCCCTTCTTGGAAGATGGTAAAAGATACAACAGTCGGTAGTCTATCGGCCGTTGGATATTGGATGCTAAAACGTATTAAGCAGATACACCCGAATCAAGTAGTTGGAATTATTGACTGTTACAAAGGTGGGACTTCGGCATCATCTTGGGTGCCAGAAGAAGTCTTACAAAATGATGCATTATTAGTTTCTACCTTTATAGAGCCATTTCATAAGGCAGTCGATAAAAAGACTGAGGATGACTTTAAAGAAGAACTTAGTGCATATTATGCCAAAGTCGATGATCACAATACTAAGCTAGACGCGTTCACCAAAAAGTATCCAGAAGTTTCTTTGAGTGATGCCAAGGATAAAGTGGGACATACACCATGGCCACCTCCAATGACGAATACGTCATTTCTGAGACCAAATGGGCTATATCATACAATGATTGAAAAAATTAAGAATTATTCATTCAACAAAGTTGTTTGGTACCAAGGTGAAAATGATGCACCCAATCCAGAAGTATATGAGAAGTTGTTGTACGGTTTAATTATTAGTTGGAGGAAGTTATTCAAGGATAATTCATTGCCATTTTATGTAGTCCAGTTGCCAGGTTACTTTGATGAACCAAAGGATTCTTGGGCCAAGATTAGACAGAGTCAATTAAGCGTAGTCCAAAGAATTGGTGATGTTCATCTAGTTTCTATAGCAGATACTGGTGATAAACATAATATTCACCCAGAATCAAAGCGAGTTGCAGGAACTCGTCTCGGAGATATTATTTCAGGAATTCAGTATAGTGATACACCGACAATTTACAAACAAGAAGTTGTAAGTGAAGGGTTATTGCTATTTGCCAAAAATGCCGTAACATTAAGTATAAAGGGTAACGCTTACATGCTGATCAGAAATAACCAACAATGGATCAAGCAAGAGGTCTATGTACTAGGCGATACAATAATGATCCCTAATGCAAAACAGGCGATAGAGATTAGATATGAGTATAAAAATCACCCTCAATGTACGATATTTAATGAATACGGAGCACCATTGGCGCCGTTTGAGATGAAAGTGGGTCGTAATTAATGAAAAATTTGGGTTTGATCGATATTGGTGGAACATCTATAAAATTCGCCATGTGGCAAGATAATAAGTTGAAAAAATTAAAGTCGATACCAACTCCTTCAACACTAGGAGAGTTCTACAACGAACTAGTCGACAAAGTTAATCAGATGAAACAAACTGCATCGATCGTTGGTGTAGGAATCAGTTCACCAGGTGCCGTTAACAAAAAGTCCGGTGTGATAGAAGGAGCTTCAGCTCTTCCTTACATTCATAACTTCAAGATTCAACAAGCACTTGAAGAAAAGTTTGGCCTTCCAGTAAGCATTGAAAATGACGCTAATTGTGCAGCACTCGCAGAACTTGATTCTGGTGCCGGTAAAGATGTTGATAGCTTGATCTTCTTGATTATTGGAACGGGTGTCGGTGGTTCAGTGATCATTAATCACAAGATCTGGCATGGTGCCCACTTGTTCGGTGGAGAATTTGGCTTCATGTTATCTGATAATGAGAACACGCTCAGTAACCTAGGCACACCGGTTAACGTTGCCAATAGATATAACGCTGCATCAGATCCAATCTCTAATTATTCCGGCAAAGAAGTCTTTGATCTCGCTAATAATGGAGACAAACGTGCCCAACAAGAAGTCCAAACAATGTATTATTCGTTAGCTAAAGGAATTTATAATTTACAATATAGTTTTGATCCAGAGTTAGTAGTACTTGGTGGAGCTGTTTCAAATAATCCTGATTTGCTTCCATCAGTGGATAAAGAAATTGAAAAAATCAGAGATATTGTAGAAATTGCATCTATTAAGCCAAAGGTGGTAGCTTGTCATTATACCGATGAAGCCAACTTACGTGGGGCAGTGGTCGACTTTCTTCAAACTTATCCTGATAAGGAGGTAAATTAATGCTCGAATTTCCAAAGAACTTCGCTTGGGGTGCAGCAACATCTGGGCCACAATCTGAAGGTAACTTTCATAAGGCCAATCAAAATGTGTTCGATTATTGGTATGAAAAAAGTCCCAAAGATTTCTACGATGGAGTAGGACCTGACACTGCGTCTAATTTTTACAATGATTATAAACAAGATATTAAGTTGATGGCTAAGACTGGTATTCGTTCATTGCGTACCTCTATTCAATGGACAAGATTGATGTCTGATGTTGACCTTGGCATAGTTGATGAGGATGGTGTCAAGTTTTATAACAACGTCATTGATTGCCTATTAGACAATGGAATAACCCCTTATATCAATCTATTTCACTTTGATTTACCAATTGAATTGTACAAAAAGTATGGTGGTTGGGAATCCAAACACGTAACTGATCTATTCGCTGATTACGCACAAAAGTGCTTTGAATTATTCGGTAGTAAAGTGGAACACTGGTTCACATTTAATGAGCCTAAGGTGATTTTGGATGGTGAATACTTGTATCAATTCCATTATCCACTAAAAGTTGACGGACCAGCAGCCGTTCAAGTTGCTTATAATATCAACTTGGCATCTGCCAAAGCCATAGAGAGGTTTAACAAGTGGCGTAAGGAGAATAATGCTGATAGTAAAATCGGAACTATTCTAAACCTCACTCCCGCTTATCCTGCAACTAATGACCCAGAAGATGTCAAGGCAGCAGAATTTGCTACGTTGTGGGATGACAATATGTATCTAGATCCTGCTGTGAAAGGATATTTCCCTAAGAAACTAGTTAAGATCTTGAGTGATGCCAATGTTTTGTTCGACAGCACACCAGAGGAATTGAAGATAATTGCTGATAATACGATCGATGTACTAGGAGTCAACTTCTATCACCCAGAACGTGTTATGAGACCGAGCGTATCACCAGATAGTTTGCAGGATTGGATGCCTGATATCTACTTTGATAATTATGAGATGCCAGGTCGCGTTATGAATGTTGATAAGGGATGGGAGATCTATCCAAAGACTCTATATGATATTGCTATCAACATTCGTGACAATTATGGCAATTTGCCATGGTTCGTGTCAGAGAATGGAATGGGAGTTTCAAAAGAGGAGAGATACTTAGATGATAAAGGTGTGGTTCAAGATGATTATCGAATCAAATTCATCAAAGATCATCTAAGTGAGCTTCATCGTGGAATTGAAGCAGGATCCAATTGCCATGGGTACTTCGTTTGGACCGGTATTGATTGCTGGTCATGGAAGAACGCTTATCGCAATAGATATGGATTGATTAGAAATGATATTCATACTCAAAAGAAGACCATTAAGAAGTCTGGACAATGGTATGCAAAGTTAAGTGAGAACAATGGATTTTAGAGTGTAACAGAACACGATTGGTATTCATTTATAAACCTAAAGGGTCGGTATTTACGTAAGTAAATGCCGATTTTTTTGGTTCATTGGTATACACTGAAAATTTGTTTTGTCAAACTTTTTGGTATAAATTTGGGTACATTTCAAGAATCGTGCCAAAAAGGAATCTTAATCAACTGTGACACCCTATTTTATGTTATAAATGAGGTTGTAAGACAATATGTATATTTTATTTCAATGTATCAAATTTATTTATAAAAACTCAGAATCAAGAGTATAAAGTATGTTGTACTTGTCTCGAATTAACAGTATTTTCGAGGCGCATGCATAATCCAGGGAGGGATTAGATATGAGATTTCAACAACTTAAAAAGGATCCAAATAGTGTTGTAAAAAAGAGATTGGTTAAATCCGGTAAGTTATGGATAGTAACATCAACCTTGTCATTTGCTGGAGGGTTAATTATCTTCTCTTCAGGAATGTTTGGTCAGCAGATTGTAAATGCTGACACAGTTAATACGGACACACAACAAGTCCAAGTATCAGATTCTTCGGGTGCTACCGCAAATGATACACAGGTAACTTCTGATATAACGATATCTTCTAACTTAGGGGATGTTGTAGTTAAAGATGTTACCGGTAAGACTGGTGATGTAGTGGACGTTGACGTCCCAGCTAAAGATGGTTATAACGCTGACAAAACGACTGTTAAAGCCACGGTTAACTCTGATGGAACAATTACAGCTAATGAGTCTATCAATTATTCAGTAAGTGATGATAAAACTACATCAAGTGCAACTCAGAGTATTGATCCAGAGTCTACGTCGGTATTGACTGATACTGATACAAGTAATGCTGACTCCAGTTCAAATAATACAGATGATAATAATAGTGCAACAAATACAACTACCACCCCAGATACAAACACTGATACCGGTGATACTACATCTAGTTCAAACAATACAGATGCTACTAATAGTACAGATAATGCAACAAATACAGACACCACAACTGATACAGATACTAATAATGCATCAAAAGATACTACGGCTAGCTTAACGGATGATCTTACTACTAATAAAGCAAGTTCTGCGGCAGATGATCCTAATTTCACGTGGTATCTCACATCAGACTATGTTTTGCATATATCAAAGGTTCCTCTAACAACTACAAGTGTACCTTGGAGTAGCTATAAAAGTGGAATTAAAGAGATTAGTATTGATGCACCAATAAAGCTTGATAGTGTAACAAATTACTTTTCAAATATGGGTCAATTAACATCAATTGACGGCCTCGCCAACTTGGATACTAGTGATGTTACAGATATGTCTAAGATGTTCTATAGCGATAGTGCATTGGCTAGTTTAGATTTATCAAAGTTTAACACTAGTAACGTTACAAATATGTCGAATATGTTTTATGGCGATAAGGCATTGGATAGCTTAGATTTATCAAATTTTGATACTAGTAACGTTACGAATATGTCGAAAATGTTTAGAGGCAATAGGACGTTCACTAGTTTGGATTTATCAAAGTTTAATACTAGTAACGTTACAGATATGTCGGATATGTTTGGTAACGATTTGACATTAACTAGTTTAGATTTATCAGGCTTTGACACTAGCAAAGTTACAGACATGTCAAGTATGTTTTATGGTGATAGTGCATTGACTAACTTGAATATATCAAAGTTTAACACTAGTAACGTTACAAGTATGTCAGGTATGTTTTATGGCGATAGTGCATTGACTAGTTTAGATTTATCGAACTTTGACACTAGTAACGTTACAAGTATGATAAATATGTTTGCTTCAGATGAGGCTTTAACAAAATTGAATATATCGAGCTTTGATACTAGTAACGTTACAGGTATGTCAAATATGTTTAATGGAGCCAGCGCGTTGACTAGCTTAGATTTATCGAATTTTGATACTAGTAAAGTTACTAGTATGGAGCTAATGTTTTCTAATACCAATTCATTAAAGAATTTAGACTTATCGAGTTTTAACACTAGTAATGTTACTGATATGTCATCCATGTTTTATGATGGTGATTCGTCAGCATTGACATCTTTGATTATATCAAGCTTTGATACCAGCAAGGTTACGACTATGAATAGCATGTTTGATGGCCTTAGTGCGTTGACAAGTTTGGATGTATCAAAATTTGTTACTTCTGAAGTGGAAGATATGACAAGCATGTTTAGTGATGATAGTGCATTGACTAGCTTAGATTTATCGAACTTTGATACTAGTCAAGTCACAGTCATGGATACGATGTTTTATGGAGCTAGTGGATTAACAGAATTGAATATATCTAACTGGGTCACTAGTAATCTTACAAGTATGGATAGTATGTTCCAAGATGCTAGTTCGCTGAAGAGTTTAGATTTGTTGAAGTGGGATACTAGTAATGTTTATGACATGTATGCCACGTTTAGTGGAGCTAGTGGATTAACGTACTTGAATATATCTAGTTTTGATATGACAGGTATTCGAGATAATTTGAGTGAAAATATGCTTAACTTTGTTGGAGATCCAGATATGTTGGACGCCTCAGTTTATGCAGAAAATGTGAAGAAGTATTTGGCCAACTCATTGGATTTGGTTTTGGGACCAAAGATTAACTTGAAAAATACTGGTTTATCAGTTGTTTCACCAGCTGATCCAACCGATCCATCGACTGATACATCATATAGTGTAGTTTGGGTTAATGATGCTAATCCAGACGATGTGTTAACTAATGATGAATGGATGGCCCAATACAATGGAAGCGGCAGTGAAGGATTAAATGCAACTTACAGTAAAAAAATCATAGTAACAGGTAAGGTAACAGGTACCGTAACTATCCCGACTGCTGATGGCGGGACTGTGACATCAGATCCCGTTACTGGAGAAGTAGGAAGTTCATTAGCGGTAAATGTACCAGTGAAAACTGGTTATATAGCGGATAAAAAAACAGTAACTGCAACAGTTAATTCTGATGGAACGATTACAACTGATGATGTAGTGACATATACACTTATTGTGTCAGTAACAGGTACTGTAAGTATACCAACAAGTGATGGAAAGACTGTAACGTCAGAGGAAGTAACAGGAACTACAGGACAGGAAATACCGGTAGATGTACCATTAAAGCCAGGTTATACAGCAGATAAAAAAACAGTACAGGCAACAGTAACTGTAGATGGAACGATTACAACTACAGATGTAGTAACATATACAGCCAATTCTGTAACAGGTACTGTAGAGATAACAACAAGTGATGGAAGTAAAGCTATATCAAAAGAAGTAACAGGAACTACAGGACAGATATTAACGGTTGATGTACCGTTGAAACCAGGCTATACAGCAAGTCAGCCAACGGTGGACGCAACAGTAAATCCAGATGGCACGATCACAACAAAAGAAGAAGTAACGTACACTGTCAATTCAGTAACAAGTACAGTAGATATACCGACAAGTGATGGAAGTAAAGCTACATCAGAGGAAGTAACAGGAACTACAGGACAGGAAATATCAGTAGATGTACCGTTGAAACCAGGCTATACAGCAGATAAACCAACAGTAACTGCAATAGTGAATCCAGATGGTACAATCACAACAAAAGAAGAAGTAACGTACACTGTCAATTCAGTAACAAGTACAGTAGATATACCAACAAGTGATGGAAGTAAAGTTACATCAAAGGAAGTAACGGGAACTACAGGACAGGAAATACCGGTAGATGTACCATTAAAGCCAGGTTATACAGCAGATAAACCAACAGTAACTGCAATAGTGAATCCAGATGGAACGATTACAACAACGGAGAAAATAACATATACAGCCAATACTGTTACAAATATGACAGCAACAGTATCAACAAACTATGGAGATGTGACAGTAGACAATCTAACTGGAACTGTAGGTAAAAATGTAACAATCACTGTGCCTGATAAAGAAGGTTACACAAAGAACAAAGACACGATCACAGGAACAGTGAATGCCGATGGCACAATCACGGTAGCAGGTCAGGTAACATATACAGCCAAGACTATTACGGATATGACAGCAACTGTTCCAACAAACTATGGAGATGTGACAGTAGACAATCTAACTGGAACTGTAGGTAAAAATGTAATAATCACGGTACCTGACAAGACTGGCTACACAAAGAATAAAGACACGATAACTGGAACAGTGAATGCCGATGGTACAATCACAGTAGCGGGCCAGGTAACATATACAGCCAAAACTATTACAGATATGACAGCAACGGTATCAACAAACTATGGTGATATTACAGTGAACGATATTTCCGGAGTAGTAGGTAAAAATGTAACAATCATGGTACCTGATAAGCCAGGTTACACAAAGAACAAAGATACAATTACCGGAACAGTAAATGCTGATGGAACAATCACAGTAACGGGCCAGGTAACATATACAGCCAAGACTATTACGGATATGACAGCAACTGTTCCAACGAACTACGGTGATGTGACAGTAGATAATTTAACTGGAACTGTAGGTAAAAATGTAACAATCACTGTGCCTGATAAAGAAGGATATACAAAGAATAAAGACACAATCACAGGAACAGTAAATGCCGATGGCACAATCACAGTAACAGGCCAGGTAACATATACAGCCAAAACTATTACGGATATAACAGCAACGGTATCGACAAACTATGGTGATGTGACAGTAAATAATATTTCCGGAGTAGTAGGAAAAAATGTAACAATCACAGTACCTGACAAGCCAGGTTACACAAAGAACAAAGACACGATCACAGGAACAGTGAATGCCGATGGTACAATCACAGTAAACGGCCAGGTAACATATACAGCCAAGACTATTACAGCTATGACAGCAACGGTATCAACAAACTATGGCGATGTGACAGTAAATAATATTTCCGGAGTAGTAGGCAAAAATGTAACAATCACTGTGCCTGATAAGCAAGGCTACACAAAGAATAAAGACACGATCACAGGAACAGTAAATGCTGATGGCACAATCACGGTAGTAGGCCAGGTAACATATACAGCCAAAACTATTACAGATATGACAGCAACTGTTCCAACAAACTACGGAGATGTAACAGTGAGTGGTCTAACTGGAACTGTAGGGAAGAACGTAACAATCGCAGTACCCGACAAGCCAGGTTACACAAAGAACAAAGATACAATTACTGGAACAGTAAATGCCGATGGCACAATCACAGTAGATGGCGAAGTTACCTACACAGGTATTTCCCAAGAGTCAGCTGTAACTATTCCAACTAACTTAGGAAACATAATTGTACCTAATGTCACCGGTAAGACAGGAGAAACAGTTGTGGTAACCGTACCTTTGAAAAAGGGTTACACAGCTGACAGAACTTTTGTCTCTGCAACGGTAAACGCTGATGGATCAATTACAACGGCAGAAAAAGTCACCTATACAGGTAATGCTCAAAAGTCGACCGTAACCATCCAAAGTAACATGGGCAATATAGTTCTACCTAATATAACAGGAATAACAGGAGAGACATTAACAATAGATGTACCAGTTAAAACCGGTTATACAGCAAATAAAACTACAATTACTGCAACAATAAATGATGATGGCTCAATCACCACAGCTGATAAGGTCACCTATACAGGTAGTGCTCAAAAGTCGACCGTAACCATCCAAAGTAACATGGGCAATATAGTTCTACCTAATATAACAGGAATAACAGGAGAAACATTAACGATAGATGTACCGGTTAAAACCGGTTATACAGCCGATAAAACTACAATTACTGCAACGATTAATGCCGATGGCTCAATTACAACAAAAGATGTCGTAACTTACACTAAGACATCAAATGGTGATTCGGGTACTACTACTGATCCAGATGATACTTCGAAACCAGATCGTACGATAGTCAATTCCAAACAGGATATTGCTATATATTACAATGAAGGTACAGCAAACCTTTATACAGAAGATGGCGAACCAATATTGAATAGAGGATTGGGTCAAGGTACAAGCTGGTATTCAGATGAAATCATGACACTAGACGGAGTTAAGTACTTCCGTGTAGCGACTAACGAATGGGTCAAGCTTGATGATGCCTACGTATATGTAGCTCATGTTGCCAATATTGAAACTAATAGTGGTTCAGCAAAAACTATAGTAGACAGTCGTGGCAATGCTATCAAGAATAGAGCCTTGATGGCTAACACATCATGGTTCACGGATAAATACGTTTACTTCAATGGTGTGAAGTATTATCGTGTAGCAACCGACGAGTTCGTAAGTGAACAAGATGTATTTGAATATGGTAGTAATCAAAATACTGCCGTATCTGAAAGTACCAATAGTATTAATTATTCAACTACCAATACAGTAGTGTCACGAGATTCATCAAAACAGACTAAGTCTGCAACATCATCTGATGTCGCTAATAAGACTTCTAGATTAGATGAAAAAAATACCCCAGCAATTGTTGATAAACGGGATATTGATTAGGTTATAAATTTTAATGAATGAACAAAGTCCCTTGAGTGCACAGATTAATCTTAAGTCTGTGTATCCAAGGGACTTTGTGTTTTATTGTCTAAATCTAGTTCAAACTTGCATAATAGTACGAAATCACTTCGGCAAAGCTATATAGAATAGTACGATTATCAACACGATAAAGAGAATTATCTGTATTCCTTATATTTGTAGATGGAAGAATTATAGAATTATCGGTATATTTGAGCAACGGAGTTTCTTGATTCATAGTGATAAGGTAAACCTTTATATGTTTCTTTTGTGCTGTTTGCATTAACTTTTCATATGTTATTGTTGATCCTGTAACTGAGAATATTATTAATAGATATTTATCAGTTAAACAATTTTCTAGATAATCTATTTTGATTTTATCAGGTATTGCCTCTATGAACTTTTCTTCAGAATACATTGAATAAACAAGTTGTTCTGCTGATAGTGCAGAATTACCAATTCCCAATGCTTTTACAATATCGTATTTTTTTATATCGTTTGCAAGCTGATACATAACATTATCTATATCCATGTCTCTTAATGTTTTAAATGTTTTTAAATAAGCGTCGATGATACCACTTAACTTGCTATTACCAGTTGATGAATCTTTATTATTATTTTGTGCAATGATATCTTCTACGTCTAATTTGAATTCTGTGTACCCTCTATAACCGACTCTTTTTACAAAACGTTGAATTGAAGCTGGGGATACATTGTAACTTATTGCCGCTTCTTGGATTGATTTATCAACTATGACTTCTGGGTTATTCAGTACTGCTTGATAAACATCTTTTTCACTTTTGGTTAGTGAAGTGTAGTAGATACCTATTCGTTCCTCTAAGTTCATGATTAGCTTCCTTCATGTGGTTGTCACTTTTAGTTAATATTCTAACATGTAAAAAGATTCTGATGATTAGTCACCAGAATCTTTTTATTATTCTTCAGTATTTTCTTTGCTTAATTGTTTATCATAAGCAATCATGAATGGAGCGATGATGACAAAATCAATCAGGAAGATAACTAGCCATACTAATCCGGCCCGCCAATCCAGAGTTGAGATCATTGCATATAATGGTGCAGGCAGTGTCCACGGAACACTCATTGCCGTTTTACTCATTAAACCTAATGTAGTTGCATAATAAGCAATAGGCATATCAATTAGTAAACAAATAAAACTAGGAATAAATGTGAATAGATTCATGACAGTTGGGATACCAAATACTTGAGGTTCATTTATATTAAACAATGTTGCTGGCCATGCAACGTGAGAAAGGGATTTTAATTGTGGAGATTTAGCAAACAATAGCATACTAATCATAATTGCAAAGTAGACGGCGGCTTCACCGAAGATGAATGTGAAATTACCAACATATATATTTGTTAAAGGTTTATGTTGAGCATACTCTTGCAAATTTTGAACTAATCCAGCAGTCCAAATAGGTGTGGTAACAGCACTAATCATGTTGTCACCGTGTATACCAAAGAACCAGAATATTAGTGCTATTTCAACAAGAATAGTCATTGAAATCAGTGATGCTCCAGCTTTCATTAATGGCTGGAATATAACGAATATTGCATCAGCTAAACCAGTATGTAAGGTTGTTTCTAGTAGACCGTTAATACCCAAGAAAACTATTAGATTTACTAATAATGGTAAGAGAACTTGGAATGGTGCAGCTACAGCTGGAGGAACACTCTTTGGCATCTTAATAGTCATATTATGATTGATTAAAAATCGGTTAATTTCAATTACTAATAACCCAATTATAATAGCGGCAAACATTGTGTTAGAACCCAATTGGTTCGTATCAATCATAAGCTTTCCTTTGACCGTTGTTGGAGGTGCCGCAACAGCCAAAAATGTCATTAAAGCTACAAGTGAATTTGGAAATGCGGTCATATTATAGTGTTGAGCTAATCTATATGACACCCCTAATACAACGTAAATAGAAATAATACCGATAGATAAATTGAATGGAGTTGCTAATAAATTATAATTCTGCTTTGCCCATCCCATCCAAAGTAATAAGAAATCATTAAACCAATTAGTAGGCTTAACTAGCTGAGTATTGACCGGTGGGTTTGCGATCATAAGTGCAATACCACCTATAACAGTAAATGGAACTAGATTTGTTAATCCGTCACGTAACGCTGCAAGATGCCTTTGATTGGATATCTTATTTGCAACTGGAACTACCTTTTTATCCATCACATCTTGGAATCTATCAAAAAATGCATTTGATGTCTTCATAAATTATGTCCTCCCTTTGATTCCTGTAAGCATTTTCAAATATAGTATATACTGATTGATATAAAAATCAATAGCAAATATTTAAATGATATTTATATCAAAAACTATAAAATTGTGTTATTCTCTATGAGTAGGAGGCACTTACTATGAATATTGGACATGATAGTAAAATAATCACACCAAAAATTGGTACACAAATGGAAGGATATACTCCTAGATTTTCTGAGGGAATTCACGATAATTTATCTGAATCAACAATGTATATTAATAATGGTTATGAGTTAATAATTATTTCTATAGATATAGTTGCTATTCCTCAGTATCGTGCAGATAGGATTAAGAGAAGGATTTTTGAACAATATCATATCCCGTTTAATCAAATAATTATTTCAACTATACATACTCATTCAGGACCTACAGTTACAGATTTATTGTTGGATGAACCTGAAATAGATGAATCCTTTTGGGGACAAATAACCGATAAAATTGTATCGTCAGCTTCCTATAGTATAAATAATACAGTAAATTGTTCAGCCACTTTAGATTGTCACAAGGTTTTACCAGGAGCATATAAAAATAGGAATGGTGAGAATCTTCCATACAATGACAATATTTATGAATTAAAGTTTAGACATAATAATAATTTGGAAACATCGGTGATACTTATTGCTACACACCCAACGATTATGAATGTAAATAATAAAATGATATCAGCGGACTTGATTGGCCAAATAAGAAATAATTATCAAAGTGATAACGGAATATATCAAATGGTCCTTTTGTCAGATTGCGGAGATACTAGTACAAGATATACCAGACAAGAGAGTACCTTTAACGAAGTTAGTAGAATCGGGAATATTGTTTCAGATTCACTGAATACTAGTATTAAGAAAACTGATCTAGACTTTAGTTCAATGTCGGTTTCAGAGGTATTATTTAAATGTGATTATGATGCTGTGAATAATGAATCATCAAACTCAATGTGGAAAAAAATAAATGATGAATATAAGAAGAGTCATGATGATGGAATAAACGGACTTTTAAATACGTACAAACATATTAGATATTATGGGCATACGAAATTTACGGCAAAGGCGATAATCCTAGATTTCCCTAATTTTAGGATAGTTACTTATCCTGGTGAACTAGTTAACACGTTGGGGAAACGTATAAGAACTATGGATGAAAAGCCAACGCTACTAATTACACTAGCAAATGATTATCGTGGATATTCTGTTGATAATAAAGAATTTGGAAGATACTTTGAAAGCTACAATAGTGTGTTTTTAAAGGGTATGGCTGATGAATTTGTTGATAGAATTTGTAAAATTGGAACAAAAAAATAACATCTCGAATTGAGATGTTATTTTTGTTTCCATGAGAATAATTAATTTGTAATTGAAGGTTGAGCTGTTAATCTCCAAGTGATAACGGCATTGTATTTATCAACTTTGGTAGATGCACCATCACTTGATCCATTAACGAATAGACTTGCATCATTGGCACTATTCCATTTAGCAGCGACAGTACCCATACGATAGCTTCCAGCACTCAGATCCATGAGGGAAGTGTCGCCAGTATCGGTGTCACTTATATTAGCCTTTGAAGTTTTCAAATCTTTGGTTGATGTAGAAACATTAGTATTAGTTGAATCAACCAGTGGTACAGAATTCAATGTTAAGATGTTACCACTAATGGAGCTCTTACTTGTATCGTAAGGATATAGTGGTGAAATTGAAGCACTCAAGATAAATCCAGGTGTATCGCCTGTTTCTGCGTTAGAACGCGACTCAGTAACTTGAACCACACCTTCATCACTACCATCAACACCAGCTTGTTCGTTTGGAGTGAAGTCAGAAGGTACATCGGTAACACTATTACCCTTCAAGTTGGTCGTTCCGCCAAGAACGGCAGAACCAAAATTAAAGTTGGGTACCTTATCAAGTGTTAGAACTCCGGAGATGATCTGTACTGAAACTGATGATGTCTGGGGCGTTACTGTGTCAGCGTGCGCAACTGTAGGGGAAGCTATTATTGCAGAGGTAAGTAAAAAACTAGATGCTATTAGTAGCTTTGAAAGTAGTTTCTTATCAAATCTCATTTGTTTTCCCCCTAACGTGAAATATTTTGGCACTATTTGCCTAATAAAATAGTATCAAATAATCGTAGGTGATATATATCTAAATTCATAAATCTTTCTTTCAATTTTTGATATGTATTACAATTTATTGAGGAAAACACGTATTTTAAGCATTATTTTCATCCTTTCGTTTATAATAAATCAAAAGCGATATACGAAAGGTATAATGTAACTCCACACTATAATAAGAAATAAGACATACCAAATTTTGGCATGTCTTATTTTTTATTCTGTAGTTGATGGTTTTGGAGTCAATGTCCAAACAATCGTACTGGAGTGTCTGCTCGATGAGTTCAAATCACTAGCGTTACTTGGAGTGTACAAGCTAGCTGAGTCTGGTGAAGTGAAGCTAGTTGTGATCGTTCCTGATCTGTAAGATCCAGAATTGAGATTCATAACTTCGGTGTTTTGATTACTACCAGCATCCAACTTAGCTTTTTCAGTTGTTAAGTCATCACTTGAAGTACTGATATTGTCTCCGGAGTCATCATATAATTCTTGAGAATTTAATGTCATGGTGAAATTATCATTACTATTATTATTAGAAAAGCTATTTAGTCGTGCTGAAAGAATGAAGCCAGGTGAATTCTTACGTGAGTCTGTAACTTGTAGAATACCACTTGAATTACCGTCAACGACAACGTCACCATCGGATGAATTATCTTTGAGGTTAACACTACTTCCAGCTTCGATCTTTTCAAAACTAAAACTAGGTACAGCATCAAGGCTAAGGTCGCCAGAAAGAACGTTAACTGATACAGTTGATGTTTTAGTTGTTGTTTCAGAATTATTATCATCTGAATTGTAATTAATAGCTATATTGTCGGAATCATTCAATGAAGTTACGTTGTCTGTAGTTTCTGCTTTAGCCACGGATGTAAACATTAAGAATGTAGATAGAGCTGCAACTGTTGCATAAACACAATTATGTAATTTCATCTTTTTATCCCCCATAAGTTATTCGTTAATATAATAATAGCACATAACACAATTTAAAGATAAAAACATGTCACATTTTGTAAAAAATTCTTACAAGATGTGGAATATAGTAAGAAATATTGCTTATATAGGTCAAATATCGTTCAATTAAGTTATATTTATCATTAAGGGAGAGAAAAATGAAATACGAATGGCGTAAATTAGAAAAGGATCTATATTTACCAAAGCAAAAGGCAATAAAGGTAAATATTCCGTCTCAACGTTTCGTATCTATTGCTGGAATTGGCGATCCAAATGGGGAAGAATTCAAGAGAAGATTACAAGTTCTATATCCAATATCTTATGGGATCAAGGGCGGATACAAGAAGTATTGTAAGGACAAGAACGTGGAATACGACGATTATGTGGTATTTCCACTTGAGGGAGTTTGGTCACTGACTAAAAAAGGTCAAAAAATGGACTATTTGGATAAGAATGAATTCAGCTACGATATCATGATCCGTATACCTGATTTTGTCCCCGATGAAGTGATCAATGCATCTATTGAGAATGTTAAAAAGAACAAGTTTCATCCATTAATGAATGAAATAGAAATAATAAAAAGAGAGGCTTATGAGGCAATAGAAATCTTGCATGTTGGACCATTCGATACGGAACCAGAAAGTTTCAAGATCATGGAAGAATTATCAAGTGAAATCGATCGTCCGAGAAAATCTAAAATACATCGTGAAATCTACTTGTCAGATGCTAGAAGAATAGAGCCAGAAAGATTGAGAACGGTTCTTCGCTACGAAATTTAAAAAATAGTCTCAATAAGTTGATAACATTGAATGAATTTGTTACTGTAGTAATCGATTCTTAAAGTTAGCTAGCATTGACTTCCTATTAAATGGGAAAGTTAGGTATTTTACATGGCACGTAAAGCAAAGATTGAACGTGAAAAAAGACTACAAAAAACTGTTGAACGTTATGCGGTTTTGCGTAATGAATTAAAGAATTCAGGTAACTATGAAGAACTCAGTAAGTTGCCTAGAGATGCATCACCTACTAGATTGCACTCTCGTGATCTAATAGACGGACGTCCTCGTGGATATATGAGTAAGTTCGAGATGTCCAGATTGAATTTTAGAAAGTTAGCTCATGCCGGTCAAATTCCCGGTGTTAAAAAGGCTAGCTGGTAAAAAGTCGCCAAATTTGGCGACTTTTTTAGTGGGGATTTGTTAATATAGGGGCAAGGTGAAATAAAAATGACAACAAAATATTATTCTATTTTAGAAGACAATCAATTGATCTTGCCATGGAGCAAGGATTATGAGGCTGCACAAAAGAAAATACAAGGTGATGAAAAGGCTGAATTGGCGACTTTGACCAAAAGTGGCTTCAATGTAGATACTTTGGGCAGTAATAATGAAATAACAGTTTATACACAGGACCTTCTGGAAGATTTTATGGATAGACAGAAAAATAGTAGTTATTATTTGGATAGCGCTTTCTTTTTGATTGATGACTTTGAGAAAAGGTTAAAATTCAATGACGCAGAATATTTACGTAAGCTATATTTATGTGCTGCATTGGCACAAAAGAATGCGGTCACACAAAAGATCAGCTGGATGATTAATCTTGCGGCCGTGTTTGATGATATTGATAAAATAAAAGATCTAGTTTCCATCTATGAATTGAAAGGGTGGTCTGATTTTGATTATAAATTCATGGAAACATTGCTTGAAAATCCCATGGAAGGACCAACGTGGGATAAAAGACGAGTGACGCTACACTTTTCATCTATTCGCTATCAGCAGTATTTTGAAATGGCTCAAATAGTGCAAGATATTCATGAATTGTTGAATATGACTAGTGGCAAGATAGACTTGGATAAGCTTCAAAATGAACATTCACTGGAATTACTGCACATGAGTTTTCAATTGATCAAGTTCTTTCCAGACAATAATTAATAGTACTAAAAAGAGGATTTCCATTTGGAAATCCTCTTTTTTAATACCATTGATTACCTCATCTTACAAAAATGTAAGAACTATGTAAGAAGATGCAAGCGACAATACGCTTACTGAAAACTATGATTAGAAAGAATCAAATAGAAATCCACTACGGAGAACAATTATTTAAATTATTTTTTTTATGTAATTATTTCAATTTAATAGCAATTAACATTGTAACTTGTTTTACAAAACAATTATTCAATGTAGACACATATAAATTATGTATATATATGATTAGAATATTTGATCTTTTCCAGATGAACTGAAAGGCCGATGATTTTCTATAATATATCTGTCGATGATGTAATAAGATTCAAAATTATAATAATAACGGAGGAAAAGTTCTTAAATTATTTGTTTAAACATATGTCGAATAAATGCCTTGTAGCAGTAGTAATTGGTCAAAAAAATTAAAATATTCTTACGAAATCTACATCATATGTTTAAACATGAGTTATTATAATACTTATAAAGGGTATATAGATAAAACGTTAATTCATAAGAACTATTAATTTATTTGTTTGACACTCTATATATTTGAATGGTTATATAGGTTTTACGTAAGCACAAAGTACCGAGAGGTGTAAATTATGAAAAAAAACTTACTTATATTTTTAAAAAAGCCGGTACCCATATTTATAATTAAAGCAGTCGCATATTTCATAATATTGTTAATTATATTGTACATATATGGTTATGACGGAGTAGGTAGCGTCAAGTTTATCTACAACGATTTTTAATTGAAAGAAGGGAATAATCATGAATTCAATCATTGAAAAAATTACAGATATTTCCATTAAATCACCCGATAAGATTTGTTATAGAAATGGATCGGTAACAAAGACTTATCGTGAGTTGAGTAAAAAATCTGATTGTATCGCCAATTTCTTACAAGATAAGTTCTTGCCAGAAAAGAGTCCAATCATCATTTATGGTGGTCAACAGTTTGAAATGTTGGTTATGTTCCTTGGAGCAATTAAAGCGGGACATCCTTATATTCCTGTAGACGATGGATCAGATTCTCAACGAATCATTCAGATTAACTCGGTTGCTAAGCCTTCATTGATTCTAAATTGGAGTGAAATTCAAGATTTTGGTGTTGAAACTCCAATTATGACTAAGGATGAATTGTCCATGGCAATGACATCTGAAAATAATATTTATGACGCTAAAAAAAGTATTGGACCTGATGATGACTTCTACATAATCTTTACGTCAGGAACAACTGGTGCACCTAAGGGTGTTCAGATCAGTACTAATAATTTACTCGACTTTATTAATTGGGTCGATACTAAGTTTGATTATTCTCAAGAGACCAACTTGATGTTACAAGCCCCATTTTCATTTGATCTTTCAGTTTTTGATATTTATCCAGGACTGACTAATGGGTCAACACTGACAGTGCTAGACAAAGCTACAACAAGGAATTTTGGAAAACTTCAAGAAGGCATTCTTAACGCTGATTTTGATACTTGGATCTCTACACCGTCATTCTTTGAAATGTGCTTGTTGTTTAAAGACTTCAAGGGAGACAAAATGCCGCATTTGAAGAAGTTCATTTTCTGTGGTGAAGAGTTAACTCATGCAACGGCAATGAAGCTGCTAAAGAGATTCCCAAAAGCAAAACTCTACAACACCTATGGTCCGACAGAAAGTACAGTAGCTATGACTTCAATCTTAATTGATCAAGAAATATTAGCTAAGTATGACCGTTTACCAATTGGTTATTTAAAATCTAATATGAGCCACATTATTTATAATTTTGAAAAAGATGATCAAGGATATCTAACTGGAGAACTACTAATAAGTGGTCCTGACGTAACAAAAGGTTATCTAAATAATCCAGCACAAAATAAAAAAGCCTTTGAACAGATCAATGGTAAAACTTATTACCATACTGGCGACATGGTCAGTGAAGGACCTGATGGATTGTTATTTTACAAAGGTAGAACGGATTTTCAAATTAAGATGCATGGTTACAGAATTGAATTAGAAGAAGTCGATTCGATGCTTGGTAATTTGAATCAAGTTAAACAATCATGCACAGTTCCCTTATATAACAACGATAAGCAAGTTAGTAAAATGATTGCACATATTGTTTTGGAAGATAAATTTAAGAAAACAGATTCTCAAAAGTTGAACTCTGATATTAAAGATGAATTAAAGACAACAACAATGGATTATATGATTCCAAATGTTTTGAAGTTTGTAGAACAACTGCCGATTAGTAAGAATGGAAAGATTGATAGAAAGGCACTTATAGGCGAGATTAATGCATAATATTACGCCTTACAGCTCACCGCGTTATTTTATTTATCTATTAATTTTATTACTTCCAATAATCATCGGTTTACTATACGGCAAACGTTTTAGGATTTATGACTTTTTCGCAACCATAGTCATTTTGGGCACTGCATTTTTTGGAGGTAATGCATCACAAGGACTTTCCTTAATTGCATACGTGTTCTTTGAAATGATTGTAATATTCTCATATCTCAGATATAGAAAGAAACATAACAATTTCTGGGTATTTACCTTCTCGGTAGTATTGGCGATTGTTCCACTGGTCTTTGTTAAACTTGATCCACTATTAAAGAATGCGACCATTTCTCTGTTTGCATTTATGGGGATAAGTTATTTAACTTTCAAATCAGTTGAAATAATAATGGAGATCAGAGATGGCACAATCAAACATATTAAACCGACAGAGTTTGTAAGATTCATACTATTCTTCCCAACAATTACTTCTGGTCCAATTGACCGTTTCCGCAGATTTCAAAAGGATGTTTTGAATGTTCCTAGTCGTGATGAATATTTAAAACTATTAAAAAGTGCAGTCGATAAGTTAATGCTGGGATTTGCTTACAAGTTCATTTTGGGTTATTTCTTCGGAACGATACTATTACCTAAAATTTCTATTTTGGCATTATCGTATGCACACCAGCGTCCATTAGGTATTTCATGGGCATTAGTCGCATATATGTATTGTTACAGTATGTATTTGTTCTTCGATTTTGCGGGATATTCATTATTTGCGGTAGCAATAAGTAATTTTATGGGTGTGAAGACACCTATGAACTTTAAGCGTCCATTCCAATCAGTTAATATCAAAGACTTCTGGAATAGATGGCATATAACATTGTCATTTTGGTTTAGAGATTTCATCTACATGCGTTTGATTTTTATGATGATGAAGAAAAAGCTGATCAAAAGTAGAGTGACAATGGCCAACGTTGGCTATGTTGTATTATTTCTAATCATGGGATTTTGGCATGGTGAAACTTGGTACTACATCGTCTATGGTATTTTCCATGCATGTGCAATGATCACAAACGATGCATGGCTAAGATTTAAAAAGAGACATCGTAAGCAAATACCTAGTAATAGATTCACTAAGTATTTTGCAGTATTCATAACTTTCAATGTAGTTTGTTTCAGTTTCCTAATTTTCTCAGGATTTTTGAACACATTATGGTTCTCATAAAAAAGGAGAGTATTTATTATGGAAAACACAGAAAAAATTGTAGGTATTTTAAAAGATGTAACAGGTTTAGATAATATCGGTGATGATAAGGATCAAGACTTATTCGCAAATGGAATCCTAGATTCAATGGCAACAGTTGAAGTTCTAGTGACATTACAGGATGATTTTGGAATTGAAGTACCAGTATCAGAATTTGACCGTTCACAATGGTCAACAATCAACAAAATCTCAGATCGTGTAAAAGAACTGGAATAAAGTAATATGAAAAAAAAGTTATGGATGATTTTTGGACCTGTAATAGTTGCGATTGTTGCGTTATTAATTCTTTTATGGACTCCGATTCATTTTAAAACAGTCACCACTAAGAAAGTAGATCAGGCATCTACATCACTGGATGTACGAGTTCTCAAAGGTGAAAGTGTAAAAAATGCGGCCGAAAAGGAAAATTACATTCCTATTATTGGATCATCTGAACTTTCTAGAATGGATCCTTTCCATCCATCTTCTATGGCACAGAAGTATCATTGGAAGAATAAACCGTTTTTACTAGGTAATCCAGGTACTGCATCTTTAACACAGACATTAAATGTTAGTGGAATGAGTAATTTGAAGAATCAAAAGGCTGTGGTGATCATTTCACCTCAATGGTTCACCAAAAAAGGAGTTCCATCAGATGCCTTTAAATACTTCTTGTCACCATTGCAATTGACAGGATTCATTGTTAATTCAGATCATGGTAGTAAGAAGATGAATGAATATATTGCTAGTAGAGTTCTAGAATTAGATGACAGTCTAGGTAGTATTGAAACGGATGCTCTTACTAGAATAGCCGATGGCAAAAATATAACTAGTTTCCAACGTTTCTATATAAACGACTTGAAACGTAATAGTTTACAAAACCAAGATGATCTTTTTGGAACAGTTGCGTTAAATGATCATCAAAAAAAGATTGATCAAGCAGCTTCTAAGCTACCTGATAATTATGACTACAAGGATTTGAATAAATTGGCCACTAAAATGGCAAAGAACCATTCACGTGAAAATGATTTGCAGATTGGAGATTCCTTCTATAATAAAGAGTTATATAAGAGAATCAGCACATACAAGAATGCTCATAGACATGTTGATTATAAACACTCCCCTGAATATAATGACTTTCAAGCAATGTTGTATCTATTCAATCAGAATCACACTGAAGTAATGTTTGTTATTCAACCAGTTAATCAAAAGTGGATCGAATATACAGGGATGCCTAAAAAAGCCTTGCCTGATTTTGACAAGAAAATTAAGTACCAACTTCAATCTCAAGGATTCAACAATATTGTAGATTTAACACATGAAAAAGATCCAAACTATATTGCTGAAGATACTATCCATATGGGTTGGCGTGGTTGGTTATTATTGGATAAGAAATTGGAACCATATTATAAGAATAAAAAAGCTAATCCAAATAATACCAAGTACGAAATGAATGACTACTTCTTAACTAAGAAGTGGGCTAATAATACTAAGTTTTAAAACTTCCCGAACCTGACAGGTAAGGGAAGGTAACCGCAATACTTTTCCGTAGTACTGTTTCCCCCTCAAAAAAACAGTATCTGCCCTCAAAATGATGCCAAGATTCTACAATAAAAGTAGAATCTTGGTATTTTTTTAGTTTTTTTTAAGGAAACTTTAGAAGTCGTAAAAGACGTATACTGCTAGTAAGGAAAGCAGTACCAAAAAAACTTCAAAAGCGCGCCGTACAGGCATTTGAAAGCCGTATTGTTTGCAAAGAATAAGCATATTTGTTAAGGTACTATATGTGTTGCTATTATTTTTACCTTATGAATAATAGTATTTTTAATTTAAAAAATAGCAATTTCAAGGAATTTGTGAAGATAGATTTCTTGAAGTAATTTGTTGAAAATTTAGCTCCCTGAGTTTAGCTTAGCTTTACTCGAGAGCTAGTTTTATCTAATGAGGTGAGAGCACAAATTTAAATGTGCTGGAGCAAGTATTTGCTCTTTATTCCAGGAATGGGGGATTTAATGACAGTAAAAGTTGAAGTTAAAGATTTAACTAAGATTTTTGGTAAACGTGTCGGACGTGCTAAAGAACTTATTAAGCAAGGTAAGACAAAATCGGAAATTCTAAAGGAAACAGGTGCAACCGTAGGTGTTGAAAAAGCCAGCTTCAAAATCAATGATGGCGAGATCTTCGTTATTATGGGACTTTCAGGTAGTGGTAAATCAACAATGGTTCGTATGATAAATCGGTTGATCGAGCCTACAGATGGATCAGTATCAATCGATGGCGAAGATTTAATGAAAATGGATAAAAAGGCACTTAGAAATGTTCGTCGTAAAAAGATGAGTATGGTTTTCCAGAATTTCGGATTACTTCCTAATAGAACAGTATTAGAAAATGCTGAATATGGTTTGGAAATTCAAGGTGTCGAAAAAGCTGAACGTGAAAAGAAAGCTAAAGAAGCCTTAGATCAAGTTGGTATCACTGGTTACAATGATGAATATCCAGATCAATTATCTGGTGGTATGCAACAACGTGTCGGTCTAGCTCGTGCTTTAGCTAATGATCCAGAGATTCTGTTAATGGATGAGGCATTCTCAGCACTTGATCCATTGAACAGAACTGATATGCAAGACCAATTGTTAGATATTCAAGAAAGATTGCATAAGACAATTATCTTTATCAGTCATGATTTGAATGAAGCCTTAAAGCTTGGTGATCATATTATGATTATGCGTGATGGTGTGGTCGTTCAAACTGGTACACCTGAAGATATCTTGACACATCCCGCAAATGACTATGTTGAAGAATTCATCGAAAATGTTGATCGTAGCAAGGTCTTAACTGCTGCAAACGTTATGATTCGTCCAGTTACGATCAATATTGATAAGGCTGGTCCAAGACTTACTTTGAAACGTATGAAGAATAATGAAGTTTCAACAGCATATGTTGTTGATAATCATCGTAAACTAGTTGGTATTGTTGATGCTAATGATGTTATTGGATTAGTTCGTAGTGATAGTAGTGATCTAAGATCAATTGTTCAAACTGATATCCCTACAACTAATGCAGATAAGCCTATTTCAGAACTTCTTGATGATATTTCATCAACTGGTATTCCATTCTCAGTTGTAAATGATGATGGACAACTACAAGGAATTATTGTTCGTGGTGCCGTTCTTGGGGCCCTTGCAGGAAATGAGGTGAGCGATTTTGAATAGTATTCCACAATTACCACTAGCACAATGGGTCGACAGTTTTGTCAACTGGTTAGTTACTTTCACTGGATTCTTTAATGGCGTAACTAACTTTATAGGTGGAATTAACAATGCCTTTCAATGGGTATTTGATTTGATTCCTATTTGGTTTTTTATCGTTTTGATATTAGCGTTAACTTATTACGTTAACCGTGATAATCAACGTTGGAGTTTATTGATTTTTGAATTAGCCGGATTATTGCTTATTTGGAACTTGGACTTTTGGCGTGATATGACACAAACTTTGACGCTAGTTTTAACGGCCAGTTTGATAGCTCTAGTAATTGGTATACCGTTGGGTATATTGATGTCTAAGAGTAGGACTGCCGAGATAATCCTGAAGCCGATCCTTGACTTTATGCAAACTATGCCAGCCTTTGTTTATCTAATTCCGGCTGTTGCATTGTTTGGTATTGGTATGGTTCCAGGTATTGTCGCATCAGTTATCTTCGCTATGCCTCCAACAGTTAGAATGACCAATATGGGTATTCGTGAAGTTCCTAGTGAATTGATCGAAGCCGCTGATTCATTTGGTTCTACTGAATGGCAGAAGTTATTTAAAGTTGAATTACCACTAGCCAAGACAAGTTTGATGGCTGGTGTCAACCAAAGTATGATGCTTTCATTATCAATGGTTGTTACTGCTTCAATGATCGGTGCTATGGGTCTTGGTACTAAAGTATACTTTGCCGTTGGTAGAAATGACGCTGGTGGTGGTTTTTCTGCTGGTCTTGCCGTTGTTATCTTGGCAATTATCTTAGATAGACTCACACAATCATTAACAAGAGATCGTAAAAAAGGATAGGAGGGATTATTTGAAAAATAAATCAAAAATCTTAAGTCTTTTCTTTGTTGCGTTGCTGATGATTCCACTTATCACTGCATGTAGTTCTGAAACACAACCTTATACAAGTAAGGAAAAGATTGGTCCACAAATCAATTACACAATTACAGGTATTGATGCAGGTGCAGGTATTATGTCTTCAACTCAAACTGCTTTGAAAGAATACGGCTTGAGTGCCAAAAATTGGCAACTACAGACAAGTTCTACTGCCGCAATGACAAGTACTTTGGATAAGGCCATTAAGGAAAAGCGTCCAATTGTTATTACTGGTTGGCAGCCACATTGGATGTTTACTAAGTATCCGATAAAATTCTTGAAGGATCCTAAGAATGTTTATGGTAAAGCTGAAAATATTCATACTATCGTTCGTAAAGGATTGAAGAAGGATGAACCTAGTGCGTACACTATTTTGGATCGTTTCCATTGGAAACCAGCTCAAATGTCTGAAGTTATGTTGAAGGTCAATGCTGGAATGGACCCTCAAAAAGCAGCTAAACAATGGATCAAAGCTAATCCTAAATTAGTCGCTGAATGGACTAAAGGTGTTAAAAAGGTTCATGGTAAGTCATTTAAGATGACTTATGTTGCATGGGATTCTGAAATTGCTTCAACCAACGTTGTCGCACAAGTACTCCGTGATCAAGGATATAAGGTAACTATTCAAGCTATGGAGCAACAACCTATGTGGGCTTCTATAGCAACCAATGCTGCTGATGCACAAGTTAGTGCATGGCTACCTAAGACAGCTGGTTTGTATTATAAAGATTACAAGGGACGCTTTGATGACCTTGGTATTAACTTAAAAGGTGCCAAAGTTGGACTTGCAGTTCCAAAATATATGAAGAATATTAACTCTATTGAAGATTTGAAGAATAAGTAAGTGTGAAAATTCCAGTATTTACGTAAGTAAATGCTGGTTTTTTTGTATTAAGCGGAAAAAAATATGCTTCATCACTCGCTTTTATTTTGGATCATAAGCCAGTCAGTATGTATATTGGAAAAAATGGTAACGGGCTGGATTTGAGTATATAATTATTATTATGAGGGTACTTATAAAATATTATATAGAGGTGTTCTTATGAACATACAGAGTTTTGTGAATAAACGTAAAGAAATGGGTTTATCACAAAAAGAGCTGAGTAACGGTGTTTGTACTCAAGCAACTTTAAGTAAATTTGAAAATAATGGTAAAATCCCATCATTAAAAATCTTGATTCAACTATGCAATCGTCTGGATTTATCATTAGATGATGTTATGGGAGTCAATGATAGTACTTCAAAGAAATTAGTAAAATCAATGAACAAGGTTGAATTCAATCTGATTACTTATGAGTATGAAGATTCATGGAAAATAATTGAAAAAATCGATCCATCTTTATTGAAAGATGATAATGAAGCACTCATGCAATATTATTATTTAAAGGGGATTTTGAACGTTTTAGATGATGGTGATCTGTTTGATGCGGTGTTTGATTTTAATCAGATATTAACCAATTTAGACTCTGAAGGTAAGACTATCTTTACATTTCTGGCATATACCGGTATGGGAATGGTCTATGCTAAGCAAAAGGATTCTTTGAAGAGTGAATACTACTTTAGCAAGGTCTTTAATGATATCTATGGCATGGAAATTGATAATATTAATCAGATATGGCGATATATAAATATTATATTTTACTGTGCCTTGTATTATTCGGCCCAAAATGATTATGAAACTGCCAATACGTTGCTTAATTATGGTATTAAAATTGGTGCCGATAACCATGTGACATATTATATTGCTAGACTGTTTGCTCAACTTGCAATCAATGATTGTGCAGTCAATGGTCCCAGCGATAAGGTCACAGAACTGCTAACTAAGGCAAGAGTATTTTCTGAATTTAACAATAATCAAAAAGAATTGGTAAAAATCGAAAAAATAGTTAAGAACTGTGAATAACGCTGTGAAATAGGGATGAATCCGATATGGATCCATCCTTTTTGTTTGCTTAAATTAGAAAAAGATTAAATTTATGTTGAATATTTTAATTTTGAGTAGTACTATTGCAATAACAAATTCAAGGAGGTTACATTTATGAATAATTCAATTAATATTAAAAGCAAAATGAATATGAATACTGTATCCTTCTTACTAGCCTTGCTGCTCTAACTTTAGGACTCTGACAAAACACGTCGAGCCCTTTTTGCGTTAGTACTTGGGGCTAGGCGGATATACTCGTTAACACCTCATTTTATTCGATGAGGTGTTTTTTTATCCAAAATTAAAATTTAAGAGGTAACAATTATGACAAAACAAATTCAATTTTTTGATACGACACTAAGAGATGGGGAACAGACCATTGGAGTTAACTTTAATATTGATGAAAAAGTAAAAATAGCTAAACAACTTGAAAAGTTTGGTGTTGATGTCATTGAAGCAGGATTCCCAGTTGCTTCTAAAGGAGACTTCGAAGCTGTCAGCGCAGTATCTAGAGCCGTAAAAAGTACTCGAGTTACAGGTCTTGCTAGAGCCAAGAAAGGAGATATTGATGCATGTGTGAAAGCGACTAAAGATGCGACCCATAAACAAATTCATGTTTTCATTGCAACCAGTCCGATTCATCGTGAATCGAAGCTTCATATGACTAGGGAACAAGTTATTCAATCAATCTTTGACAGCGTAAGTTATGCACATCAGTTCTTTGATATTGTGGAATTCTCACCGGAAGATGCAACTCGTACAGAGCCAGATTTCCTAGTTCAATCCATTCAAACAGCAATTGATGCAGGTGCAACGGTTATAAATATTCCCGATACGGTTGGCTATACTAATCCAGCTGAATTTGCTCAACTATTCCAGAATCTTCGGACTAATATTCCTAGGTTCGATGAAGTGACTTTCTCAGTTCATTGTCATGATGACCTAGGGATGGCAGTTGCTAATAGTCTTGCATCTATCGAAAATGGTGCTACTCGAATTGAAGGAACCATTAATGGAATTGGTGAACGAGCCGGGAATGCAGCATTGGAAGAGGTTGCCGCCGCAATGTATGTCAGAAAGGATTATTACAATGCAGAATCCAATATCAATCTTTCTGAAACTAAAAAAACCAGCGATATGATTAGTAACTTCTCAAATATGCCGGTGCCACATAATAAAGCAGTTGTTGGCGATAATGCTTTTTCTCATGAGTCAGGAATTCACCAAGATGGGATGCTTAAAAATCCACAAACTTATGAGATTCTAACTCCGGAAGTTGTTGGTGCACATAAAACAACGTTGCCACTTGGTAAACTTTCAGGCTCACACGCAGTTATGGCTAAGCTACAAAAGATGGGTTATGAAGTTGATAAGGATACTATGAAAATCATTTTTCCTAAATTCAAAGCGGTTGCGGATCATACAAATATTGTTTCTGAGAATGATCTTGAATATATCATGCAGGAGGTAAATGTCTAATGAATTCAAAATATCAAATAGCAGTTCTTGCCGGTGATTACATTGGTCCAGAGATTATGGCGAGTGGATTGCAAGTTTTAAAAACGGTAAGTGAAAATACTGATTTTGACTACGAGATTTCAGAGGTTCCTTTTGGTGGTCAAGCAATCGATCAAACAAATGATCCGCTACCGGATGCCACATTAGAGACTTGCCAGAATAGTGACGCTATACTTTTGGCAGCGATTGGCGGTCCAAAGTGGGATGGAGTAGAGAAGAGTCCAGAGTCAGGACTATTGAGAATTAGACAAGAATTGGGATTGTTTACAAATATTCGTCCAACGATTATTAATTCAACAATGAAGTCCTTTTCACCAATCAAAATTACTGAACCAATCGACTTCGTCATTGTCCGTGAGCTTACAAGTGGAATTTATTTTGGACAACCACGTGAAAAGTCACAAACACAGGCTATCGACACGATGCGTTATAGCAGTGAAGAAATCAGGCGAGTTGCAAAAGTTGCTTTTGATATGGCGATGCAACGAAACAAACACGTAACTTTGGTAGATAAAGCCAATGTTTTGGCCACTAGTAAGTTGTGGAGAGAGGTAGTTATAGATGTCGCAAGAGAATATCCAGAAGTGAAATACGATACTAGTTATGTTGATTCTGCAGCAATGAAAATAATCTCTAAACCAGGTCAATTCGATGTGATTTTGACTGAGAATCTCTTCGGGGACATTTTGAGTGATGAGGCAGCACAAATTACCGGTTCACTAGGAACGATTCCATCAATGAGCAAAGGTGAAGTGAGCCCAGCACTTTATGAACCGATTCATGGTTCGGCACCAGATATTGCAGGTAAAGGAATTGCCAATCCATTATCAATGATCAAGTCAGTTGCAATGATGTTGCAATATTCATTTGGAAGAATGGATTTGGCGAAGCAAATTATGACGGCAGTGGATAAATCAGTGGATAAAAAAATCGTTACTCCAGATTTAGGAGGGGATTATTCAACCACAAAAGTAACTGAGTTCATAGTTGATTCTATTAAAGAAAGTAGGAAAGAATATGTCACAAAATAAACCTCAAACAATGTTCGATAAAATTTGGAATAGTCACGTTATCACTGGGAAAACTGGAGATCCACAACTGATATATGTAGATCTACAACTACTTCATGAAGTAACTTCACCACAAGCCTTTGAAGGTCTACGTGAAAATAAGCGAGTAGTCAGACGTCCGGATAGGAATTTTGCGACGATGGACCACAATGTTCCTACGGTAAATATCTTCGATATTAAGGATGAAATTTCGCGTAAACAAATCGATACTTTGGCAAAAAATACGAAAGAATTCGGTGTTAGATTGGCCGGTATGGGGAGTGAGGACCAAGGAATCGTGCATGTCATTGGACCACAACTAGGATTGACACAACCGGGAATGGTCATTGTTTGTGGAGATTCTCATACAGCAACACACGGTGCATTTGGTTCAATTGCTTTTGGAATTGGAACTAGTGAAGTTGAACACGTCTTGGCAACACAGACTATTTGGCAGACAAAACCAAAAACCATGGGGATTCATATTCATGGCAACCTTCCTAAAGGTGTGTTTGCCAAAGATATTATCATGGGAATTATTGCTAGAGAAGGAGTTGCCTTTGGTACTGGTTATGCGGTTGAATATTACGGCGATACTATCTCTAAGATGAGTATGGAAAGTCGGATGACTATTTGTAATATGTCGATCGAAGGTGGAGCCAAGATGGGTAGTATTCAGCCAGATCAGACAACATTTGATTATGTGGCTGGACGTAAATACGCTCCCAAGAAAATGGATCAGGCTATTGAGTACTGGAAACAATTCAAGACTGATGATCCGTCCGCCTTTGATAGAATCATTGACTTTGATGTAAGCGACTTGGCACCATTTGTATCTTGGGGAACTAACCCTGGGATGTCGGTACCAGTGGATCAACCTTTCCCACAGATCAAAAATGATGATGATAAGAAGGCTTACAACTATATCGGCTTGAAACCAGGACAAACTGCTAAGCAGATTCCAATTGGATTCGTATTCTTTGGCTCATGTACCAATGGACGTTTGTCAGATTTGTTGATTGCGGCTAATGCGATCAAAGGCAAGCACATTGCCAAAGGTGTGACGGCACTGGTGGTACCTGGATCACGTGCGGTTAAAGAAAAAGCTGAAGAGTTGGGATTGGACAAGATTTTTAAGGATGCTGGGTGTGATTGGCGTGAACCAGGATGTTCGGCATGTTTGGGAATGAATCCTGACCAAGTGCCGGCAGGAGTACATTGTGCTTCCACGTCTAATCGTAATTTTGAGGGACGTCAAGGGGCTGGTTCTAGAACACATTTGGCCAGTCCAGCTATGGTAGCCGGAGCAGCAATTCATGGACACTTCATTGATATTAGAAAGGAAGCAATCTAAATGGAACCAATTACAACGATCACTGAGACAACGATACCGATTATGAAAGAAAATATTGATACTGATCAAATTATCCCCAAACAATTTTTAAAGAATATTTTGAAAACTGGTTATGGACGCAATCTATTCTTTGATTGGCGTTATCAAAAGGGTGGTAAACCAAATCCTGACTTTATCCTGAATGATCCAGTATATAAAAGTGCCAAGATACTTATTACTGGTGACAATTTCGGCTGTGGTTCATCAAGAGAACATGCCGTTTGGGCATTGAAAGATTACGGCTTTGAAGTAGTGATCGCAGGTAGTTATAGTGACATTTTTTATATGAACAGTACTAAGAATGGTGTATTGGCCATAGTTCTTCCACAGGATGAACGTGATATTTTGGCTAATATATCACCTGAAGAAAAAATCACTGTGGATTTACCTAAGCAAGTTGTCTGTTACAAAGATTATAAGTTTAACTTTGATATCGATCCTTTGTGGAAACACAAGTTTGTTAATGGATTGGATGATATTGCAATTACGTTTGGATATGAAAAACAAATAGAAGAATTTGAGGCAAAAATGCCTAATTTTAATTAGTGGAGGGATGCATTGTGGAAATACAAGAAGGAAGCAAATTACAAGGTAGACTTGATCGTACATACGAATCACCATTATTTTACAAAGTTGTAGCATTGGTATCTGGTGGTATGTTCCTTGATGCTGCAGACGTATATATGGCAAGTGCTGTCGCAAGTTCTACATTGAAAAGTGGTTGGTCAACGATCTCACAGAATTCATACTTTTTATCAAGTGGTTTCTTGGGACTGTTCATCGGTTCAATAATCGCTGGCTTTATCGGTGATTTGAAGGGACGTCGTGTAGCATACCAAATTAATTTGATCCTTTTTGGAGTATTCACATTTGCAGGTGCATTCGCTCCGAATATGTATATTCTGATAATTTGTCGATTGATGTCAAGCATTGGTCTAGGTTCTGAGATTGTTACTGGTTATTCAATGGTCAATGAATTTGCGCCAATTCACAGTCGTGGTAAATGGTGTGCCACAGTATCATTAGTTGCTAATTGTGGTGCTCCGATCACAATGCTACTTTGCACATTGATAATTCCAAGACTTGGTTGGCGTCCAATGTTTGCAGTAATTGGTATTGTTGCAGGAATCCTTTGGTATCTTCGTAGAGGTATTCCAGAATCTCCCCGTTGGTTGATTGCGCATGGTAGGACTGATGAAGCTAAGTCAATTGTTGAGCAACTTGAGATCAATGGTAGTGATACGAGTATTTTGAAATCCGATAATAATCATGAGACAGTTCATCATTCATTTGGTGTAAGTTTGTTCGTTGCTATTGTGGCTGTTTCCGCAACGATTATTTGTCAGTATACATTCACTTCTTGGGTCCCAACTTTATTGGTTCAACGCAATATCAATATCGGTAATTCCCTTGGACTTTCAACAATGATGATGCTTGGAGCACCAGTTGGTTGTGCGATTGGAGCATACTTAGTTGATAGAATCGGTCGTAAGTTGACCATAGTTCCAGCATTCTTCTTAACAGCTGTCTTTGGAATGATGTATGCGCAACAAACACAAATGGCACAAGTTGTTGTCATTGGTTTCTTATTAACAACTTGTTTTTACGTTTTAATGGCAAGTGTTGTAGCCGTTTATGTCGCAGAGTTATTTCCTACTAATATTCGTTTCCGTGGTTCAGGTATTGCCAATGGAATCGCTAAGTTATTCACAGTTGCTATGCCGATCGTTGTAGCCTGGTTACTATCTTTTACCACTACCAATGTTATTTTTTGGATAATTAGTGCAATTGCACTTTTTGCCGGAGCAGTTGTTTGGTTTATGGGAGATGAGACTAACCAACGTGACATTAGCTAGAATTAATATCTTGTCTTTTATCACTAATCCGCTAAAATTAAACTAGAGGTAGTGATAATATGCTAGAAACAACAAATATCAATATTACAGATGCCGAATGGCGAATCATGCGAGTTATTTGGGCGCTCGATACTGTAACATCACGTCAATTGATCAATGTATTAGGGGATTCAATGGATTGGAAGCCAGCTACTATTAAGACGCTGCTTCGTCGTTTGAGCGATAAGGGAATTATTAAGTCCAAAAAAGATGGCAAAAAATTCATTTATTCAGCTGTTATGGACGAAAGTCGTACTGTTGACTTGGCATCTAAGAAGTTCTTCAATCAAGTCTGTGCTAAAAAAGTTGGTTCAGCAGTAGCTTATATTATTGATGAATCAGAATTGACCCAAGATGATATCGATAATATTCAGTCTAAATTGAATCAAAAGAAAGCAGTTGAATCTATAAATTGTAACTGTGTGCCTAATAATTGTGATTGTGACTAAAATATTGATAATTAATTAATAAATTTCAAAAAAGTGATGAAAAAATTATAAATAGATATTAAAATAGGGCTCGATAGAAGAAATTCTTTCGAGCCCTATTTTGAGGATAATTATATAATAGTAGTAATAGTTGATTGAGGAGATGATCTGTATCAAGAAAACGGGAAAGATTCTTGGAATGGCCGGTGTAGGTTTCATGGCATTGAAGGGATTCCAAGCGCATAAAGAACACAGAAGTCTAAGTAGTTTGATGATTGAGGAAACGTTAGATACTCTTAATTTGTTTCCAACGATTCATTCACAAGAAGATTTGGAACAATATGTTTCACATGGTTGTAAGCCATTTGAGTTACCAGAGATTGCTAAGTTACGTTATCACTTCAAATACCTTAAGGGGTTTGATGATACGTTAGAGTACGTTCCAAAGGAACAAACAAACAAGGTGATTTTTTATATTCATGGTGGGGCCTATTGGTTTGAGCCAATTACGCTGCATTATGATATGCTTCATAAATTGTCCAAAAAATCTCTCGCTAGAGTAGTTATGCCAATTTATCCTAAAGCACCACTTCATAATGCACATGAAGCCACAGCTATGGTGTTGTCACGTTATTTACACCTGATAAATGATGAGTTTGTTGATCCAGCAAATATTATTTTGATGGGAGATTCAGCCGGTGCAGGGATGGCTTTGTCGTTATTAGAGGTAATGCGTGATCGTGAGTATCCATTGCCAGGTAGGGCAGTATTATTGTCACCTTGGTTAGATGTTTCAACTAGTAATCCGGAGATGGAGGGCATTCAGTCTTCTGATCCATTACTTAGCATTAAGGATTTACAGTTTCAGGGTAAAGTCTACGCTGATACTTTAGATACTAAGGATCCACTAGTAAGTCCAATCTATGGAGATTTAACTAACTTACCTCCAATTGATGTATTTACTGGTACGCATGATATTTTGTATGCTGATGCTGAAAAACTAGGTAAAATGGCTGAAGATAAGGATATTGATTTGAAAATCCATACTTATGAGAATATGAATCATGTCTTTATGGTTTATCCTATTCCTGAGGCACGTGGTGTGGTTAAGGAGATTGCTGGGTTGATTTCTTAAACTTGCTGAAACGCGCTTCAAAATACAATTTCTTCCGCTTAACGCTAAAAATGGCGGTCAACACTTTCGTGTTGATCGTCATTTTTTGTGTTAATGCTCGGGAATTCCCGTATTTTGAAGCGCTCTGTTTTTAGGCTTGTTTATAATTTTCAGCCTTCAAATTACTTATTGTCATCATGACGATAAAGCTGATTACATATAGGGTTGAGATAAACATCATAACTGTTAGAATGTTGTAATTATCAAGGATCCAGCCTATTGCTAGACTTGAGAATCCACCGATACAACGTCCGGTATTCATGATTACGTTATTTGCCGTGGCACGTATCTCGGTTGGATAGAGTCTACTTACTACTGCTCCATATCCGGCGAACATTCCGTTTGAGAAGTAACCGACGATTGCTCCGACGATGATTAGAGAAATCATGTTTGTTGGTAATGTTAAAACGTAAACGCCGATTGTTGAACATACTAGGAAAATCCCAAAGGCCAATCTTGGTCCGAGTGTATCTAGGATCCAGCCGAAGGTTAACATTCCGGCACACATACCAAGGATAGTAGCAATCATCCAAGTGGAACTGGCAACTGTTAGATTCAATTGCTTTTGCATGATTGTTGGTAACCAATTCATTAGTCCGAAGTATCCGGCAATTTGGACGATTGCCATAACCATCAAGGCAATTGTTTGATGTGCAATTTTTGGTGTAGCGAATAATTCTTTAACACTGCCGTGTTTTTCTTTGGAGGATTTGATGAAGGTATCACTTTCTTTTAAGTGATGTCTGATGAAAAATGTGATGACAACTGGAAGAATTCCGAATAGGAATAATGCATGCCAGCCAAGAGTTGGGATTACTAATGTTGCCAAAAGTGCAGCAATGATAGCACCACCTTGTCCAGCCATACCGACCCAGCTTGAAACTCGTCCAAGCTTTTTCTTGGAGAAACTCTCTGCTAGTACTGTCATACCAATACCATATTCACCACCGCCACCGATTCCGGCGAAGAAGCGGCAAATATATACTAGTGTTAGATTGTGAGCGAAGAACATTGCTCCAGTAGCAATAGCGAAGATGAAGATCGTATAAGTAAAAGTTTTGATTCTACCGACTCTATCGGCTAAAATTCCAAAAAAAATACCACCTATAAGCATACCGATGTTCGTGATCGTAGAGATCATTCCGGCTTGCGTTCCACTTAATCCGAATTCGGCGATAATGGATGAGAGGGCGAATGATAAAAACATAACGTCCATATTCTCTAATCCAAAACCTGATGCTGTGGAAGCAACCACTTTAGCTCGGTAGCTATCTAGATGGGTTGAATTGTTATTTGCGACTATTTTCATAGTATATTTTCCTCCAAAATGAACGCTCACTGTCGTTCCTTATTTTGCTTGAATGTATAATAGCACGCAAAAAAATTATATACAAGAGGAGAATTACTGTATATTCAGTAAAAAGGTTAATGTATCAAGGTTTAAACAAATTCAATTTATTCTTTTATAAGGGATGATTTATTAATTATTATTCCAGTTACCGTCAACAATACAGCAAGTGTGGCTAATGTAATCAGAATGATCGAGCTTTGGCGTAAGAGTCCAAAGGCCACTGGCCCAAAGGCAGCTAGTAAGTATCCGGCAGACTGTGCCATACCAGAAACTTCAGCAGTTTGATAAGGATTGCTGGTTTTATTCGTGAAGAAGAAAATGGCAGTATTGAAAGCTACACCTTGAGCGACTCCCATAATAATTGACCAAAAGACAAGATATAATCCGCTTGTAGTTGGAAGCAAAAAGGACAATGGAGCAATCACGTAACCAAGAGTAACTAAGGATATTAATACCCTCATGCCCATCTTTCTAGGAGCCAAAAGGGGAACTATGAATGAACAAGGTAACCCGGCTAGTTGTAGGATGGTTAATAAGTTACTAGAGAAGATAGTTGTGACACCGTGACTACTGAGGACTTTTGGTAGCCAGGTTAATAGTGAATAATAAATAACTGATTGAAGTCCAAAGTATAAGGTTATCAACCAACCTAGATGCTGACGCCAAACGGTGTGATATTTTGGTGCAGTAATATTCTGGTCCACAGGTGATTTTTGATTATGAAAAATATTTGGGATCCAGAACACGAATGCAATAATTCCCATAATAGAAATCACTCCAAGTGTTGTTCCTAGATTTATTCTGGTAATGAGATATCCAGATAAAGCAGTACCGATTGCACCTATTAGAAGCATCGATAGGGTGTAAAGACTAGTACCGAGTGGAATCTGTGTCGGCATTTTGTCCTTGATGATGGCAGGAAGCAAGACGTTCCCACTATCAATACCGATACCAACTAATGCCGTCCCCAAGAACAAGGCCCAAATCGTTGGAATCACTCGTAAATAACTTCCGACTAGAAGCAAAATAAAAAATAAGAAAATTGTCAGTTCATTTCCACGTTTGTTAGCAATTTTGACAATGATCGGTGAGAAAATTGCAAAGGCAAGCAGTGGGATGGATGTTAATAATCCGGCCATTGAGCTAGGTATATCAAAGTTTTGCTCAATTCTTTCAAGTAGTGGTGGCATGATAGTGATTGGTAGACGCAGGTTTGCGGCGATTAACATCATACTGAATAAAAAGTATTTGTTGGATTTTTTTGCTGTGGTTATAGAATTCAAAAATATTCCCCCCTGATGATTGTTACTACTAGTGTAAAACAAAAAAAGATCAAACCAAACTAATGGCTAATCTTCTTAAATTATATCGACATCTTCATAACGTGTCATTAAAGTGTTGAAGTCATAATCTTTGATTGATTCAATACTTTTTTCTCCCTTGAAAAATGCTGTTAAACTTCCAGCAAGCATCAAGTTAAGTGGTTGATTATCCTCATAGCGAATTCCTATTACAGGAATATTATTGGCAAAGGCATAGCCGCATTCCCAAATAGTACCAGAATCTGGTTCAAATTCTGAATTTTCTAACTTGTAATCTAACATGGCAATAACAAGATCTGAAGTGTTGATATTAGTTATATCGTGTTTGAACACTGCAGTTTGCCATTCAAAAGTTCCAATTTTAGCAGGAGTATATTCACTGTCACCGGGACGGAAAATATCGCCGATTGTCTCATTTTCATTAAGTATTTTTTCAATCTCATTAAGTCGATTGGTTTGTTCCTTGCTGAAGAATGGTCCAGCCAAATATACACGATTTTTTTTATTCATGAAGTCGTTCTCCCCTTTTGTACGATATGGTATATTATACGTTATAACGGTGTGTGAATACTATAGTACCGTTATATGATATGGCTTACATAGTTAAAATTTTTCTTTCAATTGATTATATAAGATGGTATAACGGAATTAAGCACGGAGGAAGAAAATACCATGAAGAAGAAAAAGAACTTACGGGATAATGAACGCAACGTAAGTTATCTTGCAATCGTGGGGATATTGATAGCATTTTTGTTATTAATTTTTTAGGTATAGACGTGCTATAGATGGGTAAGATTAGGAAATTCTTTTTTATAATAGAAAAGATAAGAGCGATAAGTAATCTGATGTTAATTAGATTACTTATCGCTCTTAGTTTTTGAATTTATTACGATACTTTAGTGCTACATTAACTAAACTTAATAATACCGGTACTTCGACTAATGGCCCAATAACGGCGGTAAACGCTTCCCCAGAACCTATACCAAATACACTGACAGCCACCGCAATAGCAAGTTCAAAGTTATTGCTTGCAGCTGTTAATGATAATGATGTTGCAATGGGATAACTCGTTCCACGATGATGAGCAATTCCAAATGATACAAAGAACATTATTAAGAAATACAATAGTAATGGAATAGCAATTCTTACAACGTCTAGTGGTAATTGAACGACTTTTTCTCCTTTTACTGAGAACATAACGATTACAGTGAAAATTAATGCCCAGAATGTTATACGACTTATTTTGGGTACATAAATGTTCTCAAACCAGTTCTTACCTTTGAAATGTATCAATAAATATCTTGAAGCAATTCCGGCAATAAATGGAATACCCAAATATATCATGACACTTTTTGCAATTGATGCCATTGGAACATTGACAGTGTGAGTTTGTAGACCTAACCATCCAGGGATTATTGTAATAAAAAGGTAAGCAAAGAATGAATAGAAAACTATCTGAAATACTGCGTTAAAGGCTACCAATCCAGCTGTATATTCACTATCTCCTTGAGCTAGCTCACTCCAAACAATGACCATGGCGATACATCTTGCCAGACCAATCATGATTAAACCAGTCATGTAGCTAGGATAGTTGTGCAAAAAAATAACTGCTAAAGTGAACATAACTATTGGGCCAACAATCCAGTTTTGAATTAGTGAAACAGCTAAGGTTTTCCAATCTTTGAAGACGTGTCCCATTTCTTCATATTTAACTTTGGTTAGTGGTGGATACATCATTAATATTAGCCCAATGGCAATTGGAATCGATGTTGTGCCAATCGATAGATCATTGATGATATTGGCGGTGTTAGGCCAGAAGTAGCCAATTGATACACCAATAATCATAGCCAAAATTATCCACCAGGTCATATACCGGTCAAATAATGATAATTTCTTACTTGTATTTCTCAAAATATATTCCCCCTTTATAACATATAGATTAATATCTATCTATTGATTTGAAAAATAAACTACTTTTTATTGTAGTCACAAACACACTTTGAATTGCTTGATAGCAATTGTTTAGTATTCTCAAAGAAACCAGACGCAAATTCTTCATTTAGCGAATAATGTTTCCATTTACCTTCGCGATAACTTTTTACTATTCCGGAATCTTCCAGAATCTTCATATGATGTGAAAGGGTAGGTTGTGTAAAGTTGAAATAATCTAATAAGTCACAGGCGCATAAAGTCCGGTCAGAGATTAATTCAATTATTTTCAGTCTATTTTCATCAGACATAGCTTTTAAAGAGTTTACGTAATTTTGATAATTCATTTTTCACCTCATATAGATATTCGTCTATGTATGCTGTAATATTAACTTAAACAAATTATAATGTCAAAATTCGTTACTGGAGGTAACTATGAAGAGAATTTATTTCCTATGTACAGGTAATTCATGTCGCAGTCAAATGGCAGAGGGGTTTGGTCGTGAGTTGTTAGGTAATGATTGGGAAGTGGCAAGCGCCGGTGTTGAGACACATGGACTAAATAATTATGCTGTTAAAGTAATGGCAGAAGTGGGGATTGATATTTCTGGACAGTATTCTAAGTTAATCGATGTTGATTATCTTAATAGTTGTGATTTGGTAGTTACCTTATGTGGAGATGCTCGTGATAAGTGTCCGGTAACTCCTGCAACTGTAAAAAAATTACATTGGCCATTACCTGATCCCGCAGCAGTAACAGGATCAGAAAGTGAAAAGTTGGTTGAATTTCGTAAAATTCGTGACCAGATTAAAGACTTGATATTAACTTTGAAATTTGAATAAACATGTTGATAAGGGGGAAATTATTATGAGCATAAAATTTGGTAAAAAAATCAATTATTATCCATTATTAATAACATTAGTAATCAGTATATTTGTCGGATATTTAATTTCAATAACATCTAATGAGCTTAAATTAGGAATAATATTTGGACTGGTATGTTTAATAGTTATTTTGTCGATTTTTACAGTTAATATTGACGGTAATCATAGTTATTGGCTTGTTACTGAAAAGGGCATTTACTACTATGACTACAGTAAATTCACAAAAAGAGTCGCAGCTATATTGTTTCCATCATTCACTAATAGATTATTAATAACTTTTACTGAAATAAATTCAATTTCATTAGTAGTGGGTGAAGGGATGAGTGTGCCGAAAGGAATTGGATCAGAAGGTGCAGTAGATGCTAGCTTTTATGTCGTGGGATCAGCCTTAGGGTTATTCTCAAAGGGTTATTATTTGAAGATATTATTAAAGGATGATAAAGAAGTTGATTTGCCTTTTACATCGAATGATGTAGATATGAGAAATATAGGGCAAGTAGTAAGTGAAATAGAAAAACAAACTAATAAAAAAGTTACTGTATTGAGACTAAAATCAAAGAATTAGAGTGTGAAAATGCACGGGTAATTTTCGAGTATTAACGCAAATAGTTCCGGAATTCACGAAAATGAATTCCGGAACTATTTTTGTTAAACGGAAGAAATTGTGTATTTTCACACGTTTCCACTATAAATTTGCAGTGAAAACGTGTGCCAAAACATAATTTTCTCAATATAAGCCTAAAAGACCGATATTCACTTGCGTAAATACCGGCATTTTAGGCTTATAAACGAAAACTGAACGTGTTCTGCCACACTCTCTTTATTTTTCAGGTTCAACTAGCGAATTATCATTAGTACCAAACCACTTCTCATTGATCTTTTTAAGTGTTCCATCGTTAGCCAATTGTTGGAGTGCTGAATCAATCTTTCCCTTTAAGGTCTTATCGCCTTTTCTCATACCAACGGCAAAATCTTCACCATCGAATCCACCGACGGTTGTTTGATATGAATCAGGATTCTTTTCATGTTGAATATAATATCCAGCATAAACGCTATCTATCAACATCCCTTGAATCCTACCAGCATCAAGATCCATAAAGGCATTATTGAATGAATCATACATTACTGGAGTTTTATCCTTGATATAGTCTTTCAACATACCAGGGTGTTCATCCAACAAACTTGCACCAGAAGAACTGGTTTGAACGCCCAGAGTCTTATTTTGCATGCCAGAAAAGCTAGTTATATTTTCACTTTTCTTAGTAACAAGGACTTGTCTATTGGCCATGTAAGGACGTGAGAAGGCAATCTGTTTTTGGCGAGCTGGTGTAATTGTATAGCCGTTCCAGATTAGATCAATAGTACGATTACGCAATTCAGTTTCTTTCATATTCCAATCAATCGGTTGGAAGTCAGCTTTAATACCATATTGTTTGAAGACTGCTTTGGCCAAATCAATATCATAGCCGACTAACTTACCGTTCTTTTGACGGAATCCCATAGGAACAAAAGTGTCATCTAGTCCAATAATAACTCGTCCACGTTTCTTGATAGAACTCCAAGTGTCTGCAGTATTGGCTTCTTGCGCGATTGACTTTTTACTTCCACAACCACTAAGACTCAATACCATGATTAGGCTGGCTAAGAGGGCAACGAGTGAAACTAGTTTTTTTCTCATAATATATTAACCCCCCTTAATTATTTGTTAGTAATTGGTTTAACTTCTAATAGTTGATCGGCAATCTTTTTGGCGAATTCTGGATCATGGGTGATGACGATCTGTGTTATACCTGTCTTTTTCAAATTCAAAATAACTTCAGCGACAGCATCACGCAAACTAGGATCAAGTGCTGAGGTTGGTTCGTCGTAACAAAGAATCTTTGGTTGCATAGCCAATGCACGGGCAATAGCAACACGTTGTTTTTGACCACCAGATAACTCGAATGGATATTGGTTAGCTAAGTCGTCTAATTCCAATTGTTTGAGGATTACTTCAGCTTTTTGTTTGGCTGTATTTTTGTCTTGTTTTAGGACCATCATTGGAGCTAGTGTGATGTTCTCAATAACAGATAGATGAGGGAAGAGGTTGAAATCTTGAAAAACCACCCCAACAACACGTTCCTTGGAAGTCTCATCAGAAGGGTCAAATGGCTTATCATTCAAGATAAATGAACCGGAATCAACAGTTTCAAGACCAGCAATACAACGAAGAAGCGTTGTTTTACCAGCTCCTGAAGGTCCAACAATACTCAAAATAGAGTTGTCTTTGACCTCTAGGCTAAGGTTATCTAAAATTGTCTTGCCATCAAAACTTTTTGTAATATTTTTAAGTTCAAGCATAAGTTTTTCCTCCCATTAATCTCTATAATAACTGAAACGTTTTTCAAGCAATCTTAATATCCAAGTACATACCAATGTTAATAGTAGATAGATAACACCAACTAATACTAACGGTACAAGAGTGACATCACGGGAACTGGCGATATTTCCGGCACGAAGTAGGTCACCTAATCCAATTACGTATACTAATGATGAATCTTTGACCAAGTTGATAACTTCGTTACCAATTGAAGGTAAGACTATTTTGACAACTTGGGGAACGATGATCTTCCTAATAGTTTGGAAATAATTCAATCCAAGTACCTTAGCACCTTCAAACTGGCCTTCACTGATGGCACCAAAACCACCACGGAATATCTCAGCAAAGTAGGCTGTGTAGTTTAGGATAAAGGCAAAAAGTGCTGCATCATATCGCTCGAAGACAATATGTGCGAAGGGCATGTTTGGTAGGCCATAAAAGACGAAGATAAGTTGTAGTAGTAGTGGAGTTCCACGCATCACCCAGATATAAAAGGAAATGATCCAACTTAGTGGTTTGAATTTTGAGTTTCTTCCTAGTGAAACAAGGATTCCTAATGGAAGGGAACAAATAATAGTCCAAAAGAAAATTTTAAGTGTCATTGCAGTACCACTTAGTAGTGATGGTAATATTTCAAAAATATAATTCATGTTGATTCCTCCCCTTAAATTAAAACCTACAAAAAAATCCCCTTAGCCAAAAGACTAAGAGGACGACGTATCGTGATTCCACCTCTGATTCGTTAATATCTTACGACATTAACCTCAGGAAGTTATTGTAATTGTGATATAAAAAAGCCCTCTTAGCCAAAAAGACTAAGAGGGCGAATTTCGCGGTACCACCTCTGATTTCTAATATCTCACGGTATTAGACTCAAAAAGTTATTAAATAACTTCAGTGGTAACGGGACTACCGAAATAACTTACTATGACTTCAGTTATTCAACTTACAGATGTGTTTCATTCACTAAATGGATTGACTTGCACCACCGTCAACTCTCTGAACCAACTTAACAAATTACTCTTCTGTCGTCGTTTTTGTACGTGTTTAAATGTTGAAACAATGATAAAGCCAAAATTATATATTGTCAAGAATTAATTTGAATGAGTTATTGACTTACAATATATGCTGCGGTATATTATGTATGCAACCATATTATACGACGTATAGTATTGTAACTTCGTATAGTATTAAGAAATGAGGAGATAATATGGCAATTCAAGTATCAACTGAGATTCTTGAGGGCTCAGTCCTGTCCTTACTAACTCGAGAAGATTACTACGGATATGCGATTACTAGGGAAGTGCAAAAGGTATTCCCTATTTCAGAATCGACCATGTATCCAATTCTCAGACGGTTAAAAAAGATGGGTTGGTTAGAGACATATGATCAAGCCTATGAAGGACGTAACCGGAGATATTACAAGATCACTGAGCTTGGTCTGGATGAATTAACTAGAATTCGTGCAAATTGGAAAGAATTACGCGAGGCAACAGATATTATTTTGGAGGGAAACGATGGAAACTAAAGTTGTTGAATCATACATCAATGAGTTTGAAGTTTATCTGGGACAACTAGATGAGGATGAGCGAAAAGATGTCTTGGAATTTTATCGAGAATTTATTATCGATGCAAAACTTGATACATCAGATAAAATAATCAATGAACTGGGAACACCTAAGCATTTGGCTAGAAAGGTTCTAACTGATTATTCTATTAAGATGTCAGAAGAAGATTATCAAAATGTTGATAATGGTAATATTCCTACAGAGCAAAAAGCTAAGAAAAATGTCCGCATGATATGGCTGATTATCTTAGGATTATTTGCGACACCAGTGGCTATTCCATTTGCTGTTGTATTGCTCATTATGTTAGCAGTTGTAGTCGGTATGGCAATTTTTGGAGTCTTGTTGTTTGTATTCTTAGTAGCACTTTCAGCTATCTTGGGAATCGGAGCTATATTTGTAGGAATATCAGTTATCACTCAATCATTTGCCACTACACTGTTTTATGTCGGTGGAGGTCTAATAGCTTTGGGAATTGACTTCTTCTTAATTCCTATAGTTATTGCGATGTTCAAATGGTTCTTCCAAGTTGTGGTTATTTTCTTCCGTTGGATCGGTAAGAAACTATTATATGGAAGAAAGAGACCAAGCAAGGAGGACAAAAATAATGCGTAAGTATTTTGTGATGGGATTATATTTGATCATACTTGGTGCTATTTTACTTGGCGGTGGAGTGGCTATGCACGCTGAGACCACTGTCTTGTGGAATCATGGTTTCAAAATATCTAAGTCAGTAAATAAAACTGAGAAACTTCACAAGTTCAATAAAATAAAAGTTGATAGTGATGCTCACTCTGTAAATATTGAAACTGGTGATAAATATAAGATACAAATAGATGGTGATGAGTTACGTAATAGTGATTATTATGTTTCTGATGGTACTTTGTATATTACTGGGAACAAATTTGGTAAATACAAGGATATTATCGGTATATCATCCAACAATAATCCTCAAATAACGATAACTGTCCCAAGTGGTTCAAATCTTAAAGAATTGAACCTGAATATGAATCAATTGTATATGAATGTTAACGGATTAAATATTGATAAACTTAAAGTTTCTAGTGGTGCATATGGATCAATCACGTTCACTGATTCAGTGATTAAAAACGCTAAGAATATTGATTTGGAGTCGAGCTATTTGGAATTTGTACGTAGTGATGTTGAGAACTTTGAATTAAATGAATCAAATAATTCGAATATCACTTTTTCTGAAGGAACAATTAAGAATTCTATAATCAATACACACAATGTTGATTTGGATGTTGATAAGGGAATTCTAGATAATCTAACTTTTGAAACTGATAATGGTCATGCTGATATTAAGGATTCAACTCTAAAAGGTGCGAATAACTTCAAAATGAAAAATGGAAGTTTTTCAGCTGATACAGTTGATGTACAAGGCATAGATCTGTTGACTGTTAATGGAAATGTCACTTATTATGGTGAATCAAAAGGTAAGAGTTATCAAAATAATCCTGATTCAGATGATCTACTAAAGGTTCAAACTGATAATGGTTCGATCAAAGTCAACGGTAAATAAGTCTATCAAGTAGAAACTCACTAGCGATATGTTATAATATTCGGTACTGTGAGGGATATTAATGAATAATTATAAAAGGGTAAACTCCTTAGAAGTTAGAAGATTGGCAATGCGTACCTTCCTCAAGGATATCAAGGGAAATGTTGCTTTGAATATTTTTCCCATCCTGATGCGTTTGGTTGCTATGTATTTTGGAACTAGAATCTATAATTCATGGCTAGGCGAATTGGGCGTTAGTTTTAGTAATCCACAAGAAGCCAGTGAACGTTTAAGCGAGATTTCCCAACAAATGGCTAATGATCCATCTGCAGCTACTAAATATGCACTTAGCTTGACTCCGGGTAGTAGCGTTATTATCTTTGCGTTTTTATTTTTCTTCGTACTTGTCTGTACAGGAGTTGGATATACAATGCTAGATAAAATGCGTCACCCAAATTTAGAGATCAATGCTTTGAAGGATAGTCTACAAGTTTTCAGTAGTAGATTTTTCTTCCCAGTTTTGTTCATTACAGCAATGCTTGGTGTATTCGTTGAAGCTGGATTATCACTGTACATTATTCCTGGTATTTGGTTCTTTCTTATTTTTAGTCAGAGCTTTTATATTTTGAAGGATGATGTGGATAAGAATAAGACTTGGTCGATTCGTGCAACCTTCTTGAGTTTAGCAAAGAGCTCAAGATTGATGCGTGGACACAAGACAACATTGTTCTTCATCTGTTTTGAATTTTTATTATGGGAAATTGTTAATTTAATGACACATGAAATTTTATCGATCTGGTTGCATCCCTATGAGCAACTTACTTTGGCAGCATTTTATGCCAAAATCAGTGAGGTTGATAAAGCAAATAGAGCAAAAGCGGCGGCTTAATTGTCGTTGTTTTTTTTGCATATTTTTCTGTAAGCGATATCATGGAACTAAACGAATATGGGAGAATTGACTAATGGCATATTATAAAGAGAAGTTAGACAAGATTTCACAAAACTATGGTTTGTTAACAGAGATGTCAGGTGAACCGGGTAAGGACTTTTTGAGCTTACACGCTTCAGCATTAAAAGACGGCGCACTACCTCATAAGTCAAAGGAGTTAATGTGTTTGTGTGTAGCAATTTCGATTCGCTGTGAGGGATGTATCCTTGATCATTTACGTAATGCAATCAAGGCTGGAGCAACTAGAGAAGAGATAGTCGAGACAGTTAATACAGCGATTGTTATGAGTGGTGGACCTGCCTATGTATACGGTGGTACGGCACTTGATGCAATGGAAGAATTATTAGGTAGTGAAGGCAAAAAATAATGGATAATTTTGAAGAAGCTAGAAAAATGCGCTTAGAGTGGAAGAAAAGTGACGACCACAGAGATCTAGGATTACCAACTAATCCCAAGGGTGTTAAGCGTTATAACGATATTAGTTATGGACCTGTTGGAGTCTCAAATTTATTGGACGTGTATGAACCAAATAACACTCCCGGAAAGTTACCAGTAATAGTAAATTGTCATGGTGGTGGGTATTTCTATGGAACCAAAGAGACTTATCAATTCTATGGGTTAGATTGGGCCAAGCGTGGCTTTGCATTTGTTAATTTCAATTATCGACTAGCACCAGAAACAGTGTTCCCAGGTGCTTTGCAAGATACTGATAAGGTTATGCAGTGGGTATCTGAAAATGCTGAAGAATATAATCTTGATTTGAACCGTGTCTTTCTTGTAGGTGACAGTGCCGGTGGCAATATGGTATTGCAATTTATGACAGCCTATTCTAATACCAATTATCGTGATTGGTTTGGATTTAAAGAGCTTGATAAAGTGAACATTCTTGGTGCTGCAATGAATTGTGGCGTATATTTCCTAAATCGTCCGGGAGCAATCTCAGGTGCGGTGGAATCTTATTTCACTGCTAAGGTACAAAAAGAAATGCATGAACAAATGACACCACAAAATTACATCGATGCAACAGTTCCACCATTGTATGTTATGTCCGCCAATCAAGACTTCTTACATGATGAAGCAGTCAGAATGGATCAATTCTTGTGTGACTCTAATATTAAACATGAATTCAAAATTTATGGTGATGAAGACCACCCTCGTGGTCATGTATTCCATGTCAATATGCGTGACGACTTGGCTCGTGAGTGTAATGATGATGAACAGAAGTTTTTTGAGGCAGAGTTTGACAAGGTGCGATAGCCTTTGAGTCCGGTATTTACGTAAGTAAATGCAGGGCTTTTTTGGACTGGACGAAAAAATTGTGTTTTGGCACGCGTTTTCACTGCAACTTAGGGTCGAAGTTCCTTTAGTATGAGCACAAAAAGCGTTAAAATAAATATAGATATAATTATATAAAGTAATATAAAATATGATTCATAATTATTCAGAGGGGGAAACTGATATTATGAAATTACACAAAATGATAATGGTAGGTGCACTTGCACTTGGTTTGTCAGGGTTAACAGTGTTTACGAATTCTGCAACAGTTAATGCGGATGATACTAGTTCAAATATCGCAATCGATGGTCAATATTCTGATTGGCAAAGTACCAAACTAACTACTGGATATAATGGTGGTATCGCCATAGTTGGCGATGGACAATATGCAGATATCTATGTTCATATGCAATACGGTGACGTACCGAGTTCAGGGTATGTATTGTCAATCAATGGCAAGGATTATTATATGTCATCTAAGTCTTCTGATGGTTCAAGTGGTGATTCTAAGCAAGTTAGTTTCACTGGTGGAAAATGGGATGGCGGTGACCAATACGGAACTGTCGGTACTGGTTATGTAAGTCAAGATAATGGTTCTGGTGTAGGTGAATTCAGAATTGATCTAAGCAAGTTTGATGATTCTAGTTCATCAGCTAGTCAAAAGGTTTCAGTAAGAGCCTATAGTATTGGGAATACCCCAGCTACTACGTCAACAAATATTACAAGTCCAACAACATCTACTGGAGTAGTTACCGATAAGGGTGACACAAATGAAAAAGGTGATACACCTACAGATGTTAATGCAAGTAATGATAATGATAATTTGAATACTAATATTGATGGTAAGTATCAAGATTGGAAGAACATGACTTTGACAGAAGGATATAACGGTTATACTGCTATGTCTAGTGACGGTGATAATATATACGTCTATGTCAAAATGAAGAATGGTACCGTACCGGGTTATGGTGATTATAACTTCGATATTGGTGGCAAGAAATTCTATATTTGGTCAGACAATATCAGCAATAATCTAAGCTCTGGCGAAAGTAAGAAGATCAGCCTTACTGGTGGCGATATTAATGAGGGCCATCAATACGGGACTGTCGGTACTGGTTATGTTTCTAATGTAGATAATAAGAGTGTGGCTGAGTTTAAGATCGATATGAGTAAACTTGGTGTTTCATCAATGACTGGACAAACTATAACAATGAGTAATCCTAATATTGGTGCTCAAAAAGTTACTGTTGCCGGTGGTTCAACTGGCCCAATCCTACTTTCTGGAATTGGTGCTGTTGTGGCTATTCTCGGTTATGTTCAGCTTAAGAGAAAAGGCTACTTAGATAAGAAGGACTTACGTATTTCTGGTAAGTAGTTTATGTTTTACAAATTAAATAATAGGACTGATATTTTATGAACGTATATATCCTGCTAGGCATCGTGGTATGGCTGTATGTGTTGTCAGTGCTAAAGCGAGCCCAGCTATCTGCTTTCTTCTTCATCGTTGGTAGTGCTGGACTTTTCTTTATTCTCACAGCAATTAGTCGGCCATATTGGGTCTGGTTTTTTACCCATGCCGTCATACACGGGGTGGATTTATTCAGCAGAATAACTAATTGGAGTAATGTGATGTTAAAAACAGGACTTGTTTACATCACAAATGGGCACAATCCTGTAGTAATGTCGATTGATTACGAATGTTCCGGAATTATAGAAACTTGTGCGTTTATTGCTTTGACGGTATTTTTTCCAATGTATAAGCGTAAGGAGAAGGTATTCTATGCTATTTTCGGTTTGGTTTTTATTTATTTGAGTAATGTTTTGCGCTTGATTATCGTTATAACGATTGTTCATTTTGGTGGTGGTAGTGCTTTCTTTCTAGCTCACTCGGTTATTGGACGATTAGTTTTCTATGTGCTGGTTATTGCATTGTATTACAATGTATTCACTTATTCTCAGTTGACACGTGGAATTTATCGAGAATTCTTAGATTGGGGGCATCATAAACAGTGATGTACTGGATCAATTTAGCTTTGAGCCGGATGGGATTTTGGATCACTTGGGCATTGATCCCGATTGTTGTTGAAATAATCCCAGCAATCGTATCGACCATTAAGCTGATGTATATGCATTTGCATGAGCCAAAACTAGAAGCTCCTGGCAAGTGGCCATGGGTTTCCATTATTGTGCCAGTCTATAATTCAGAGGATACTTTATTTGCATGTATTGAATCGATAAATAATCAGACGTATACCAAGAAAGCTATGCAGATCGTACTAGCGAACAATCAGAGTACAGATGATAGCTTCGGCGTCTATGCGAAGGCACAAAACACCTTTCCAGAATTGATTTTGCGCTATGTTAATACTGATAATGGTAAGGCTAAGGCGTTGAATACTGCCATTTATGAGAGTATTGGTAATTATGTAATCAATATTGATAGTGATGGTGTACTAGAACCTAATGCAGTTAAGAATATGGTGCTACGATTTGAGAATGACCCAAGTATTGCGGCCATGACGGGGGCTATATTGCCCAATTCTTCAATGGTTCAAAATGTTAAAGGGTTTTGGCATCGTATTTTGGCCAAAAATGAATATTACGAATATGCTCAAGCTTTCCTATCTGGTCGAACGATTGAATCCTCACGTGATCAGTTGTTTACAATGTCAGGTGCATTCTCAGCTTTTAGACGAGAAGTATTAATGGAAACATTCTTGTATGATATTGATACTATTGGTGAGGATACTGATATGACTTTTCAGATTCGGACACGACTTGGTAAAAAGGTCGTTATTTGTTCCAATGCCATTTTTTATTGTGAGCCGATTTCTGGATTGAATGAATTGTATACTCAAAGGCAGCGATGGCAACGTGGTGAGATGGAAGTTGCCCATAACTATATGGCCAAAACAGCCGGTTTAAAGGAGTTCTTTAACAACTTTTTGGTTCGTCGGATGATTATTGATCATACCTTCAGTTTTCCTAGAATGATCTGGACCTTTGCGAGTTTTGTTTTGATAGCTTTTGGATATTCGCCGATAATCTTGTTGTTATCATACATATTGATCTATGCACTATATGTATTTGTCGGATTGATCAACTTTATCAGTGTCGGTATTCTATTGCGTGAATATCATGATGAGCAACATTATTATCTGAAGTTGTGGTGGGTCGTTATGACGCTACCTGTATATATGTTCATCTGTTCGTGGATACGTTTGATTGGGATCATCAACGGGATGACGACTAGATCTTCTTGGCAAATGAAGAATATCAATACAGAGATAACTCAGTTGCAAAGTGTTTTCAAAGATGATGTTAAAACGGTTAAAGAACAGCGTAGTAAAGATAGGGAAGGAAAATGATTCATGATTAAACAACGGTCATACAAAATCAAATCATACGTAAATGCTAGTCATGCAGTTCGTTGGAAGTCAGGTACTGGTAAGAAGCATAACCATACTTGGGAGATAGTCTGTGAGTTGCATGCCTTCGAAGGTATGGTTTCTTTTTTTGATATTGAGAAGTCTTTGAGTGCAGCGATTGATGAATTGTCTGGCAAGTACTTAAATGATTTACCAGAGTTTAAAGTCATTAATCCAACCGTCGAAAATGTGACTGAATATCTCTTTGATAAAGTTGATGGCATCTTGAAAGATAACGGTGCCATGTTATTAAGGATCGAAGTCAGTGATTCACCAACTCGATCATTTTGTATTGATGTAACAGGACGAAACATACCAACTGAATCAGAAATTAAGTCAGAACAAAAAAAACAGGACGAATCAGATGCGTAGATTTTATAATTTCAGTCATACAATAATTAATATTTTTTGGAGGGTTCTATTCTTTTTAACCCTCTTTTTTGCTTTAACATCATCCAATATTATTATTGGTGATAATGACACGTTTGGGACTAGTACCACTATGGTGACTTCAGGGTTGGTTATTTTGATCATTGCCATTGCAGTACTCAATTATGCCTATCCCAAGATACATGCTTGGTTTTCCAATGTATTTGTGAAACATCAATTGATAACTTCAGGGCTGATGTTATTGGCCGTGTTGATAGGTCAGGTTGTTTTTGTATCATATGTACATCCAGTTGCTGGATTCGATGCAGGAGCGCTACATTATGCGGCTATTAGTGCTGAACATGCCAAAGAGGTCAATACTATTGCGTATTACAGCCTATATCCCAATAATATCTTGAGTATGTTGGGGATGCATTGGTTAACAGAAGTCAGCGGACAGACTTCGTGGCAGTTTTTTGATTATGTTACTTTGGCCTTGGTAGATCTATCTGCGATTTTCAATCTATTGAGTGTTGTAGTTGTTCGTAAGCGTTTATTGGGAGTTGCCATGTACATTCATTGTGCTTGGTTAGCTGTATTCCCAAGTATCATCATGCCTTATACAGATGCATGGGTATTACCATTTATCTCACTATTCTTGCTCTGCTATTTCCTTATGCGCAATTCATTAAGTTTTAAAAATTCTTTAGCTCAATTGATATTTGTGTTATCGTCCATCGGTTGTGGTGTTAGTTTGGTATTAACATATTTTGTTAAGCCATCAGCCATCGTTCCGGCTATCGCAATTGTTATTATTGAATTATTAACATGGCTGGTTCAAAAAAAGCACTTCACTTTGAAAGGGACAATTCTGACCTTTTCCGTTTTGATTCTAGTTGGCGGGAGTGCGGGTTTGACCTATAAAACTGCTAGCAATGTGATTCAAAATCAAACTTATATCAAGATAGATAAGTCACTTTCGATCCCACCGATCCACTTTATGGCCATGGGTGTTTACGGCGAAGGTGGATATAACACTAAACAGGCTGTTGAGATGTCTGTTTTACGAACCAAAAAAGAGAAAACGGATTATTCAATTGAGATGTTGACTAGGCGTTTGAAAAAATTAGGCCCACTAGGTTATTTGAAGTTCTTAGCTATGAAGCAACGTAATAATACTGCGGACGGGACTTTTGGCTGGTTAAAAGAGGGACATTTCTTCCGTGATAATCAAAAAACGAATAATAAAGGAATCAGTAACAAAATTAAGAATTATGTTTATTTGTACGGAAAACATATTGCTGACTTCAGATTTGCTGCACAGTTGTGGTGGATCGCATTATTGATGATCATTGCGTTAGGGTTTGGACCACGTCAAAATATTATTCAAATCCTACGACTATCAATGGTAGGTGGATTCTTATTCTTACTGCTATTTGAAGGTGGTCGTAGTCGTTATCTAATTCAGTACCTGCCATGTCTATTATTGTTGGGAACATTTTCGTTTGAACGTGCTGTTGAAAATGTTAAACGACTCCTTGGTTGGTATGAGGTGAAATTGGATGAATCTGAAAAATAGAGCGTAAAAACACACGGGAATTTCCGAGCATTAGCACAAAAAATAGGGGCCTTCACGAAAGTGAAGACCCTATTTTTAGCGCTAAGCGGAAGAAATTGTGTGTTTTTACGCGTTTGCGAAGCAAACAAGGAATAAGAAGTAAAAGCACCTGAAATTGAACTTCCTGATAAAAAATTGTGTTTTGTCACGCTATATTATTTTGTTTCCATATCAGGACGATCTTCAACAAAAATATAATCAATGGCTTTTGCACCAATAGTTACAGAAGATCCATCTTCTTTTTTTAGAACTAATGAATTATCGAATTTTTCTTTTTTAATAATCTTGATAGTATCGTCAATTCGCATATTTAAACTTGAGAAGTACTGTAGAAAGTCGTAGTTATCAGAAACACGGACGATTTGAACCGTTTGTCCATCAGGAATCATACTTAGTAACTTGTCATCAGCATCAGTTTCGCCTTTGCCATTACCAGGGATGATACCACCATGTGGACAACGTTGAGGAAAATCTAAGAATTCATTCAGATGATCCATCAAGTCTTTATCAGACGAATGTTCCAAGTCATCGGCGTGATGATGGACGTTATCTACGGGGTAATCAAGACATCTATTCAAAAATACTTCCCATAAACGGTGAGTCTTAACTAACTTTTCTGATATTTTATTCCCCTTTGGAGTTAGGGTTATTTTATTGTAGGGCGAATGTGTTAAATAACCATCAGCGGATAATGAATTGAGCATTTCAGTTACTGAAGGTGCACTGACGTCCATGATCTCGGCAATACGCTTGTTAGTGATCTTAGTAAAATCGTAATTCAGCTCGTATATAGTCTTAAGATAATTTTCTTTGTTAGGTGACAATTTTATGACCTTTCGTTTAGACTAAAAATTTAATTAGTTATATACATTATAACGCTTTTAATTAAAATTTGTGGAGTGATAATGCTAAAATATAAATGTAAATATTATATTGAATTTTCAGAAAAAGGGGATATGCTTATGAATTATACCAAGCGACGTTTCGATTGGTTTGGGTTTATTATTGGTCTGATTTCACTATATGCTGGTTACTTAGTTTTGTGGTACCCACTAGGAAGTCTCTCGACTATTGCTGCAATTTTTGGTGTTTATGTTATTTTACGTGGAATATATCAATTGTGGTTTGGATCACAGATGACTAGATTTTTAGGTGTCAGAAGTGGTTGGACAGTTTTTTCTTCAATTGTTGATATTCTTATTGGTGTGTTATTTATCGCACATTTGAATTTTGGAGTTATGGTATTTATTTATATGTTTGCCATATGGTTCTTGATCGATGCAATTTTCCAATTAACAACATCAAGGTTGTACCATTTCTTTGGTAAGAAGTACTATATCGCAATTGTTATTTTAGCAATTTTAAATTTGATTTTTGCACTCATATTATTGTTCAATCCAATTCTAGCTGGAGGAGTCATTATTTTCTTTTTGGCCTTCTTTTTCATCACAACTGGAATTGTGGAAATAATTGAAGCATTTTGATATAAGTTATTTCATCTACATAGTCTATTTGGTAAGATAGTAGATGAAAGTGCCGTCTTAGCTCAGATAGGTAGAGCATCACCATGGTAAGGTGGGGGTCGTCGGTTCAATTCCGATAGACGGCTTTCGAAGTGTTTCATAGAGTTTCATTAAGAAAAGTAAAGGGCCTATAAACGTTTAATTATCAGCGTTTATAGGCCTTTTTTAAAACTAAAAATTACTTAATATTTTACATAAAAAAATCGCCAATCTATAAAGAGAAAGGCGATTTTTAGGGACATATGTCCGCGTAAAAATATAATAAGTGGAGCCAAGCTCCCAGTGACTATATTATTACATCATCATTACTTTTCGTCAATGATTTCATTAAGAAATATATAATTTCATCAATTCATCACTGATTACTTTCATTTGTTCACTACTTAGTTGGATTTTTCCCGAGGAATCAAATCGATTTAATCTTTTAATTCTAAACTTACTAATGGTTGTTACATCAGTTAGTCTAACGTATGAATTCTTATTATAACCTTGATAAATATCAATTACTTTTTGAAGATCCAATGTTTCTTTATTCAGTTGTGAGGCGTCTTTTGATAAATTTTTGGATTCATTAGCCATTAATTCTAATTGTTCATTAAATTTTGGAAGCAATTCATCTGAGTATTCAAGGTGATTATTTTTTTCCACATATTTAGTTAATTCTTTTAGTAAATTATTTGTTTCAAATCTGTCTTCTTCATCGTCTGATATTTTAAACTGTTTCAATTCTTCTTTATAATCACAATTATTTTCAATTATTGCATCTAAGAAATCATTAACAAGATCTGCTATTTCATTAGTTATTTTGTTAATATTTTGCTGTATCCTTCTATGCTTATCTTCATTTTCTTCTATTCTGCTATTAATAATTGTTATAGTTTGATTGAATATTTCCTTTCCCAATGGGAATCTTCCACTTTTTTGTTTAGAAGTGAGAGGTATTACCGTTAATGTACGCTTTTTAGAATTATCCTTTTTATCTAAAACAATTGCAAAATGTAAGAAAGAGAATTCACTTCCCATATTAACACCGAAGTCGGCTCTAATTATAGTTCCTCGTTTATAATGATAATATCCATTAGGAAAATGATTATCGCATTCTTCCTTATATCTATATGATACGTTGTCTAGCCAATTTGGTAATTTTTCAAATTTTTTATTACCAGAATTAGATACTTCTTTAAATCTATCATTTGAACAATCCAGTCTTATATTATTTTTTCTATAAGAGATTTATCGTGATTAGACATAGTAATTTTCTCCACTTTTTTAAATAAACAAGAATTTATTTTCTTGTTTTTAAAACTATGCGTTTGGGAATATCCAGGTCCACTTTAATTAAATCCGCCTTTCATGATATCAGCTTTTATTGTCATCAGTATTTGGACATTTTTATCACTAATTTTCATATTTATTCATTAATCTATGTCCTATATCGGTCATACTATCTTTATTTATAGATTAACATGTGCTCAACCAAAATATATAATAATTAATAGAAGTTCACTGAATTCAAAGAGGAGAAAAATATGAAACACATAGTAACAGGAATCGTTGCCCACGTTGATGCCGGTAAAACAACTCTTTCAGAATCATTATTATTCAAGTCAGGACAATTACGAAAAATCGGACGAGTTGATAATGGTGACACTTTTCTTGATTCTGATAAATTGGAGAAGAAACGTGGTATTACTATATTCTCACATCAAGCCAGTTTGAAATTTGGTGATACACAATTAACACTCCTAGATACGCCGGGACATGTGGATTTCGCGGCACAGACTGAACAGGTATTAGACGTGTTAGATTATGCAATTCTAGTTATTTCTGCCACGGATGGAATTCAAGGGTACACGAGAACTCTTTGGCGTTTATTGAAACACAGAAATATTCCTGTGTTTATTTTTGTTAACAAAATGGATGCCAATGGTGTTAATAAATCTGAGGTGTTGAAAAGTTTGCAAGAAACGTTCCATGGTTGTATTGATTTTGATGAGGATTTGTCTGAAGAATCATACGAAGAAATAGCCATGCAAGATGATGATGTTCTAGAGGATTTCTTGGATTCTGGGGAAGTCTCTGAAGATGTCATTCGTGAAATGATTAAGCAGAGGAAAATTTTCCCATGTTATTTTGGAGCAGCCTTAAAACAAGATGGTGTGGATAACTTTTTACAGGGAATAGATAAGTGGACGATTGAATCCAGTTATCAACAAGACTTTGGTGCAAAAGTCTTTAAAGTTTCACATGATGATAAAGGTGAGAGACTCACTTGGTTAAGAGTGACTGGTGGGGTATTAATTAATAAGTCGATTATTGTGGATGAACAAAAAGCCAATCAATTGAGAATTTATAATGGTAGTAAATTTACAACTAGTCAAGAAATTGTCTCTGGGGGAATCTGCACAATACCGGGATTGGTTGATACTTTTCCGGGTCAAGGTATTGGGGTCGAAAAAGATAGTGGAGCACCTGAGATCCAGCCGGTACTGAATTATTCATTGGATGTAAATGGTAATGATGTGCACGAATGTTTGAAATCACTTCGTCAATTAGAAGATGAAAATCAACAGCTTCATGTTACTTGGTCAAGCCACTTACAAGAAATCCATGTCCAGATTATGGGTAAAGTTCAATTGGAGATTTTGCAACAGGAAATGTTAGATAGATTCAATTTGGATATTAGATTTGGCGCAAGCAGTATCTTGTATAAGGAAACTGTTACTAAAGCTGTTGAAGGTGTGGGACATTTTGAACCATTAAGACACTACGCTGAGGTTCATTTGTTGCTGAAACCAAATGACGGCAAAGGCTTAATCTTTAATAGTGATTGTGACTTGGAAGTTTTGAGTAAGAATTGGCAACATCAAGTGCTCACTAATTTGAATGCCAAAGAACAACTGGGCGTCTTAACTGGCTCACCATTAACCAATATGGATATCACATTAGTTGGCGGAAGGTTTAGCAACGTTCATTCAGTAGGTGGAGACTTTCGTGAAGCAACTTGGAGAGCGGTAAGGCAAGGATTGATGGAGTTAAAGAGAAGTGGTTCATGTCAATTACTTGAACCTTGGTATCGATTCCGTTTGGAAGTTAATGCGACTCAAGTTGGTCGTGCCATGAATGATATTCAAAAGATGAGTGGTAGTTTTGACACGCCTAAATCTGGTAATATTGCTGGAAATACTGTGCTAACTGGAATCGCTCCAGTATCTGAGATGCAAGATTATGCTCAAGAAGTACAGGCTTATACTCATGGACAAGGTGAGATCGAATATATGGTTGATGGTTATAATCCTTGTCACAATACAGATGAGGTCGTTGAAAAGTTTGATTATGATCCAGTATCAGATTTGGATAATACCCCGGGATCAGTATTTTGTGCTCACGGTGCAGGATACCCTGTGAAATGGGAAGATGTTCCCAATATGGCACATTTTCCATACGTCTATACACAAGCACAACTTGAAAAAATTAATTGATATGAAATTGACATATAAAAATATGAGCGTGATAATAATTTTATAAGCAATATATTTATAAAAGTATGCAAATGTATAGATTCGAGGGGAATTTACATGAATAATTTAAAAGGAAAAAAATGGGCTTTGTCGTGTGTAGCGACGAGTGCTGCCGTTCTTTCATTCATGATTATTTCAAATAATGCCTTTGCTAGTGATACACTAACAGACCCATCTACGCCAGATAGTCAAGTTGAACAAAGTGGTGTGACTACAGATACAAGTTCAGATACAAATTCTAATTCAGATTCCAACTCTGATTCAGATCAATCAACTGATCAAAGTGTTGTTGATGAAAATCAAAGTCAAGCTTCCAATCAGGATTCTAATCAAGTTTTAGATCAGGAACAACAAGATAATCAAAACCAAAGTACAAATCAACAACAAGTATCACAAACTCCAGTAACAAAGAATTCAACTGTTGCAAACCAGCCAGTAGCTAATACGACTGCCAGTCAACAAGCTGAATCAGTTGTAAAAGATGGTGGTACTTTTGCGAATGATATTAAGAAGTATAGTGAAAGTAATAATACTGGATTCAATTTGCACCCAGAATTAAATGAGTTAGGATATGCCGCATATTTTCATATTTTTGCGAATGAAGCTCATTTAAATACACATACCAATGGTAATGTGGCCACTGGATTACTGGATGGTCAGGTAAATTTTGGAACCAATATTAAGGAAGAATTAGTCGACTACGATGTTTCATATATTCAGGCTATTGAGAATATTGCCGGTAGTTCATTTGTGTCAGGTGGTAGTACTCGTACTAATAAAGTCGTTTTTGGTAATGGTATGGAAGTTGATGTATCCAATCCAAATAGACCGCTACTTTCTTTGCCAGATGGAAAAGAAGTATACATTGATCATTTAACTGCTGATGAAACGTATCAAGACAAAGCTGAAAAGTATATCGACTTTGCTTCAATATTCAATGACTTATACCAAAAATCCACAAATCTTACTACACTAGATCCAAGTAAAATAGTTGATTCCGATAATGTAGCATTGATTACTAATGACCAATTTCCTGATCGGAATAATCGTGTCATAGATTTGGAAAATATGGTAGCCAATGATAATAATCAAATTGTAATTTACTTATCACCAGAAGTGTTACAACAAGGTACACCATTGACAATCAGAGGACTTTCTGATGTTGAAACAGGTGATACTGTCATAATTAACGTCGATACGCACGGTGTCGATCCATACGAAGTTGGTTCTCAACTAAAGATTATATATAGCGATGGCTCAGAGAGAAATAATAAAGAAACTGAATATTTTGGTGACAATCATCTGTTGTGGAACTTCTATAATAGTGATGCATCCGATAATTTATACACAGGAAACATAAACTTTAACAATACTTTCCAAGGTAGCGTTCTTGCTCCCAAGGCTGAGATAACTGTCAATCATAACTTGGACGGTAATATTGTTGCCGACAAAGTAAATATAAAGGGTGAAACTCACAGATGGGATCTACAAGATAACACTGAAGAAGAGACTGCCTTTGATGGAATTCAACCACTTCCCGCACCAGCTGAAATTCCAGGGTCAACTGACGAAGAAGATCCCGGGGATGAGGATGATTGGGAAGAAGAGATTCCAGATCCTGGCGACACAGATGAACCCGGAGATACAGATGAGCCTGGTGACACGGATGAACCAGGCGACACAGACGAACCTGGTGACACGGATGAACCTGGTGACACCGACGAACCCGGAGATACAGATGAACCTGGTGATTCAGGTGAAGAGGACAACAATGTAGACCCTGAAAAGCCAGTAACAATACCGGGTGAATTGCCAGATGGATCAGACAATACGGAAGAAGACAACGATGTAGACCCTGAAAAACCTGTGACAATACCCGGTGAATTACCAGATGAATCTGATAATACAGATGACGAACAGATTGATGACACATCAAAAGAAGATTCTAGCGATGATTTGCTTGATGTATCAGAAGAGAACAAAGCTGATGAAAAAGTAAATAATGACTCCACAACAATTAATACAACAAATGATTCTGCAAGTAGTGTGGATGGAAAAGAAACATTTCCACAGACAAACGAGTCAAATGGTGGATTATTAAGCATTCTAGGATTAGCCTTGATGTCATTTTTAGGTCTATTCGGATATAAGAAGAAACGTAGAGTGTGACGGAACACGTTCATTTTTCGAGTATAATGCAAAAAAAACCGATATTTACGTAAGTAAATGTCGGCTTCTTTTTATTAGACGGAGAAAATTGTGTTTTGGCACACGTTTTCACTGCAAGCTTGAGTAGAAAAAGAGTTATGTCACAATCTTTTTTTGTGTGTTCCGGTTAATAAATAATTCAATCCTGGGATCAAGCTGATAATCCAAATTATCAGTGTGGAGAGTGATGCTACAGCAATGTAGCGAATAAATGTTGAAAGAATCCCTCCAAATGGCAGAATTGACATGAACCAAGGTTCTAAGTATAAAATCAACAGATTATGAATCAAATAAATCCCAAAGACTAATGGGGCTAGAAATTCAAAGACGCTGATAACTTTTTCAGACTTGATATTTTGTCCCCACTTTTGCAATAGGATATACGCTGGAATTGACATAAGCGGGATGAATATTGATGTTACATAATAACCATTAAAGGCATCAAATATCTTTGGCACTAGTTCAGAAATAAAATTACCTGATAATCCAAAGATTAACATCGCGATTATAAGGCTGATATTACTGTATTTATTAACATTGATCTGGGTCATTAAGTAACCGAGGATGAAGTATCCAACAAATCCACCAACTAAAAAGAAATTGGCAACTGGATAAATGGTAAAAGCATTTGACTTAGGGAACATAACAGCGATTGATGGCAGCAATGAATTGGTTATTAACCAGATCAACATTGTATATAAAAGCATCTTCTTGCTGGCATTTTCAACGAATTCTCTAATAATTGGTGATAGAATATAAACTCCAATAAGTGGATACATGAACCAGAGTGTTGGGGATGTTGGTTGATAGAGCATTAACTTAATTGAAGATAAGACATTTGTTGCGGACAATGAATGAGCATAGATTCCAACGACAATGGGTGATATTATTGACCAAAGTATAAATGGAATCACAACACGTGGAATTCTTTGTTTCCAAGTGTAACTAATTGATTTGGTCTTTTTACTGTTTAATAGCAATGCCCCAGATATCATGAAGAACATAGGAACACTGATGTGTGCAAAGTAATTCAGTATTTTGGTGATTTGCCATTGACCAGATCCAATATTTAAAGTAGTGTCAATAGCTGATACATGGATGAAGATAACTAGAAATATTGCAATAACACGAATAAAGTCTAGAAAAAAGATGCGATTATTTTTTTTCATAAAATTCCCTCCGAATACTTATTTAATAATAAGTTAAATGGAAGAAAAAATGAAGTATTCGTATATGATATAATAACAAAGTAAAATTATTGATTGGAAGATATTAAATATGCGAGTAGGAGAATCTCCTAGAATAGACTTGGTCAGATACTTAATTTGGATCATTTTTTCCGTGATCACACTAAGTTTAAAAAATATTACTGCAACAGATAAAGGTTTAAATATAATTTTGATGATTATTTTCTTTGCAGTTGGAATTGTGTTTACATTCTTGATGACTAGACGTTATTTACGTGAAAGGCGTTCTTTTTCAGATAACCCAACGGGTTTTATGAGTTCTTTGATTTCTAATATTGGCCTGGTTACACTGATGATTATTTTGGTTTGTGCTTTGAGACTTATGGTCAGTTATTTACAGGTAACTGGGAAGTTACCATCATTTCAAAATGACGATGTAGCTAGTTCAGATCAGAAAGTATTCATCTTTAATATGATTGCTAATATATTCATTATTGCTATACAACAACAGCTAGTTCAAACAGGATTCTTCTTCAATTACTTCTTTAGAAAAAGTACAGCTGGAAATGCAGTCATTGGAATTGTCCTAAGTGGTGTTATTGGTGGATTAATTAGTTTGCCAGGTTCATTATTACAGTTCTTCATGATGATGGCTTTGGGTTGGTGTTATGCACTAACTTATCTTTATACTCAAGATGAAAAGATGGCCATGTTGGTAGGTTTGATAAGTGCCATTGTTGGTACAATATTGATTTAAATAGATCAATACAAATACAGAAATATAAAAGGTGGGTGCCATTCACGTTAGTGAATGATACCCACCTTTTATATTATTTGTATTTTTTATACGGTAATAGCTACACTGAGAAAATAATAATAATTCTATTATTATTTACTACTTTTTTACATTAAATTAATCAAAAATTTACATAGACGGATTAATATTTCTGTAAAAGGCGGCAATAATTATGGGATTATCAAATGCTTCAATAGCTATATTCATCTTCCAAATATTCGAAATAGTTTTGATTGTAAAGTTAGCAAGGAATCGGTCCATGCTAGTTTTTTTGTTTCTAGTCATGTTAGATGCACTATTTGTCAAAAATATAGTGATGCCATTGACATTAACTTTTATTATAGGAGCAATTTTGATTTTTCTAGGATACAAATACCGAAGTCACCTGCAGATGATATTCGGATTGATAACTTGTGTGTCATTAGCGACTTTACTGTTGTATGAAGGGTATTTGATTGCCCAAGAGGTTTCTTAATTAGTTATTTTTGTATGTTCTAAAAGAGGAGAAGGAACTTTTTCAACACACAAAGTCAGATTGTGCATGGCACGAGTACAGATTGTGTAAAGTGTGTCACGACTTCTGGAATCTGGGTAATTTGCGGCTGAAATATCGTGACCAATAACAGCGTCAAACTCTAGTCCCTTTGCTAAATAGATCGGCATAACTAATATTCCCTTAGGAACTGAACGGAAGTCTGCATCTACTAGGGTAACTAAAGATTCGTCACCAAAATGTGTGTAGACTTGTTCAGCTTGAGCTTGATTTCTAGTCAATATAGCAACGGTTTCATATTTATCAGTTAATTCACGTGCTGTTTGTTTCAATCCCATATAATAATCAGTTTCATCATCAAAAACTTTAATAGAAGGAATCTCACCTTTTCTAGAGAACGACTTAACTTCTTTAGCGTTTGGTAGAAGTGACTTGGCAAAGTCAGTTATTTCGGCAGTTGAGCGATAACTCTGGTTCAGATTAATAGTCGTTACTTTTTTGCCTTGATACAATTCACAAATAGCGTCGATAACGTCCTTATTGCGATATGAACTAGTCAAAACATCCTGTGCACGGTCGCCGAGTAGTGTCATTTTAGCATTTGGGAAAGAGTGTGAAATATATTTTAATTGAGCCATAGTATAATCTTGGATTTCATCAATAAAGATATGCTGAATATTGTGATTTGTGCCGCTGTCAGTGATGAAGTCACGTAGATAAAGGATCGCAATAGCATCGCTGAGTCCGAGTTTGTGAGCTTCGACATTTTGATCAATTGATTCGATCATTGTTTGCCAAACTTTGTTAGAAACAATGTCTTGGTTCATATTAGTAAGTAAGAAGACGTATTCCTTATAAGGATCGAAGAAGTAATTATTGATCAAAGCGTTGTAAATAGGAGCATAGCGTTCCTTTAAGAATTCTTCGGCAATGATAGAACGTTGGTTGGTCGATTCCTCAATATTATTGTCAGTAATGATTTGTTGGAAGTCCTCATCATTAAGATTGTCAATTTCAGCTTGGACCCAATCTTCGTCACGATCGTTGTGAATACGACGCTTTAGTTGCTTGATCAGAATATTCTTAGTTTTGAGGAATCTATCAGGAATACTGAAAGCTGTATTTTGTCTGTTATAGATCTCTGAGATTTCTTCTTTAGTAAAGAATGGCTTACCTTCAAAGATAATATCCTCAAAATATAATGTATGTTCCTTATTTTCCTTTTCAGTTTGTTCCAGTGTCGTTAAGAAGTCAGCACTTTCCTTAAACAGGCGAATGTCTATCGTTGTTTGTGGAAGGTTACGTTCATCTTTTTCATAGCGATCAAACAAAGTTTCAACTTGGATACCTGTCAATCGAAATGATATGAACTCATTAAGTGTTACTTGACGCATATTTCTTTCACCAAGACTTGGTAGTACCTCTGATATGTAGTTACTAAAGAGTCTATTGGGGGAGAAAAGGACGATCTTGTCCGCATCCAAAGTCGAACGGCTGTGATAAAGCAAGTAGGCAACACGTTGCAAGATTGCAGATGTTTTACCACTTCCAGCGACACCTTGAACTAATAAGACGTCTGAGTGTGTGTCACGAATAATAGTATTTTGTTCATGTTGAATGGTAGCGACAATGTTCTTCATATATTCATCACTGTATTCACTCAAGACAGATTGAAGGATTTCGTCACCGACGGTTTCGTTGGTATCAAACATAGTTCTTATTTTGTTATTAATAATTTGGAATTGACGCTTTTTCTTCAAGTCAACTTCGGCTTTGCCATTTGGAGTAGAGTAGCTGACTTTACCAAGGATACCATTATAGTAAATACCGGAAATTGGAGCACGCCAGTCGTATATTAGAAACTCCCCATCATCATCTTGCAAAGTAGAAGTTCCTATATAAAGTGTATCCTCTTCATTATCTTCAACAACATCGATACGTCCAAAATATGGAGAACCTTGGAGGTTTTCCAGTTGTTGTTTATTAGATTCAAGGATATTTTCGTTTTCGACCGCCAAAGTAACCAATTGCTTTTGTTGCTGAACAGAAGCGTTAGTTTCCATTTTGTCATCTACTTCAAAAGTATTGACCTTGATATTTTCACCGTAATTACGGTAGATATTATGTGTTTCAGTGTGAGCCTTTTCAAGATTCTCAGTAGTTTGTGCAATTTTGTTATCGATCTTTTGTGCAATTTTACTAACTCTTGTTTGCTCTTCTTCTTTAGTTTCGTTAATGGTCATAAATTACCTCTCGTTGACAATTTGGTTGTTTTTAATTATGCTTATAACAATTAAAGTACATTAAATCATAAGCATTTTTGAGTACTAATTCAAGTAAGTTGTATCAGAGAATGACTCTTAAGCTGAAAAAGTCATCGACCTTGAATTGGAAAATGGACATGGATTGTTACCTTATAACTAATGAGTGGTAGAAAATTCTACAAAACAGGTGGCACCACGTGAAAGCGTCCTATTGATATATTTATATCTTTAGGCGCTTTTTTTATGTTTTAATAATAAAAAAATGGAGGAAATATTATGACAACAAATACAATTTTATCAGGTGATCGTCCAACTGGGAAACTTCATATTGGACATTACCTAGGTTCATTACATAATCGTGTAAAGTTACAAAACGAAGGTAAGTATAAGTTATTTATCATGATTGCAGATATGCAGGCATTAACAGATAACGCTAGGAATCCTGAAAAGATCCGCAACAGTTTGATTCAAGTAGCATTGGATTACTTATCAGTTGGAATTGATCCAGCCAAATCAAACATTTTGATTCAATCACAGATCCCAGCCTTGAATGAATTAACAATGTATTATCTTGATTTGGTCAATGTTTCCAGACTAGAAAGAAACCCAACAGTTAAATCAGAAATAAAACAAAAAGGATTCGGCCAAAGTATACCCGCTGGATTTTTAACATATCCAGTTAGTCAGGCTGCAGATATAACAGCATTCAAAGCAGATACTGTCCCAGTTGGTGATGATCAAGAACCAATGCTTGAACAAACACGTGAAATCGTTCGTACATTTAATAATACATATAATACTAATACATTAGTTGAACCAAAGGGTATATTCCCACCTAAGGGACAAGGTAGACTTCCCGGAATTGATGGCAATGCCAAGATGAGTAAGTCTTTAGGTAATTGTATCTATCTATCTGATCCAGAGGATGTTGTTACTAAAAAGGTTATGTCAATGTACACAGATCCTGATCATATACATGTTGAAGATCCAGGTAAAATTGAAGGTAACACTGTCTTCACTTATCTTGATGCTTTCGCTGAAGATAAGAAAATGGTAGAACAATTGAAGGAACAATATCAAGCAGGAGGCTTAGGGGATGTCAAAGTAAAACGTTACTTAAATGATGTTTTACAAGAAGTACTTAAACCAATGCGTGAACGTCGTGCTGAATATGAGAAAGATATACCAAGTGTCTACCAGATATTAAAGGATGGTAGTGATCGTGCAAATGAAGTCGCAAACCAGACTCTATCAGAGGTTAGAAGCGCCATTGGTGTCAATTATTTCGATAATTTAAAATAGGATACGCTTACTTTTAAATATGTTGTATCTAACTGTTGATTTTATCAACAGTTGGGTATAACATATTTTTTGTTGCTATTTAGAAATTTATTTTTGATTTTATGAGGAGAACAATGGACGACTACGATTTGATAGGCTTTGCAGTGAGATTTATGATGCAACGCAAGCGGATTTTATCTGTCTTTCTTAAAGGAAGAAACTTGAATTTGGCTGATTGCATAATATTAATGCTTAGTATTAAGCATCCTGAATATAACCAAGAAAAAATTGGTGAGGTTACTTTATTCGATGGGGCAATTATTGCTCGATCATTAAAGAAACTAGAAAACCAAGATCTGGTCACTCGAAAAGTTGATAAGAGTAACCGACGTAGGAAAATTGTCCAAATTACTGAAACGGGAAAAGAGTTTGGAAATAAACTCATGGCAGCTTTTAAAGATTCAAACGAGACAATTTACTCAGGCATCACGGAGGATGAATTAGAGCAATTGGACGTTATTTTAGCAAAAGTTTATACCAATCTCGATAAAGTTAAAATTCCCGATAGTAATAAATAGATATATAAGATGAAAGAAGGAACTTACTATTATGGCAAATAGTAGTGCACAAGTGGATGTGAATGGTAAAGCTTACAACCGTAACTTGTTAGTTTTGGTTTTGCTTGTCGGAACATTTTGTACTGTTTTGAATGGTACTATTTTGACTACCGCATTCCCCACTTTAATGAAAGAATTTAATGTTACAACATCTGCTGTTCAATGGTTAACTACTGGATTTTTGATGGTTAACGGTATTATGATTCCTGTTACTGCTTGGTTAAGTAACAACTTTAGTAACAAAATCTTGTATATTGTTGCGATGTCTACATTCTTAGTTGGAACAATTATGTGTTTTACAGCACCTAACTTCCAAACTATCTTGGCTGGACGTTTAGTTCAAGCTGTTGGTGTTGGTATTACAATGCCATTATTACAAGTTATTATGTTATCAATATTCCCACCCGCTAAAAGAGGTACTGCCATGGGTCTAAGTGGTATTGTTATCGGACTTGCTCCAGCTATTGGACCTACATTGTCTGGTTGGATCATTGATAACTTCACATGGCGTGATTTGTTCGGAATGATTATTCCTATTGTTATAATCGTAATTATTCTGGCATTTGCCTTCATGAGACCAGTTATTGAAACAAAGAGAACTAAGCTTGATGTTTTATCATTACTATTATCAACCTTTGGATTTGGTTCAGTTCTTTATGGATTCTCATCTGTTGGTGATAAAGGATGGGGTTCACCAATTGTTCTAGGTACTATTATCGGTGGAATTATTATCGTCATCTTATTTGGTTATCGTCAATTGAAGATGGATACACCATTCCTAGAATTACGTGTTTTCAAACAAAAGAGATTCGCTGTTGCGGCAGCATTATCATCAGTAACTAACATGGCCATGGTCGGTGTTGAAATGATCTTGCCATTGTATCTCCAAATTGTTAAGGGTATGAGTGCTTTCCATTCTGGATTAACACTTTTACCAGGTGCTATCTTAATTGGTATCATGAGTCCGATCACTGGTCGTGCATTTGATAGATTCGGTGCTAAGGATCTTGCTAGAATGGGAATGTTTCTTCTAACAGCTGGTACAATTCCATTCTTATTCTTGACTAAGACTACACCAGTATTAGACATTATTATCTTGTATATGATTCGTATGTTTGGTATTTCAATGGTTCTAATGCCTGTTACAACAGATGGTATGAATTCATTACCACTTCACTTGATGAGTCATGGTACCGCAGTTAACAATACAGTTCGTCAGGTATTCAGTTCAATGGGTACAGCTATCTTGGTCAGTGTCTTGACTAACGTAACTAATAACTTGAAGCCTGGTAAGTCAATTTTGACAAAGACACCTTTGAAATATGAAAATGACTTTTTCAACGCCACTTTAAGTGGATATCACGCTGCCTTTGGTATAGCAATTCTATTCTGTGTGGTTGCTTTAGTAATTAGTTTTATGATTAGAGATAGTCACAAGTCTAAAGACGTTGATCTCAATAAAGTAGAAATGGCTGGTGATAAATAATGATTATTGTTTTAATATTATTGTCTGTAGTTCTAGCATTTTACTTTGCTGTATTTATTCAAAACAAAAAAGTCGGCTATTCATTAATGGCCGTAAGTATAGTAGTTTTCCTATGTGGATTAGTTATGCTGATCTCTAATGAATACAATCACTTCGGTATGCATAAGGTAACTTCTGAGAAGACAGAACAGATTCAAACAGTTCAAAAGGGCAATAACATATTGCTTTATAAAGAATTGGGAACTAGTGGTAAGGAAGATGTATATATTTATCGTCGACCAGAAACTGCCAAAGCCAAGAATCCTGATCACACTAAGGCAAAACTTAATGTAACTAACAAAGTCAAAAAAGGTGCATCTTCAAATACCTTGGCTCAAAAGACGACTCGTTGGGAATATAAGAACGGATTCTATTCATTCTTATTCGGTATTTCAGGTAATGACAAAGAGTTTGTCAAACAAACTAACACATTCCATATCGGGGATGATTGGTTAGTATTGAGTACAACCCAAGCTGCTAAGTTGAGCAAAGAAATGAAGAGTAAAAAAGTTCAAGCCCAAATGAAGACTCAAGGAGAAGCCTATGTTAAAGCTGCACTTACAACAGCAATGACACAGAATCCAACAATGAGTGCTTCACAACAAAAGCAAGTTATGAAACAAGCACAAAAAGAGTTCAAAGCACAAGCTATGGCAAAAGTAGTAAAAGAACTTACAAAATAATTAGTTAAGTAGACAAGTCGGAGAAATCCGGCTTTTTTTGTCGACTAAAATTTTCTGAGGATGTATAACTGGGGTTGGAAATGGGAATGGGAAGTATTTGTCGATCAATGGAGAGAATTAAGGAGATAATTATTATGAAAAATAATACCAAGTTATTCTTATATTGCGGAGCATTACTAGCAGTCCTGTCAGTAGGCCTAGTAACAACAGTTTCAGCCGCAACAGTTCCAAGTATCGATACAGATACTAGTATTCCAGAACCAGAAAAAGTCGGTACACAAGTTGATACTGATGTTAACGTTGCTAACAATGCTATACATGAAATATCAAGAGCGTAACAATACACGGTAATTTCCGAGCATTAACACAAAAAATGACGGCCAACACGAAAGTGTTGACCGCCATTTTTAGCGTTAAGCGGAAGAAATTGTGTATTGTTACGCGTTTGCGAAGCAAACAATAAAAATACAATATATAACACATAAACTAAGTAGTTTAGAACCAAAAGAAAGTGTTGACCGCCATTTTTAGCGTTAAGCGGAAGAAATTGTGTATTGTTACGCGTTTGCGAAGCAAACAAGGGGAAAATAATATAAGAGATAACCGAATTTGAACTTAACTGTCTTGAACCTAAATAACTTGAACCCAAACCAATAAGTAAAAAAATCCTAAGGTGCATCAGTCAAGGACCAAGTAAGTGTCCCAGAATAATTACCAGATTTAGTATTAGATCCAAGATAAAGCTTCCAAGCACCAACACCAATGTAATTAGTTAGATTCTGACTACCATTAAAGGTCCCAGACTTAATTGGAATGCTCGAAGGATTCGACGGAATCGGTGTCCAAGTACCGGTGTCTGTATCAGAATCTACACGCTGCTTCAAAAACATTAATCCATCAGCCGAAGGTGAAAGAGCATCGCCATTGCTATTAACCATCTGTTCAGTATTGGCATTTGTAAAGCCAACTTGAACGTAATAATTGTCTTCAGTAGGATGGTTAACTATTAATTGTCCAGTTGTGGCAACGTTAGTAAGTGACTTTTCTTTACCAGCAAAGTTGGTTGTACCAAAGTCTATTAAGCGTGGTGTTTCGGTAAAACCGACTACATCACTTATATCTACTTGAGCGACATTAGATACCATGTCACCTGTGGAAATTCCAGTACTTGTGGTACCGGACATATTTGCTGTACTAGTAATGACACCGGCTGAAGCCTGTGATACTTTGGCTTTAAAGTTCAACGTCGCAAATGTTCCATTACCAACATTACCAATACCTAATGAAAAGTTACCATTACTATCAGGTGATGCGGAACCAGTCCAGCCATCAGAACCTATAATTTGTCCACTTACAAAGGTCATACCATCAGGGATAGAAGTTTTTAATTGTCCACCAGTGAAATAATCTTTACTATCCGAGTTTGTACCGAATTTTATTTGATAGTCGACTATATCACCAGCAACTGCATCGGTTTTTTCGGAAAAATCACTGTCACCTTTAGTTTCGTTTTTTACTAAGTTAGTAAAGGTATATTCAAATGATGATTTTTCGACCGGAATATCTACTGAGGCATTGTAGGTTTTACTACCATCTGAAGTGTTAATAGCGTCGTGTCCGGTGAAATTAGCAGTATTGCTTAGTGTTTGATTACTTGCGCTTTCGGTGATTGTTGCCTCAAAGGAAATCGTTGCACTTTGTCCATCCGTTAATAGAACACTTGGATAAAAGGTCAAAGTTTTACTTGATGAATCATAGACGTCAGAGGAAATGTTCTGTGTGCCACTTGCCGTAGTCATTTTGATTGTACTTGTATCAATTTGAAGTCCGTCGGGTATTTTATCTACCAGATCATCGTATGACCATTTACTGTTGAATCCATAGTTACCAATTTTTAAGTTGAATTTTAACTTGTCACCAACGCGGTTCAACTTGTCGCTACTAGTTTCATTGGTATAAGTTTTCCCCGCGACTGGCAGTGAGTAAGGTGCCTCTGTGACACCGATGGTAGATGCATAGTGTGCAGTTTGAGAGGGGGCAAGTGTTGTATATGGCCACTTCAGTGTATATGTAGAATCTCCTCTTTTATTCATGATATTGTCACCATAATTAAATGACTTAGCCTCAGCACCAGTACCTGAGAAGTTCGCAGGGATGAATCCAGCTAACCAATTCAAACCGGTATTGTTTTCTTGACCGATGTAGTTTGAAGGGCCGTCAGGAACATTTTTACTTACCATTAGCTTGTAATTACCATTTTGGATAAAGAAGCCACTTTGATCGCCAAGATCTTGAATAGCAACAATATCAGAGTCGTTTAGGTAGGTATCCTCACCATATAAAACACCGAAGGATTGAGTGGAGGTAGTATTGTTTTGTAAGTATAGTTCTCTATAGACAACTGCAGAATTACTTTGAGATGCTCTAAGAAGTATCTCAGCTTTCAAATTGAAATTTCCAAAAGAATCATTTCTTTGGAAGTCACCAACTATTTTGAAGGCTTTATTACCGTTATCGTCTGTTCCTATATAGTACTGTTTGTTCTTTAGTGCATTTGTTAATAAAGAATAATCTTTCCCGGTAGCAGTACTTGAATTATTATTTGGAACGATCATAAAGTCAGGAGAAGAAAGCGAGACTGATTGTTGTGGTAAGCCCCCAGTTCCAGTAATACCAGATTGGAATATTGCAGAAATGTACTTACCATTATTATTTAAAAAGGTGTTTATTTTTGAATAATAAGCATTGTCGGTACTTATGGCAACAGAGTCTGTTGTCATAGTTGAATCCAGATGATCAGCTACTTGGTAGTTCTTATCAGCAGCTAGACCAAAGGCATAGCCTAACGAGAGATTGCCACCGATTGGGAGTGATTGAACTTCATTGTATGATGAAACTTTCCAGTTTGTGATGCCGTCGTCAATGTCAGCCGCATTCACAGTTTTGGTCGCACAAAAAATCAAACTAATGAAAAAGAAGAATATTAAATAAAAAACTCTAAATTTTATATGTATTCTCATTATATTTATTTCCCCTTAAATAAATGGTAAACAGTAATAATTATATTCAATATAAGTATACGAAATTTCACGATATGTTATTGTTCAATATTGGTAAATAAATTTGGTATTAATTAATCAAAAAGAGGTCAGAATTGAAAAACAATCCTGACCTCTTTTTGATTAATTTTTTTATTTGACAATATCAAACCAGTCACCTGAATTTTGCAATACTTGCCATAACTTATCTGGCAATTTCATATTGTCTAATTGAGAAATATGTAACTGTTGTTCGATATCTTCAGTGTCTCCTGTCTTAACCTTTTCAGCCCAATCAGGATTGACAACTAGTCCATGCGCAATTGCGGCAAGATCTAATCCTTCATTTAAAGCCTCTTCTGCTTGATCTGGAGTGTTTAATGATCCAGCAGAAATCAATGTAACACGGTGATCAACATACTTAACTAATGTTTCAAGATAAGTAGGATCATTAGTTGAACTACCGATTGGCTTAGAAGTTAACACATTGTTTAATGCCACGTGAACATAATCAATACCTCTATTGATTAACTCATCGATCAAGGCCAAAGAATCATGTAATCGCAAACCACCATCAAGATGTTCTTCAAGTGAAATACGATAGCCTACGATAAAGGGACGTTTTGCAAAGCGTTTGATGACTGAGTTGATTTCGTCAACTACAGCTAACGGAAAGCGCATGCGATTTTCAAGTGAACCACCCCATTTATCAAGTCGTTTATTATAGTATGGTGATAGAAAATTCTGGAATAAGAAACCAAATGCACCATGTAATTCAACGCCATCAAATCCAGCGGCAATTGCTCTTCTAGTTGTTTCACCAAAATCTTTGATGATATCCAAGATTTCTTCTTCAGTTAAAGCCCTTGGACTCAAGGCTTTGACGAAGGTACTTTCTTTTGTTGTAACAGTACTGGAACTCACGATATCTTTTGGGTCTACTAGATCAGTGTTAGCTTTGTTACCAGCATGTAGAATTTGTAGAATTGCTTTGGCACCACCACTTTTGGCAACATCTGCAAGACGTGTAAGACTCGGAATAAACTTGTCATCATATCCAGCAAACTCGTCACTGAAGCCAATTGCATTAGCGGCAACAGGTGTCGATCCTGTGATTACCATACCTAATCCGTTAACACGACGACGATAATATTCAACTTCTTGATCAGAAACTGTACCATCGTCATTTCCAGACCAAGTGGTCATAGGTGACATTACCATGTGATTTTTAAGTGTAAGTCCATTTTTAAAAGTAAAAGGTGCGAGAGTTTTTTCATATTTATTGTTTGTCATTTATATATCTTCTTTCTTAATTCGTGTACTTACCTTAAACCGTAAACCATACTTTGTAGCAAGGGCTAAATTCAAATTTTTTTAAAATTTTTGAAATACACATTTCAAGGACTGTCCTAAAATGGTAATACTTGGTATACTCTGTGAAAAATGGATTTGATTGAAAATTTTGGTTTACTAATAATTAAATACGGGGTGAAATAAGTGGACAATATCTTTGAAGTAAAGGATCTTTCTTATCAGGTAGGAGAAAAAAGGATTCTAAAGAATATAAGTTTGAATATCAAAAGAGGTAAGTATGTAACGTTTGTTGGTCCATCTGGATCAGGTAAAAGCACATTGATGAGAATTTTGGCTTCAATGATTAGTGCTAGTTCCGGAGAGGCTTTATTCAATGGTAAGCATATTAGTTCGTATGAACCAACCAAGTACCGTCAAAGGGTGTCATATGCCTTTCAGCAACCTACACTTTTTGGCAAAACAATCAGAGAAAACTTGGAGTTCCCATATGAAGTTCGTGGTGAAGAGTTTGATGAAGCACAAGTAGTAAAGCTCTTGAAGTATGTCAATTTGGATGAAAGTTATATTGATAAAAGTGTCAATGATGTCTCCGGTGGTGAAAAGCAAAGAATCGCTTTGCTGAGGAATTTGATCTTCAAACCAGAAGTGTTGATTACAGATGAGGTTACAACTGGCCTTGATTCAGATAATAAAGAAATCATTCATAGTATTTTGAACAAATTCAATCAAGATGATGGACTGACGATTCTTCGTGTCACACATGATGATTCTGAGATTGAACAATCAACCGATAAGATTACTATCAAAAATGGTGAGGTGATTTAATGTCTAATTTAACGGTTTCTAATTCAACATTGATACTGGGATTTGTTCTGGTAATAATTGCACTTGTCATTGGTTACTGGCAGAAACTACAGATCGATAAGGATATTATTATCGGTGTCGTCCGAGCAATTGTTCAACTGACGATTGTTGGATATGTATTGAAGTTTGTCATTAAGGCCAATGATTTTTGGCTGACTAGTGCATTCTTTGTCATTATCGTTATAAATGCTTCGTGGAATGCTGGTAAGAGAGGTAAGGGAATCCCTAAGGCATTCTCATTTTCGTTATTGGCTATATCGATTGGAACAGTAATTACCCTAGGAACTTTAGTTTTAACAGGATCGATCAAATTCATACCTGAACAGATCGTTCCATTTACGGGTATGATTGCTAGTAATATTATGGTGGCGATCGGTTTATGTTATCGAAATATGAAACAAAGTTTCACTGATCGTCATCAACAGATCCTAGAGAAATTGGCACTTGGTGCAGATATTAAATTGGCTTCTGAAGATATTATTCGAGAGAGTATCAAAAGTGGCATGCAGCCAACGATTGATTCCATTAAGACACTAGGCCTAGTTGCATTGCCAGGGATGATGTCTGGATTAATAATTGCTGGAGTTGACCCGGTTAAAGCAATCAAGTATCAAATCATGGTAACTTTTATGTTACTGGCATCAACTAGTATTGGATCCTTTATTTCGTGTTATTTAGCCTATAAACAGTTCTATAATGAACAAAAACAATTAAAATCTGACTTAATTTCATAACTTTGTGAAGATAGACCTACTATGTAGGTCTTTTTTTTTATATAATTAAAACAATGGGAAGTGATGCAATGTGAAGTTAGCAGTGATAGAAATAGGATCTAACTCCATCAGAACATCAGTGTATAGATCTTCAAAGCGGAATCGTTTTAAAACCTTGGATCGATGGCGTGAACCAGTTCGGTTAGGCAAATCGATTGCACAAAGTCGATTATTAACGAATGAACAAATTGAAGAGACAATTGATGTTTTGAAGAAATTTCAAGATAGAATTCAAAGATACGAAGTAGATAGTATAAGTTTGATCGCCACAGCGGCAGTTCGTCTTGCAAAAAATCAGGAACAATTGATATTTGCGGTACTTAAAGAGACTGGATTACAACTGCACATTATTGATGAGCAAGAAGAGGCATATTATGATTATGTCGCTGTTCACAATACAATGAGGATTAAGGATGCCTTAATTGTTGATGTCGGTGGAGGTAGCAGTGAGATAAGCTTAGCTAAAAAAGGACGCTTGAAACATGGTCTGAGTATTCCAATTGGAGCAATTTCAATTTCGGACCTTTATTTGAAGAGTGATCCGATAAAGTCTAGCGAGTTGGCTAATGCAAAAAAGGCTATTAACGCACGATTAGATAATCTGAATTGGATGAGTTCTGAAGCAACATTTGTTGGCTTAGGTGGAACTCTTCGTGCAGTTACTAGTATTTTAAATCGAGAAGGTAAGAAGAAGAAAACCTTACATAACTCAATCGTTACTAGTGAACAAATCGATACGTTGTTTAATCGCTTACTCCACTCGTCTAATGAAGAGCGTAGTAAGATCAAGGAATTAAGTGATGGAAGATTTGAAGTCATACTTGGTGGAATTTTGATTATTTCAGAGATAATTAAAAAAACCCCCTCTAACGAAATCCGCTTTTCGAATTTCGGTGTTAGAGAAGGTTATGTATTTAATTACTTCCATAAAATGAATCAAGCAAAAGATTAAGCACGGCTTGGTAATGTTAGGTTTGTTGAATCAACAATATGATTCTCCATTTTGTGGAGCAATTCATTCATCCAAAAGTCGTCTGCAATATCAAGAACCGTGTCAAGAGCGTATACTTTTAGTACGTAATTATGTGTGGTATCTGGTGGTTTCGGTCCATTATACCCAGTAGTGAAGGGGCTTTTTGGTTTACCCAATAATGGACTGGCAGAACTATTTTTACCTTGAATAGCAGAATGTGTGGTTTGGCTGAAGTTTTCTGGGATGTTCAATTGGTCTGGTGAAATATTCGCCATTGTCCAATGAATCCATTCAAATCCACAGACAGGGATGGAATCTGGATCGGTAAATGTTAGAGCAAGGGATTTGGTACTTTCTGGAATGTCTGATAACTTAAATGGGAAACTAACGACTGGTTCCCCATTTTTAATATCATCTGCAGGAGCAAATTTCCCATATTTATCGGGCAGAAGTCCATTTATTAAAGGTACAGTTATTTTCATATAACCCATCTCCTAAAAATATTTGTAGTGAGGTAATAAAAGTGGAAAGAATAGATATAAATAACCTATCTGATAATATTGTAAATCAGATATCAAAGATTGAACAACTTACTGATAATAAGGTTGAAATATATAGTGATTTTAGTGATCACCAGTTTTTGACACTTGATCAAGCAAGCCATGAAACTAAACATAATAAAATTACAGTAACTATTACTAATGAAAAATACTCAGAGTTTGTTCTATTGCACGAATTGTATCATGTTGAATTGGAGAATTCAGGTGAACCATTGATATCTTGTGCCGTAACTAGTGGTGATAGGGATGTTGACGGTAGAATCATTTCAACGGCTAATTCATTATTTGAAAGTTTGGAGCATTCCTTAGTTGTTCAAAAGCAAATTGATGATGGCAGCTATACAGATGAGATCAAAAAAGAATATTTGAAGGGTATCGATCATGCTCTGAATCCAAACGTTCAATTGGACCCAGACAACATGCGATTCTATCGTTCATTGATCATTTTCGACGCGATAATATTTGGACAACATAGTGAAGATAGTGATTGGAAATTGAACTTTCCTGTTTCCTTTAAAGTCGCTTCTAAGCTTGTTAAGCAAGTTGAGGATAATGATTTAACTAAGCCATTCCAATTCAGACGTGCTCTTATCAACGTCTTAGAAGAATACAATGACTTGATCATTTCCAGAGGATACGAAAGTATGCATTATCATGAATTCTTAAATGTGACACCGATTGTTTCTGAGCGTCAATTACGTTTGAATTTGAATCAAACTTATAATATTAAGCATTCGGCATTTAAGAATCGATCAACTGGAGATGATGCGTTTGCTTTGATTGCTATTAATGATGGTCAAAGTGTTGCAACATTGAATTTTGATTCAACTAAGGTCAATCCAGAATTTTATAAAGCATATTACCAGAGAACACTAAAGGAAACGTTTGCTAAAAATGGAATCAAATATCAATTGAGATAGGAGAGAATTATGTCAGACGAAATTTCAGAGTTTAAGGATCTGCTTAAAGCGGCTAAGTTTGTTACATTTTTGACCGGTGCTGGAGTATCTACACCATCAGGTATTCCTGATTATCGTTCTAAGAATGGTTTATACAAACGTGAAAAATATGATTTTCCACCAGAATATATGTTGAGTCATGAGAATCTATTGAAGAATCCAGAGATTTTCCATGACTTTACAGTTCACAATATGTATTTTCCAGATGCTTTGCCCAATATTATTCATAAGAAAATGGCTGAGATAAGTAATGATAAAGGAGCTATTGTTACACAAAATGTCGATAAATTGCATACTAAGGCTGGTGCTAAGAACGTTGTGGAATTTCATGGCAATTTGTATGATGACATTCATTGCTTAACTTGTGGCAAACAATTTGATTACAAATACTACATGAAAGATTATATTCATCATGAAGACAACGGAATCATTCGTCCCGGTACTACTGTCTTATATGGGGAGAATATCAATCCTAAGAATGTGGAAAAAGCGGTTGAATATGTAAAAAAAGCCGATCTTCTTGTTGTAGTGGGAACAAGCTTTAAGGTCTATCCTTTTGCAGGACTATTGAACTATGCATCGTCTGATGCCAAGTTGGTAGTTATCAATAAGGAAGATATTGATATTGATTCTTCAGGACTTGCTATTTCCGATGACGCTGTTAATGTTTTTTCTCAATTATAAAATGATATACTTAAAACAATTATTCACGGAGGCTTAAATATATAAATGACTCAAGACAAAAAGACTTTTTACATAACTACACCGATTTATTATCCATCGGGAAAACTTACTATTGGTAACTCATATACAACTATTGCTGCTGACACACTTGCACGCTATAAGCGTAATGAAGGATTCGATGTCTTCTTTTTGACAGGTACAGATGAGCATGGTTTGAAGATCGAACAAAAGGCTGAAGCTAAGCATATGAAGCCTCAAGAATACGTCGATATGATGGCTTCAGATATTAAAAAATTGTGGAAGTTACTAGAAATTTCTAATGATAAGTTCATTCGTACAACTGATGACTATCATGTTGCTGCTGTCCAAAAGATCGTTGAGAAGTTGATTGCTCAAGGCGATATTTATTTAGGTGAATATACTGGTTGGTATTCAGTTGATGATGAAGAGTACTTCACCGAATCACAACTTGCCGAGGTTTATCGTGATAAAGATGGAAAGGTAAGTGGTGGACTTGCTCCATCTGGTCATGAAGTTACCTTAGTTAAAGAGCCTTCATACTTCTTTAAGATGGGCAAGTATGCTGATCGTTTGTTGAAGTATTATGAAGATAATCCAACATTTATTGAACCAGAGATTCGTAAGAATGAAATGGTCAATAACTTCATCAAACCCGGTTTGGAAGACTTAGCTGTATCTAGAACTAGCTTTACATGGGGAGTTCCAGTCCCAAGTGACCCTAAGCATGTTGTTTATGTTTGGGTTGATGCTTTATTGAACTATATTACAGCTCTTGGCTACATGAGTGATGATGACTCATTATTCAAGAAGTATTGGCCAGCTAATGTTCAATTCGTTGGTAAAGAAATCGTTAGATTCCATACTATCTACTGGCCTATTATCTTGATGGCGCTAGGAATTGATTTGCCTAAGCAAGTGTTTGGTCACGGTTGGTTATTGATGAAAGATGGTAAGATGTCAAAATCTAAGGGTAATGTTGTTTATCCTGAGATGCTTGTTAATCGTTATGGACTAGATTCATTACGTTATTACTTGATGCGTGCAATGCCATTTGGTAATGATGGAATGTTCACTCCAGAAGATTATATTGATAAGATCAATTACGATCTTGCTAACGATCTTGGAAATCTTCTAAACAGAACCATTTCAATGATAAATAAATATGATGATGGTAAAGTGGTTTCAGTTAAGGCAGTAACAGAGTTTGATACAGCACTGGAGGGTGCTTATGAAACAACTTTGACAGATTATCGTAAACATATGGATAAGTTCGAGTTCCCAGATGCACTAGCTAGTGTTTGGGCATTTATCAGTCGTGCTAACAAGTATATTGATGAAACTAAACCTTGGGTCCTTGCTAAAGATGCTGACAAGAAGGAAGAATTAGATTCTGTTCTTGGACATTTGGCCGAAGGATTAAGATTGATTGCCTTACTAATTAGTCCAGTTATGACACAATCACCAATCAAGATGTTTGCACAATTGGGATTGGATTATGACAACGATAAGAGCTTGAAGTTTGGCGATACAGTTGTAGGTAAGACAGTTACAAGTGATCCAACACCTATTTTCCCAAGACTAGATGCTAAAGAAGAAGTCGAATATATCAAAAACAAGATGGCTGAAGAAAAGGCTAAAAATGGTAGTGGCAAGTTGAGCAAGTCAGCTCAAGCTAAGGCCAAGGCACAAAGTGAGTCTGAAGACGAATATCCTAAAGAAATCAGTTTTGATGACTTTTCTAAAGTGAAAATGGTCGTTACAGAGATCCTTGACGTAAAACGTGCTGCCAATGCTGATAAGTTGTTACAATTCACTTTGGATGATGGTACAGGAATCGATCGTCAAATCTTGTCAAGTATGTATGAATTCTACCCTAACTTTAAAGAACTGATTGGCAAAAAAGTCGTTGCCGTTATCAATTTGAAGCCAAGAAAGATCCGTGGTGAGTGGAGTAACGGAATGTTACTTTCAACAGAAGCCGGGGATGATGTTAAATTGGTTCTGGTTGATAATTCACATAAAAATGGGGCAATTTTAGGCTAATGAAAATTTTTGATACTCATACGCATTTAAATGATCCAGCATTTGCTGGTAAGACTCAAGAATATATTGATCGTGCTGCCGAGTTTGATGTTGATGAAATGGCTATTATTGGTCAAAATGAGGATTACAATATTGAGGCCATTCGCTTGGCTCAAAATTATAAACCGCTACATGCTGTGATTGGCTGGCATCCAGAGTTTGCCAGTGAATATAACGAGGAACAATTGGTTAATCAGATCAAGCTTCCTGAGGTTGTCGCGATCGGTGAAATCGGATTGGATTATCATTGGAGCGAAAACCCTGAATCAAGTATTCAAAAGGCTACTTTGATTAAGCAACTAGACGTGGCACAACAGTACAATATGCCGGTTTCAATTCATTGTAGAGACGCATTTGAAGATATGTACGAGATCTTGAAGAATCATGATATGTCCAAATCTGGGATTATCATGCATAGTTTTAACGGTAATTTGGAATGGCTGAATAAGTTTTTGGATTTAGGATTGATGATTTCATACAGTGGAGTTGTTACTTTTAAGAATGCTAAAGAGGTCCATGAATCCGCCAAGAATACGCCATTAGATAGATTGCTAGTAGAAACAGATGCACCGTATTTAGCTCCAGAACCATATCGTGGTCACCAAAATGAACCTGGTTATACTCGCTTCGTACTTGATGCAATTGCAAAATATAAGGATATAGACCCAGATATAGTTGCTCAACATACGTTTGAGAATTCATATCGTGTTTATAATATTAAATAATGAAAATAAAAGAAATAATTGTAGTAGAAGGAAAATCTGATACCAATCGATTGAAGGATTGTTTGGGTGAGGTTGATACAATAGAGACTCGTGGTTCAGCGTTGAGTGACGAAACTATTGAACGAATTAAGGCCGCACAACAAAAGCGTGGAGTAATTATCTTCACCGATCCTGATTTCAACGGTAATAGATTACGAACGATAATTTCTAAAGTAGTACCAGATGCTAAACAAGCATTTTTACCTAGAAATAAAGCCGTTCCTAAAAAAAGTGATGGTAGTTTGGGAATTGAGCATGCCAAAGATGAAGATATAAAAAAAGCTCTAGCTTCAATTTATACTATGTCTGATTTGACTGATGATTATAGTACTAACGATATGATTGATCTTGGGTTGATTGGGGATGTTAGTTCCCAAAAACGTCGAGAATTTGTTGGTGATGATTTGAAACTTGGTTATACTAACGCCAAGCAGTTTTTGAATCGTTTAAATATGCAACAAGTGTCACCACAAAAGTTACTTGCTGCAGTTGAAAAATTTGATAAAGGAAGTACCCATGACACTAAATAGATTAAGCATTTCTGATCCGATTCGTACTAATGATATTCTTCGTAAATATAAATTGCGTGCCAAAAAAAGTTTGGGACAAAACTTCTTAACTAGTGAAAAAGTTTTGAATGAGATCGTAGATGCTAGTAAGTTGAAATCTGATGAGATTGCAATCGAGATTGGACCCGGTATTGGTGCACTGACAGAGAAGCTTGCTGAAGTTGCCGAGAAGGTTTATGCATTTGAGATCGATCAATCTCTTATTCCAGTTTTGGAAGATACTTTAAGTTATTACGATAATATCGAGGTATTCAACGAGGATATTCTAAAAGTTAATCTTGATGATTTTGTTAAGGAACATCATTTAGAAGGTAAGACTATCAAGGTCGTTGCCAATCTTCCGTATTACATCACTACGCCTATCATGTTGAGTTTGATAAATAGTGATTATCCATTCCAAGCATTGGTATTAATGATGCAAAAAGAAGTAGCCGAAAGAATCACTGCTAATCCGGGGCATCGTGAATATGGCTCACTAACAATTGCAGTTCAGACACAAATGGACGCTAAAATAGCTTGTATAGTTGGTAAAGAATCATTCATACCAAGACCGAAGGTAGATTCAGCAGTTGCTGTTTTGGAGAGACTTCCTAAAGAAAAGATAGATATTGAAGATCCTGAATTCTTTAATAAGTTAATTCGTTCCTCCTTTGCCCAAAAAAGAAAGAGTTTAATGAATAATTTCTTGAATTGGCTAGGAAGAACCGATGAAAATCGTGAAATTATCAAAGAAGTTTTCAAAGATTGCGAAATAGCTGAAAATGCCCGTGGCGAACAGGTTTCTATTGAACAATACAAGAAATTAGCGACTGATTTACAACAAAGAATTAAAAAATAATTAGTTTAAAAAATGATAATATTCTTGCAATTTTCAGGAAATCATGGTAGTATTGCACTCCTAAGGAGTGATTTAATAAAATGCCAACGTCATTGAAATCAATTAAGAGTCGTTTAGACTCTCATTTAGGTGAAAACCTAACGGTTGTAGCACAAGCAGGTCGTAAAAAGGTTATCCGCCGTCGTGGAACCTTAGCAGAAACATTCCATTCAGTTTTTGTTGTTGATTTAGATCAAGATGAAAACTCCTTTGAAAGAGTTTCATACAGTTATGCTGATTTATTAACAAAATCTATTGATATCACTTTCGATAGTGAAGCAGCAAATGAAGATTCAAGTGCCGATACAGAAGTAGCCGACGCTGAATAATATATACAAAAAGAGGATTGCGAGAGAAGCAATCCTCTTTTTATTTATCAAAAAATGTCGAAAAGACTTGAAAATCTTAACTTATTAGCGGAAAATGAATTGATTGTTGTGCTATTTGCTTTATAATCTGAAGTGATATACGTTTTTTAGGAGAGATATATATGAAAACACGAAGAAGCGAACGTTTAATTGATGAAACTCGTTACTTATTAGAAAGACCACATACACTAATTTCTTTGGCATTTTTTGCTAAAAGATATGAATCTGCCAAGTCATCGATCTCAGAAGACTTGGGAATTCTTAGAAGAACTTTTATGATTCGTGGCATTGGTGCCTTGGAAACTTTGCCAGGTGCCGGTGGTGGAGTTATTTTTACACCAGGAATCTCAAAGGAAGAAGCTACAGACTTTATTACAACTACAACTAAACGTCTAGAAGAACCTGACCGTATTTTGCCAGGTGGATATTTATATTTGACTGATTTACTTGCGGATCCAGAAGTACTAAGAACAATAGGAAGAATGATTGCTACACAATATTCTCAAAGTTCTATTGATGTTGTTATGACAGTGGCCACTAAGGGAATCCCCATTGCCCAAAGTGTTGCCAATTTTTTGAATATTCCTTTTGTAATGGTCAGAAGAGATTCAAAAATAACTGAAGGTTCAACAATAAGTGTCAACTATGCGTCCGGATCATCTGATCGAATTGAAAAGATGGAATTATCAAAGCGTAGTCTTCCAGAAGGATCTCGTGTTCTAGTGGTTGATGACTTTATGAAAGGTGGCGGTACTATTAATGGTATGCGTAGCCTTATTTCAGAATTCAATGCTATCTTTGCTGGGGCAACTGTCTTCGCTGAGAATATCAATGTTAGATCTGAGTTTAGAGATACCAAAGTAACATCACTATTCAAAGTTAACCAAATTGATACAGTTAACCGTATTTTAAAGATGGAACCAGGAGATTATCTAGCAAAAACTGATTTTAGTTATTTTGAATAAAACATAATTGAGTAGATGGCACTAATAATGCTATTATATATAAGGATATTTGAGTGACTGAAAGGGAGTTTCCAATGTCGAATCGTTATGTAATAATCCTTGCTGCCGGTAAGGGAACAAGAATGAAATCTAAATTGTACAAAGTATTGCACCCAGTAGCTGGTAAAGCTATGGTCGATCATGTTTTGACACAGGTTGAAAAAATGAAGCCTGCAATTGTCGAAACAGTTATTGGTAGTGGTGCTGAAAAGGTCCGTGATCTATTAGGAGACCGTACTAAGTACGCTTTGCAAGAAGAACAACTGGGTACTGCTCATGCTGTTTTACAAACTGAAGATGTTTTGGCTGATAAAGAGGGTACAACATTGATTGTTAATGGTGATACACCGCTATTTACCGCTGAAACTTTTGAGAAATTGTTTAATTACCATGAAAAGCAACAAGCTGCTGTTACGATTTTAACCGCTCATGCTGATAATCCGTTTGGATATGGTCGCATGGTTCGTGGAGTCGATGGCAGTGTTTCTAAGATTGTTGAACAAAAAGATGCCACTGACGAGGAACTGAAGATTCAAGAAATCAATACTGGTGTTCTTTGTTTTGACAATAAGTTATTGTTTGATAATTTACACAATGTAAAAAACGATAACGCTCAAGGTGAATACTACTTACCAGATCTAATTGGTATGTTTAAGAAACAAAATAAAAAAGTATCAGCCTATCAAATGGCTGACTTGAGTGAATCAATGGGTGTTAATGATCGTGTCGCCTTATCACATGCTGAAAAATTGATGCAAACTCGTATCAATGAATTTCATATGCGTGAAGGTGTAACTATAATCGACCCAAATAATACCTATATCGATGCTGATGTTAAAATTGGCAGTGACACTGTTATTGAACCCAATGTTAAAATTTTTGGTAAAACAGTAATTGGCTCTAATTGCTTGATCGGTTCTGGTTCAAGACTAGAAAAAGCCGTTATTGAAGATAACGTAAAGATTATCAGTTCAACTATCGAAAGTGCGATTATGCATGAGGGTAGTGATATTGGTCCAAATTCACATTTGCGTCCTAAAGCTGAAATTGGCAAAGAAGTCCATGTTGGTAACTTCTGTGAGATTAAAAATGCCAAGATTGGTGATCGTACAAAAGTTGGTCATTTAACATATGTTGGTGATGCTACTCTTGGTACGGACATCAATGTTGGTTGTGGTGTTGTGTTTGTTAATTACGATGGTGTCAAGAAATGGCATAGTAATATCGGAGATCATTCATTTATTGGAAGCAATTCTAATATTGTCGCTCCAGTTGAGATGTCTGATCATTCGTTTATTGCCGCTGGTTCAACAATAACCAACGATATACCAAAGCATGCCATGGCAATTGCTAGACAAAGACAAACAAATAAAGAAGATTTTTGGGATAGATTACCATTATCAAAAAGTGAAGATTGGGAATAAAGGTGGATATTAATGTCATATCAAAGTAACGAACGACCAATGAAAATTTTTGCGTTGAATTCTAATAAGCCTTTGGCAGAAAAAATTGCCAAAGAAGTTGGAATTCCGCTAGGAAAATCATCAGTTACACGTTTTAGCGATGGTGAGATTCAAATTAATATTGAGGAAAGTATTCGTGGTGCAGAAGTATTCTTGATTCAATCAACCTCAGCTCCAGTTAATGATAACTTAATGGAACTTTTGATCATGGTTGACGCACTTAAACGTGCTTCAGCTCACTTGATCAATGTTGTTATTCCTTATTATGGATATGCAAGACAAGATAGAAAGTCACGTTCTCGTGAACCTATCACTGCTAAACTAGTTGCAAATATGTTAGAACGTGCCGGTGTTAACCGTGTTCTAGCACTTGATTTGCATGCTGCACAGATTCAAGGATTCTTTGATATTCCAGTTGACCATCTAATGGGTGCTCCACTTTTGGCAGATTATTTCTTAACAAATCATCTAGAAGAAGATGCCGTTGTTGTTTCACCTGATCACGGTGGTGTTACTCGTGCTAGAAAGTTAGCTGAATTTTTGAAGACACCAATCGCTATTATCGATAAGCGTAGACCTCGTGCCAATGTCGCTGAAGTTATGAATATTATTGGTAATGTAAAAGGCAAACGTGCAATTATTATTGATGATATGATTGATACTGCAGGTACAATTTCATTAGCATCACAAGCATTAATTGATGCAGGTGCTACCGAGGTCTATGCTTGTTGTACACATCCAATCCTTTCAGGTCCAGCTATTGAAAGAATTGAAGCCTCACCAATTAAAAAGTTGATTGTTACAGATTCTATCAATCTTCCTAAAGAAAAAATTATCGATCGTATGGTTCAAGTTTCTGTTGGACCACTTATCGGTGATGCAATTCGTCGTATTCACGACAATGAACCAGTAAGTCCATTGTTTGATAATAGATTTAAAGCAAATAAAAAATAGAGTGTGCCAAAACGCGTTCAGTTTTCGTGTATAAGCAAAAAGAAGTCGATATTTACGCATGTAAATATTGGCTTCTTTTTGCTTATACGGAGAAAATTGCGTTTTGGCACACGTTTGAGCTACAAAACTGAGTAGAAAAAAAGTATATCACCAATTCCTTATTTCTTAGATTTATACAGGAGAAAATTGCGTTTTGGCACACGTTTTACAAAGTGTATATTTCAAGTAGATTAATTGACTAAAGTGTCGCAAGATAGTAATTTGTGTAAACAAAATACTATTTTGAGGTGTTACTATGTTGCCTTTATTTTGGTCGTTTATATTCATTGTGGTTATTTTGATATTTTGTTTAAGAAATGAACGTTACATTCGAAATGTTAAACGATATAAGTCAGATTTAATGTCAATTGGAATTGCACTAGGAATTACCGCAATCATTTTGATTAGCTTCATTATGATCAGTGGTAGATGATATATTTTGTTAATATTTAATTGATAATAAAATATATTAAAATAGTTTAAAAATATTATTCTGCCTTTGTTACAATTGAATAAATTGTTCCAAGGGGGGAAATATGAAAAATCGTAATAAAAAGATATTTTATTCGATTGCAGTTATTCTTGTTGTGTTAATTATTTGGTTTTTACCAATTCCTGTCGGTGTGAAGGCAGCTGGGTGGCATACGTTTGCTATTTTTATCGGATTTATTCTGGGTTGTTTATTGAATTTGGCACCATTGGCGGTATTGTCAATAATCATGATGGCCTTCTTAACCATCTCACAGGCTATGCCAGCAGAAATGATCTATGCAGGATTTGGAAATAGTGCTGTATGGCTTATTATGTTTGCGTTTTTTGTGGCTATTGGATTTAGAACCACCAAGTTAGGATTTAGGATTGCTTATTATCTGATTTATAGATTCGGACATAGTTCACTTGCATTATCTTATGTTCTGACAATTTGTGATGTTATTATGGCTCCATTTGTACCGAATACAAACGCCAGAGGTGCTGGTGTTTTATATCCAATTACGATTTCTTTATCCAAGTCTTTAGGATCTGAACCAGATGATGGCACACAAAACAAAATAGGTTCGTTTTTACTGTTGACTAGTTTTCATCAGAATTTAATTGCTGGATCATTATTTCTAACCGCGATGGCGACCAATCCGTTGGCATTAAGTATGGGAAAGAGTGTTTTCCATGTATCAATATCTTGGTTTGATTGGTTAAAATATACATCCGTTCCTAGCCTTCTAGCGCTATTGATAGTTCCATTAGTTATTTACTTTATTCATAAGCCTGAGTTGAAAAAAATTCCTAATGCACAGAACTTTGCTAAAGAGAAATTGAACGAAATGGGAAAAGTTTCAACTAAGGAAGTCATTATGATTCTTGTATTTGTATTAATGATCGTTCTTTGGTCAACTACACAATTTACTAATTTGGATAATACAAGTATCGCTTTATTAGGATTAGCCATTTTAGTCGTTGCTGGAGTTATTGGATTAGATGATATCTTGTCTGAGAAGAAAGTCTGGAACATTTTCATTTGGTTACCACCATTGATGGCAATCACGCCATACTTGGCACAGACTGGTGTAATAAAATGGTTCAAGAATATTATGTCAGACAGCGTTAGTGGATTGAGTTTGATGTCTGCATTCATTGTTTTGGCACTGGTTTATCTCTATATTCATTATTTCTTTACCAGTGTTTTGGTACATATGCAGGCATTATATATTCCGTTTGCGACTGTATTAGTAAGTTTAGGAGCTAATGCAACGATGGTAATCATGATGTTTGCCATGTTAACTTGTATTTCCCCAAGTACGACACACTATGGAACTGGTACAGCCTCGATTTATTTTGCAACTGGTTATGTATCGCAAAAAGAGTGGTGGCGTGTTGGATTCATTGTTTCAATGACAGAATTCTTGATATTTATGATAATTGGTCTAGGTTGGTGGAAGATATTAGGAATGTTTTGATAGTTTTAGTCTAAATGGTATATGAACCCTGTAAGCCTTGTGATATGATGAGCATGAAAAATACAAGTAATGGGGTGATTTAGATGAAGAAGTATAAGGTAATAGTTTGGGGCCTTGGAAATGTTGGACGTGCAGCAATTAGAATGATTCAAGATAAAGAATCATTGGAGTTGGTTGGTGCCGTTGATGTAGACCCAAAGAAAATCGGCAAAGATTCCGGTGAGATATTTGGATTTCCTAAGACTGGTATTGTTGTAATTAATAATATCGACGATGCTTTGAAACTTGATGCTGATATTGTTCTTGATTACACACCACTTGTTCGTGATGAAAAGGGTGGATTTACACCTAGTGCAGAGGCAATTTGTAAGATATTAAGAGCAAAGAAGAACGTTGTAACTACTTTGCCGATTTATTATTCACAAGTCACTACACCAGATCTTTATAAAATGATCAATGATGCCGCAAAAGAAAATAATGTCTCGTATCTACCAACTGGACTTTTGCCAGGGGCTTATGCATCATATATTCCAACTGTATTGGCTGGATTAATGGGAAGAGTGGATAAAATAGTTGTTCAATCTGGTGAAGATGATCAACACAACTTCTCTAGCTGGGTAAAGGTATTCGGCTATGGAATGGATCCTGATAAATTCCCACAAGATAAATTAAAGATGGGTATTGCTTCGTATTATGTATCTGGAGTTTATGAATTAGGTGAGAGATTAGGGTTTAAGTTTGATGATATGAAGATCGAACATGAATGCTTCAAAGCTCCAGTGGATTTACATCCGATTTTTGGAACTGTCAAAAAAGGTACAATTAGCGGACACAGATTTACTATGACAGGTATGGTCAATGGTGAAGAAAAGGCAAGTCTGATTTATGTTCATAAGATTTGTGATGACGTCGCCAAAGTACCAGAGATTGATAATAAGATTCATATTGAAGGAATCCCTAAGACACTTGATATCAGTATTGATGGTATGATGCCACTGGATGAAAGCTATGTAACTAGTGCCGCACCTAGTGTTAATGTGATTCCAATGGTCGTTGATGGCGATAGTGGATTCCTACAAGCTTTGGATTTGAAAGTTGTTACACCTCTTAAATAGTGAAAACGTGTGCCAAAACACAATTTTCTCAATATAAACCTAAAAGGACCGATATTTACTTGCGTAAATACCGGCCCTTTTGGGTTTATAAACGAAAACTGAGCGTGTTTTGGCACACTCTGTCATACTTTATTTTCTTCTTTTTTTATCTTGTTCTTGATCACGTAATTGTTGATATCTTAGTAAATCACGAATTTGTTGTAAGTACTCCAATTGTGGGTCAAGTTCTTCAACGCTTTCGTCAAATTTACTTTTTGATCCATCACGTCTCATATTGTTCATTAGTTTAACGATTGTAAAGACTACAAACATTACGATTAGAAAATTGATTAAGGCATTTATGAAATCACCAATCAAGAAACTAGCTCCGAAAAATTCAAACTTCATTTCTGACAAGTTGATTTGTCCAATAAAAACACCAAGTAATGGGTTAATAATATAAGTAGTTAACGCTGATACCAAACTATTAAAGGCAGCACCAACGATAACACCAACGGCTAAGTCGACAACACTACCACGAGAGATAAACTCTTGAAATTCTTTAAACATTAATGCAGTTCTCCTTTACAGTTTTGAATATACTGACTACTTTACTATATTTTTATGAATTTGTAAGTGTCTGACCGTTATTTATCTGCAAGAATGTAACTATTATTTATTCTTTGGAATAACTCTTCGTTTGAAATACCGTCATTTAAATAAATAGCATACCAGTGTTTCTTATTCATATGGTATCCGGGGAAAAATGTTTTATTATCAATAGTTTGTTCCATTTTGTCAGTGTCTATCCTCAAATCTAATACTTCAACGTCGCCATCAATATCAAGACCAATTTTCTTAGCGTTAACGATCATCAATAATCCATACCACTTTTTGTTATCAAGTCTCCTCAAAGCTGCGTAATTTGGGAACTTTTCCCACAAGAATTCTAGTTCTGTATCATAGGTGTCATTGACGTATTCGATGACTTGTTTTGTCTGTGAATTTTTGAAAATATCTGTATCAAAGCAATTATCGACGATTTCATTGATAACTCCTAAAAATTCATTTCTAACTGAATTGACAAAGCTTCCAGTGGCAGAAGGGTCAAGATGCAAACGATATTCATTACCGTCACTTATTTCAATCAATTTTGTAGTCAATTCACTATTGGCATTTAGCGTTATTATCAGTTGAAACTGTTGATTCAAAATATCAGTTTGATAGATCAATAGATTATCGTTCATTTTTTTAAAACCAAAAATAATAGCTTTTTTTGAATTGAGTTTCTTGTTCTTTAATAAATTATCTGTGATCGTTGTATTCAATATATTTCCCCTCTAAAATAAAAAGCCTGTCTAAAAGACAGACTTTTTTTAGTAACTAAACTTCTTTGGCGATATGTTCGTGATAGGCTTTCTTTATTTCACTTAAGTCGGTCAATTTAAGTTTCTCGTTGACCTCATCAGTCATTGACTTTTTAGTAGCTTCATCCCAGCCATAATAATCACTCATATAATCAATTACAGGATCTTCAACATCTTTCATATGATTGATATCAAACAACATTTGACTACTACGGCGAAGTAGATAGTCAATTGGGTGTTCAACCATCTCGGCTTTTAGTCCATATTGTAACATTGCCCAATCTACTCTTGGAAGATTATCTTTGAAATCATCGTCAGGAATCAATTCGTAAACGTCAGTGACATTTGATCCGAAGCGTTGAACAAGTTTTTGAGCATCGTCACGTTCAAGTTTATACGTTACGATTCCAAGTTCGGTCATTTCCTCAAGATATAAATCCCAACCTTCATCACCACCAACTTCACCACCAGAAAGAGTCAGGTTCTTTGTTTGTTGTGATTGATATTCGTAGTCGGTTTCAGTGGATAATTCAAAAGCAACCTCATTGACGATTTTTTCGGCCATTTTACGATAACCAGTTAATTTACCACCGGCAATTGAAAGTAGCCCGGATTTTGAATGGAAAATTTCATCTTTTCTTGAAATTTCAGAAGGTGATTTACCTTCTTCTTGGATTAATGGACGAACTCCTGACCAACCGGATTCAACGTCATCTGGAGTCAATTGTTCTGGTAGATCAAACATTTGATTAGCGGCTGCCAAAATATAGGTTACATCTTCTACTGTGATATTTGGTTCTTTTGGATCACTATTCCAAGTCGTGTCAGTTGTTCCAATATAGGTCTTGTTTTCACGAGGAATTGCAAACATCATCCTACCGTCATGAAATGGAGTGTCAAAGTAAATTGAATTGGAAATAGGGAAGTTTTCGTGATCGATGACTAGGTGAACACCCTTTGTTAAGTGAAGATGCTTACCTGTGTTAGATCCGTCCATATCTCTTATTTCATCTACCCAAGGTCCACAGGAATTCACTACTTTCTTTGCATGGATTTCTCCAGTTGTACCACTTATTTGGTCTTCAAAAATAACTCCACAAACTTTTTGATTTTCATCATACAATAGGTCAGTAACTTTTGTATAATTGGCAATCAAAGCGCCTAATTCACTGGCTTTTTTGACTACTTCAAGTGTCAATCTGGCATCATCAGTACGATACTCCACATAAACTCCAGATCCTTTGAGATTCTCACTTTTTATAAAAGGTTCACGATCAGTAGTGTGTTGTGGATCGAGCATATATTTGCGCTCTGAAGATTTAACCTGAGCTAATCTATCGTAGACATCCAAACCAATGGCTGTAGAAAAAGGACCAAAAGTTCCACCGTTATAAAATGGTAGCATCATTTTTAAGGGCGTCGTGATTTGAGGTGCATTGTTATAGACGATGGCACGTTCACTACCAACCTCATGGACCTCATTAATAGCTGCTTGTTTTAAATAACGTAGTCCACCGTGGACCAATTTGGTTGATCGACTTGATGTTCCAGATGCAAAGTCTCGCATTTCAACTAGTCCTGTTTTGATGCCACGAGTTTGTGCATCAAGTGTAATACCAGATCCTGTGATGCCACCACCGATAACCAACAGGTCTAATTCTTCATTTTGCATGGATCGTAAGTTATCCAGTCGAGTTTGTTCTGAGAATTCTTTCATCAAGTGTTCCTCCTAGTATTTTAGAGATTTAAGAAAATTATTATTCATATAAATACATTCTATTAAATATCGGTAAAAACTGAAAGCGTTTTAACTTGGATCACTTGATATTGATCTTTAGATTATTTCATCGTTAAAGATGTGCTCTTGGAATTGCTCATAAGTGTTACTAAAAATATCATCTGGATGCTCAACTAGCATTGACTTTGGGAAGTAGAATCTTTCATCGCCAGAGATCTTACCGGTTAGGGCATTTACCAAACCACTGATGGTCGATAATTCTATCAATGATCCATCATCACGCATGATCTCGATTTGGGTGCGATTTTTGTTACTATTTGGGCTATAAACATCATAGGGTAGGTCATAGCTTGTGTTTGTGGAAGTGTAGTACTCTTTAGCAAATCCAGCACTTTCAACTATATCAGCCAATTTTGGAAGTATCTTCTCGGTTTCTTGATCGTATTCAGCTGACTTCAAAGGTTTGCGACTCAAGAATCTATAAGAGAGATCTTTCAAAATCTCGTCTGGGTAATTTTGCCATAAGGTGAAGTAGGTATTCAATATACCATCATCTAGGGATAGATAATCGTCAATGCCGACGTTATTTTCGAAGAATGGGATCAACAAACTTGGCATTTCAAAGTCATTCATATGATTGTGCTCATACAAGTCCTTTGCACGTTGCAATAGCTTGGTTAAGACTACTTCCATACCACGTGATACTGGGTGAAAATAAACTTGCTGGTACATTTGGAAACGGCTTAGTACGTAATCTTCAACGGCATGCATCCCATCATAATCAAAGGCAATCCCATTTTTATAAGGACGCATAACACGAAGAATCCTTGTTAAATCAAACATTCCATATTTTGTGCCGGTGAAATATGCATCACGTAGTAGATAATCCATCCGATCAGCGTCGATTTGGCTAGAAATCATCTGAACTACCTGAGGATTATCATAAGTATGAGCGATAACACTGGCGACTTTTTCTGGGAAGTCATCAGAAACTTGACGTAAAACTTGATTGATCTCAGTTTCTTTAGAAGTAATAATTCTTTGAGTCCATTGCTCGTGATCAGTATTGAAGATATGTTCAAAGGTGTGTGAATAAGGTCCATGACCAACGTCATGAAGTAGGGCAGCACATAAAGCTACGATCCTTTCATCATCATTCCACAAACCATCACCAGGATTTTTAGTCGGATAGTTACGTTTGAAGTTATCACAAATTTGGCGAGTTATTTCATAGACACCCATGCAGTGTGTGAATCTTGATTGTTCTGCTCCTTGGAAAGTGAATGAAGCAGTACCTAGTTGTTTAATACGGCGCAATCTTTGGAATTCTTTGGTATTGATCAAATCCAAAATAACACGATGTTGAACATGTATGTAATTGTGGATTGGATCTCGGAAAACTTTTTCTCTTGGTAACATCTCTAATTTGTAAGTCATTATTTCTCCTCCGACAATAGCTTTTGATTTTTATAGATTAAATCATCCATAGTTTGTTTATAGGCATCTTTATAGGGCAGCGATTCTCTAATAATATTGAATTCATTTTGATTTAGCTGATAACCAGAAAGTTTCAACGTTTCTATGATTTGTTCTTTGGCCTGGTTGATCGTAAGTGGATGATTTAAGATTTCATCTAGATTTGTCATACAGTGAATATCAATATTAGGGTAAGTTATTTTCTTATGTAGCGGATAATTACTTATTTCGTAAAAATCTTTCATTAATTGCGAGCGTTTTTTTTGATTGCCTGTTACACTGATATAGGCCATAATAGCAACAGCATTACCTGAGCGCCTTTGCGATATACCAGCAATCTTTTTACCATCGATACTTAAGTCATATGTGCCAGGACAATATGAATGAACTATTTCACCAGTTTTTATTTTATCTGAAAAAGTTTTTTGCATAATTTGATGCATCTGTTCATACGCTTGGTCAATTGTGATATTATTTTTATTTGGTAAAAATAAAGTGAAGTTCAAAATTCCTTCATCAGTGACAACACCGAGTCCACCGGAATTTCTAACGTAGTAGAGGTATCTTTTTTCCTCTAGTCGTTTCATTCCACCAGCGATGTTTTTAAGTCTTTGGTCTTGTAGACCAAGGATAACTGTCGGTGGCGTTGTCCAGAAATGTGCCACTGGGATAGAATTTTCTGAGGTGAATTTGAGAATTGCCCCAGTATCTGCGAAGGGTTTGAGCATATCTTCATCTTTAGTGATTTCTTGATTGTATAATAGTATTGTATTGTTCATTTAATTTAGTCACTTCTTTGAAATATAATTGTTATTTTAATTTTATCATGTAGAGGTGTTGCATATTGGAAAATAACAGTGTGAATGTAAATGTAGAACTAAATATGGAAACTCTCCAAGCAGGAGAGATAACTCATACAAAGATTGTTGAACCTGGTAAGTTTACCAAGATCGGCAAATCAATGTATTTGAGATTTGATGAGAGTCTAGATAATAATGATAAGGCGTCTATTCTTGTCAAAGTGGGCGACGATGGTGAGATCCACTTAAAACGTGTCGCAAAATCAACTAATCTTGCATCACTATTATATTTTACCCATAAAAAACATAATAGTGGGCATTTACAGACAGAATATGGTGTTTTACCTTTGGGGACCTTTACCAATGATTCTGTAGTAGAAGTCATAAATAAGCCCTTGTCTGGGAAAATAAACATTGATTATGACTTGATTTATGATAATAATATAGTAGGTAATTACAAGTTTCGATTGATTTTTAGTGCTTGACAATCTATCATTATAACTAAGACGCTGCGAAAGGACGTGTACCCGTTTGGAATTTGAAAAACTCAAGAACCAAAACAAAGATGAGCTATCTCTAATCGAGGTTGCTTATGAAATTCTTGATACAAGTAATAAAGAGGCAATGAACTTTTCTAATATTGTCAATAAGATTCAAGACTACTTAGGTAGATCTGATGCTGATGTTAAGGATTCACTGCCTCAATTTTATACAGACTTAAATAACGACGGTAGTTTTCTTTCACTAGGTGAAAACGTTTGGGGATTGCGTAAATGGTATCCATTTGATTCTGTTGATGAGGAAGTTAATCACCCAGAAGATAACGGAACTGAAAATACCCATAAAGCTGCTCAAAAGGTTAATGCCTTTATGAGTGACGATGCTGAAGACGATGATGTTGTCGATTATGATGATGCTGATTTGAACGTTACAGATATGGATGATGACGATGATGAAAGTGATGAATCATCAAGCAATGGTCCAGATCTTTCTAAGTTCACAAACTCTGATCTTTCAGTAGATGATGATAGTGATGATGAACAAGATACCGGCTTAGATGACGGTATTGAGGGACAACTATCAGAGTTTGATGCAGATGATGACGATGAAGATAGTGACATCGACCTTAGTGATGAAGATGATGATGACGACTCAGACGAAGACGACGATATTTAAATTTGTGAATTTATTGTTTGACGATTTGGATAGATAACAGTATTATATTGTTTGGGCTCTATTAGATTGTCTAATTACAAGTTCCCTGTTCAGTAGAATAGGGGACTTTTTTTATTTTTGGTTGAGTAGGAATTCCCTAGAAAGAATATGTGGAGGAAAGCTATGACTAAGTATATTTTTATTACAGGTGGAGTTGTTTCATCTCTTGGTAAGGGTATTGTTGCGGCATCCCTTGGTAGATTACTAAAGAACCGTGGGCTAAAGGTAACAATGCAAAAATTTGACCCTTATATTAATGTGGATCCAGGAACTATGAGTCCATATCAACACGGTGAGGTGTATGTTACTAACGATGGTACAGAAACTGACCTTGACTTGGGACACTATGAAAGATTTATTGATAACGATTTGAACAAGTATTCAAACGTTACAACAGGTAAGATTTACTCTGAAGTAATTCGTCGCGAACGTCGTGGAGATTACAATGGAGCTACAGTACAAGTTATTCCACATATTACAGATATGATTAAGCAAAAAATAATGCGCGCTGCTACAACAACTGATTCTGATGTTATCATTACAGAAGTAGGTGGTACGGTTGGTGATATTGAGTCACTTCCATATCTAGAAGCACTTCGTCAAATGAAGTCAGAAGTTGGTTCTGAAAACGTTGTTTATATTCATACTTCACTAGTGCCTTACTTGAAGGCTGCTGGCGAAATGAAGACAAAACCTACACAACACAGTGTTAAAGAATTGCGTGGAATTGGTATTCAACCAAACATTTTGGTTGTTCGTACAGAAAAACCTATGCCACAAAATATGAAAGATAAAATTGCTTCATTTTGTGATGTTGATTCAGAGGCTGTTATTGAATCACGTGATGCAAGTTCGTTATATGATATTCCATTGAATTTACAAGCTCAAAGCTTCGATGATATCGTATGTCGTTACTTGCACCTAGATACTCCAGAAGCTGATATGACAGATTGGAACAAGTTAGTTGATCGTGTTCATAATTTGAAACATAAAACAAAGATCACACTTGTTGGTAAGTATACTAAGTTACAAGATGCTTATATTTCTGTTACAGAGGCACTTCGTTCTGCTGGTTATGTTTATAATACAGATATTGAATTGAAGAAGATTTCTGCAGATCTTATCACAGAGGATAATGTTGAAGAGATGCTTGGAGATGCTGATGGTATCTTGGTCCCTGGTGGATTTGGAAGCCGTGGACTTGAGGGTATGATCACAACTATTAAGTATGCTCGTGAAAATGATGTTCCATACTTTGGTATTTGTTTAGGTATGCAAATGGCAAGTATCGAATTTGCTAGAAATGTTGCCGGTATTAAAGATGCTACAACGGGTGAAGTTGATTCAGACGGAGCAAATAAAGTTATTGATATTATGGCAGATAAAAAAGACGTTGAAGATCGTGGTGGAACATTACGTTTGGGTGCATATCCATGTAAATTAAAACCAGGTTCAAAGACTGCTGCAGCTTATGACGATCAATCAGTGATCCAAGAAAGACACAGACACAGATATGAATTCAACAATGCATATCGCAAGCAATTTGAAGATTTAGGACTTGTATTTTCAGGTGTTTCACCAGACAATCATTTGGTTGAGATTATTGAACTTCCAAGTAATAAGTTCCATATTGCCGCACAATATCATCCAGAATTCTTATCAAGACCTACAAAACCAGAAGGTCTATTCAAATCATTTATTGGTGCAGCTTCAGGGTTAGATGAAGAGAATATGTAATTTCCTGAAGTAGTTAAAAATAGTTAGGGAAAAGCTTATGCAAAAACTTGTAATCAATGGTGGAAAAAAGTTATCAGGTGAAGTAACAATTGGTGGTGCAAAGAATAGCACTGTGGCGCTCATTCCGGCTGCCATATTATCTGATACACCTGTAGTGTTAGATTCAGTTCCACAAATTAGAGATGTAAAAAATTTACGTTCTATTTTGAAAGATATGAACGTTTCTTCAGAAATGAAGGATGATGTATTAAAGATTAATCCGACAAAGATTCATTTTGCCGAACTACCTAGTGGTAAGGTAAGCAGTTTACGTGCTTCATATTACTTTATGGGAGCCATGTTGGGCCGATTTGGCAAAGCTATTGTTGGTTTCCCAGGTGGCGATGACATTGGACCACGTCCAATTGATCAACATATCAAGGGATTCGAAGCACTAGGTGCGCATGTTGAAAATAAACACGGTCAAATAATTATTACAACTCCAAAAGAAGGCCTGAAAGGTGCTAAGATCTTTTTAGACATGGTTTCTGTTGGGGCAACTATTAATGTTATCTTGGCCGCGGTTAAAGCCAAGGGTACTACCATCATTGAAAATGCTGCCAAAGAACCAGAAATCATTGATTTGGCAACTTTCCTTAATAACATGGGAGCCGTGATCCGTGGAGTTGGTACGGAAACAATTCGTATTGAAGGGGTAGATAGTTTACGTTCAAATAATGCGCATACTATTATTCCTGATCGAATTGAAGCTGGAACATATCTTAGTTTAGCTGCTGCTAATGGTGGTGGGATTTTAGTTAAAAATATTATCAGCGAACATCTGGATGCCTTTTTGGCAAAACTAGATGAAATGGGTGTTAACCTAGAAATTGGCGAAGATAGTATTTATGTTAAAAATTCTCCAAAATTAAAATCAGTTAATATTAAAACTATGCCATATCCTGGGTTTGCAACTGATCTGCAACAACCTATCACACCGCTACTTATGAAGGCTGATGGGGAAGCTATGGTCATTGATACGATCTATCCAAAACGGATTAAACATATTGCCGAACTCAATAAGATGGGAGCAAATATCACAAGTGAAAATGACTTGATATTCGTGCGTGGTGGTGCTGAATTAAAAGGTGCCACTGTTTCGGCTGAAGAGATCCGTGCTGGAGCTTGTTTAATGATTGCCGGATTGTTGGCAGATGGACAGACAACTATTAATAATGCTGAGAATATCCTTAGAGGTTATGATCAAGTCGTTTGGAAGCTACATTGTCTGGGTGCTGATGTTAAATTAGTCGGTGAAGATGATTTAATTGAATAAAATATTGACAGATGATTATTTTGTTGGTAGATTATTAACTAGTTTATAACAAGAAGGGGAGTGCAGCCGTTGAGAAATTAAGTTGAAATTTTAAATTATACAAAATAAGTGTGTAATTTGACTTCGACTTAATATTCTTGATGGCGCTTCCTTAAAAATGAAAAGATCTATTCTTTTCGTGTACAGGGACGCTATTATATAGCGTCTTTTTTTGTTGGGGTCAAAACACCGTAAACGAGGTGTTTTATTTATGGGAACAATACAAATAGAAAATGTTAGTTTCAAATATGATCAAATGGTAAATAATCTGTTTGATTCTTTAAACTTAAAAATTGATGAAAGCTGGAAACTTGGCTTAATAGGCAGAAATGGCCGTGGTAAGTCTACATTGATGCAGATGTTGTTGGGCAAGTTACAGTATTCAGGTCAAATAATCTCTAACTTGAACTTTTATTATTATCCACAACCAATTGTAGATAAGAATCGTCAAACAATTGAATTAGTCAAAGAGCTAACGAACTTAGAGGAATATGACATGTGGAAAATAGAGGTCGAACTTGATAAATTGCAAGTTAAAACAGCTATTTTAAATCAGAAGTTTTCCACACTTAGTCCTGGAGAACAGACAAAAGTCTTATTGGCAATTTTATTCATAGATGATTATGGCTTTCAATTGATCGATGAACCGACTAACCACTTGGATATTGCTGGTCGTAAGGTAGTTTCTGATTATTTGAAAAGTAAGAAAGGATTCATAGTTATTAGCCACGACAAAGCATTCTTGAATCAAGTGATCGATCATGTTATATCGATAAACAGGACAGATGTAGATGTTTATAAGGGCAATTATGATACATGGGAACAAGAAAAGACTCGTCAAGATCAGTTAGAACTGGGAGAAAAGAATCAGCTTAAAAAAGATATCAACAGGCTACATGAAACAGCTGTGAAACGAGAGAATTGGTCACGTCAGACAGAAAAGGGTAAGAACAAGACAGGATTACAACAAGTGAATCTTGATAAGGGATTTATCGGACATAAATCTGCCAAAATGATGAAAAAAGCAAAGGTAATCGTTAAGCGTGTTGATAGCGAGATCGATGAGAAGAAAAATCTTTTAAAAAATATCGAGATCGAAGATCCCATTGAATTAAATTACGTAAAAGTTGATCACCCCAAGAATCTGATTACTGTGGATAATTTGCAACTAAGACACGATGAAGTACTGACTCCTAAAGTTAGTTTTAAATTACCTGTGGATACTGTAGTATCATTAATAGGTGAGAATGGAATTGGTAAGACGACTGTGTTTAAGCAAATATTAGGCATCAAGCAGCCGTTTGAACAGATAGGTGAATTACATGTTGCGGCGAATGCAAAAATCTCTTATTTGGCACAAGAGGACGAATTGGCTGGCAATATTAGACAACTTGCTTTCAAAAAACAGATTGATGCCGAAAATATCTTTTCTAATTTACGGAAATTAGGCTTTGAACGTAGTTTATTTGATCAGTCAATTGAAAACATGAGTCAAGGGCAAAAGAGAAAAGTTGCACTTGCAATCAGTCTTTCTGAAGAAGCAAATATTTATTTGTGGGATGAGCCACTGAACTTTTTAGATGTTATTACAAGGCAACAGATTATTGATGCAATAAAAAAACAACATCCAACGATGTTGTTAATAGATCATGATCAAGATTTAATAGATGAAGTTTCTGACCAAAAAATAATTTTACAAAAATAAATTGTATTGAATAAAGTCGTAGTTCATGTTAATATTTAATACCGTTAGTAAATTAATCTCTATCTCTGCAAAAGACTTAGGGCAAAGGAGCGACATAGAATGAAACAAGGAATTCATCCAGACTATCATCAAGTTGTATTCATGGACTCATCAACAGGTAAGAAGTTCTTAGCTGGTTCAACTGTTGAATCAAAAGAAACAACTGATTTTGAAGGTACAGAATACCCATTAATTCGTGTTGAAATCTCATCAGATTCACATCCTTTCTACACTGGTAAACAAAAGTTTGCTCAAGCAGATGGACGTATCGACCGTTTCAACAAGAAATATGGTTTATCACAAAAATAAAAAGCCATCCTATATTAGGAGGCTTTTATTTTTTTACCCTTTTTTGATCTTATGTGAGTTGAAACCCAAACTAAGTTGATTCCAGCCAAAGCACTGGTACTTATGAAGACCGCTGAATAACTTAGGGTACTTGAGATGAATGAGCCTAACAATGGCCCACATACATTACCAACGGATTGGAATGATTGATTATAACCAAAGATTCTTCCGGTATATTGTGCATCGGTATATTTTGCCAGCAGTGTTTGAACTTGTGGAACTAAGCAAGCGTCTGAGATACCAACAAAGAATCTCAACGTAGCTAATTGCCAAACATTTGTAACAAATGCCTGTGGAATATAAACTAAAATGGCAAATATCAATCCACCGATCAAAATCTTACTAGTACCGATCCTGTCACCGAGCGCACCGAAACGTGGCGCTGCAATGATGTTTGCAATACCTGGTACGGCTGCAACGACTCCAGCTATCAAAGTTACTTTGTCAGACCCGGGTAACAATTGTTTTACATACAAACTGATGATCGGGTTGATTGAGTTGTTTGAGGTTTGGATTATCATAGTGGTAACGAACATAGCTAAAATTAGATTTGGATTTTTTAATTTGTGGAAGATTTGTTTAGTAGATTCTTCTTGTCCCTTTGGAATAGGTTTGAAATCTTCTTTAATAAAGATAGTTACAAGAATAAATGCTATAAATAATAATGATCCAGTAATCATAAATGGAATTCTATATCCTAGATATTGTGCAATTACACCACCAACTAATGGACCCAATAAGGTACCAGAGATAACACCAGTGTTCAAAGTACCAAGTGCTTTACCACTTTCTGAACGGGGTGCGGTTGATGCTATTAAAGTATTTGCGTTACTTACAAATCCTGAGAAAACACCTTGCAATAGTCGAAGAACGACAAGTTGCCAGGCGGCTGTAGCAAAAGCTTGTAGTGAGATAACAATTGCCATACCTAATGCCGCACGGATAAGCATGAGCTTTCTACCCCTACGATCAGCAATTTTACCCCAAATGGGAGAAACAATCGCCATGACTAAGAATGTTGAAGAGAATGCAATACCATTCCAGATGACAAGTTGGTTTTTTGTGAAATTACCCAGTTGATTAATGTATAATGGCAAAAAGGGTGTTATCATACTAAAGCCAATACCTGTCATGAAAGTACTGAACCAGAGAACAGTTAAGTTACGTTTCCAGTAATTATTCCCAGTCGGTACCTTTTGTGATTTAGATGTCATAGTGCATCAGTTCCTTTCTAAGTAATATACTATACTCTTTTTATTTAGTATGGATAAAAATAATTTTTCAGAATTGGGGAAAAACATTCATGAAAATGAAGTTAAAAGAAGTTTACTCTGCTTTAAAAATCAACGTGGAAAACGCTCCTGATATCGATATTACAGGGGTTTGTTTCGATAGTCGAAAGGCCAAGGCCGGAGATTTATTTTTTCCTTTGCAAGGGGATCGTGATGGACACGAGTTTATAGGCAGTGCGATTTCAAATGGTGCAAGTGCATCTGTTTGGCAGAGTGATCATGAAATTCCTAACGGTGATATTCCGTATATTGTTGTTAAAAATGTTGCTAAGGCCTTTGATACATTGGCAAAATATTATCTGGCCAAAGTTAATCCTAAGGTCATCGCTGTCACTGGTAGTAATGGTAAAACCACTACTAAAGATATGATCGCAGCAATTTTAGCTACCAATAATAATGTCGCCAAAACGCCACTAAATTTTAATAATGAAATTGGTGTTCCATTCACTATTTTAAATATGCCTATTAATACTGAAGTTTTAGTTGTGGAAATGGGGATGGATCGACCTGGTCAGATTGAACACTTGAGTAGTTTGGCTAATCCTGATATTTCAGTTATCACGATGATCGGTGAGGCACATATTGAATTCTTTGGAACACGCAGTAAAATTGCCGATGCAAAAATGGAAATAGTCGATCATTTGCAAGAAGATGGTAGGTTCATTTATGATGGAGATGAACCATTATTGGAAGAACGTGCTTCAAAAGTTGAGCAAGAAAAACTAACTTTTGGAAAAAAAGATATGAATACGCTTTACGCTACGTCAATAAAGGCTGGAAAGACAACGACAAAGTTCAAAACCAACCTTTGGCAGGACTTAGAGTTTGATATTCCGATGATGGGCGAATATAATGTTAAGAATGCCTTGGCTGCAATTTTAGTTGGTCAAGCCCTTCATGTTAAGCCAGAGACAATGGCAAAAGCTTTGGCTAACCTATATGTTACTGAAAATAGAACAGAATGGTTAAAAGCAAAAAATGGTGCAGACATTTTAAGTGATGTATATAACTCAAACCCGACTGCTGCAATAGAAGTTCTAGAGAATCTCAAGAATATTTCTACCCCTGGACGCAAGATCGTCGTTCTAGGAGATATGTTAGAACTCGGTAGTGCATCCAAGCAATTGCACGAATCACTTGCGGATCACATCAATACAAGGGACTTTGCGAAAGTTTATCTTGTAGGGGATGAAATGAAGGCTTTGAAAGCCAAGTTAAGTCAGAAGTATTCTTCTGAAGATTTGATTTGGTATAGTAAAGATCAATTAACGGAACTAACAAATAATATAAAGAAAGAATTAAACTCAAGTGACACTATCTTATTAAAAGCTAGTCATGGCATTCATCTGGAAAACGTTTTAAATAATTTAGTTTAAAAGTGTTGTTTGAGAATGATTGATGAGCGCAATGTTGTTTACAGTAATTGCGTTACAACTGGAGGATTTTTGTGAAATTTAGCGAATTAGATTTAGATTCAAGGTTATTAAAAGCTGTTGATGATGCAGGTTTTGAAGAAACTACACCCATCCAAGCAGAAACTATTCCACTGGTATTAGCCGGTGATGATGTAATTGGACAAGCCCAAACTGGTACAGGTAAGACAGCAGCTTTTGGCCTTCCAATTCTAGATGCCATTGATATGACATCAAATGATATTCAAGCTCTTATTATCTCACCTACAAGAGAATTGGCCATCCAAACTCAAGAAGAGTTATATAGATTAGGCCGCGATAAGAAAGTTAAAGTACAATCTGTCTATGGTGGTTCTGATATCAGAAGACAAATTCGTGCTTTGAAGAACCACCCTAATATTATTGTTGGTACTCCAGGCCGTATGCTTGATCATATCAACAGACGTACTCTTAAATTAGGTAATGTTAAAACAGTTGTCTTAGATGAAGCTGATGAAATGCTAGACATGGGATTTGTTGAAGACATCGAGAGCATCCTTTCAAATGTTCCTAATCAACACCAAACTCTATTGTTCTCAGCTACTATGCCAAAACCTATCATGCGTATTGCTGATAAGTTCATGACTAACCCTAAGATTGTTAAGATCAAGTCAAAGGAATTAACAGCTGACAAGATCGATCAATACTTTGTTAAAGCTCGTGACTTTGAAAAGTTTGATTTGATGACTAGACTTTTTGATGTTCAAGGACCAGAACTAGCATTGATTTTCGGTAGAACAAAGCGTCGTGTTGATGAATTGACACGTGGTTTGCAAGCTCGTGGTTACAACGCTGAAGGACTTCATGGTGACTTGTCACAAGATAAGCGTACTAGTGTTCTTCGTAAATTTAAGGCTGGTAAGTTAGAGTTCCTTGTTGCAACTGATGTTGCAGCTCGTGGATTGGATATTTCTGGTGTATCACATGTTTATAACTATGATATTCCTCAAGATCCAGACAGCTATGTTCACCGTATTGGACGTACAGGACGTGCAGGACATTCAGGTATTTCTGTAACTTTTGTTACACCTAATGAAATGAGTTACTTACGTACAATTGAAAACCTAACTAAAAAACGTATGAAGCCACTTTCACCTCCAACTGATACAGAAGTTCTTAAAGGACAACTTGAATCAGTTAAGGAAGAAGTTAAGAATACAATCGCTACTGATTCTAACTTGGATCGTTTCGACGATGCAGTTAAAGAATTACTTGGTGAATATTCAGCTGAAGACTTGGTTAAAGTTTACTTAACAACAACTATCAAGGATGCTGAAAGTGTTCCTGTTAAGATTGCACCTGAGAGACCACTTCCTTCACGTAAGGTAAGTCGTAATCGTTCAGGTCATGGTAGACGTGGTAATTATGGTCATGATCGCAATCGTAACGGTGGTGGAAACCATCATTCAAGAAGACATGATGATCATCGTGGTGGCAGTGGTAGTAGCAATAACCATGGTGGTAAGTCAGGCGAAAAGCGTCATGAAAGTAAAAACAATTCCAAAGCAAAACCATCAAAGAAGAATTTTAAGATCAGAACAAATCTATAATTAGACTTCTTAAATCAGATTGTTTGGAATATAAAACATTTGTTTTATAATATAATTGTTGAGGGACGAAGTAATTAATTTTACTTTGTCTTTTTTTTCAAAAAAATTATGGAGAGATTTTATGATTAAAGGAATTGGAGTAGATATTGCAGAAATAGACCGTGTTCGTCAAATATACGGTCGTCATTCAAGATTTGCTGATAAAATTTTGACACCTGAGGAAATGGACATATTCTTGACCAAAAAGACTGAAAAGGCTAAAATGACTTACTTAACAGGCAGATTTTCAGCTAAGGAATCATTTACCAAAGCTATGGGAACCGGACTTGGTAAAATCGGCTTTCATGATTTAAGCGTATTGAACTATGAATCCGGTCAGCCATACATTAAGACTGATATTTTTGAGGGGAATATTCAAATTTCAATTTCCGATACAGATGACTTGGTCATCACGGAGGTTATTATCGAAGAGAACAAAGAAGACAAGTAAGCTGTTACTTTTCCTCAATGTTCAATCAGGAGGTACAAAATGTTACCATCAATTCATCGCCCCGCATATGTCGAGGTTAGTTTAGATAATCTAAAGGAAAATCTGCAAAACGAACTAAACGCTGTACCAAAAGGTACAAAGATATTTTCTGTAGTCAAAGCAAACGCATACGGTCATGGTTTGGAACAAGTAGCAAAGCTTGAAATCGAATTTGGGGCAACAGGATTATGTGTTGCAACATTGGATGAGGGCTTAGAGATACGTCAAAGCGGTGTTATAGCTCCTATATTGGTTTTGGGTATAACTAGTACTGAACACGCAAAACTTGCTGCACAGGCCAATATTTCGCTAACTGTGGGTGATTTAGCCTGGCTAAAAGAAGTCGCAAAACAAGATATTACTGATTTAAAGGTTCATATCGGCGTCGATAGTGGAATGGGTCGTATTGGATTCCGTAAAAAGTCTGATTTGATAGAAGATTGTAACTTCCTAAAAGATAATCCTGATAAGTTTGTTCCGGAAGGATTATTTACACATTTTGCTACAGCTGATAGTCCAGATGAATCATACTTTGAAAAACAAGTTGCTCGCTTTAAAGAAATGAAGTCTGATCTACCAATAGAGTTTGAATATGTCCATTGTGCTAACTCTGCCACAGCACTATGGCATAAAGAACTAGCAATCAATATGGTCCGTGATGGTATTGCACTTTATGGATTGAATCCATCACAGACTGATATTCTTGATCTACCATATGAGTTAAAGCCTGCCTTGAGTTTCCATTCTGAATTAGTTTTCGTTAAGAAAATTGAAAAGGGTGAAAGCGTGGGGTATGGTGCAACTTATACTAGTGATGAGTCTGAATGGATCGGAACTGTTCCGATTGGATACGCTGATGGCTGGTTACGTAGGATGCAAGGATATGATGTACTCATTAATGGGAAAAGATGTCCGATAGTTGGTCGTGTTTGTATGGATCAATTCATGGTCAAATTACCAAAGAAATTGCCAGTAGGTACAAAGGTGACTTTGATTGGTAAAGATGGTGATGAAGAAATAACTGCTACAGATATTGCGCAGTATTCTGGAACCATTAACTATGAGATTATTTGCTGTTTGAGTGAGAGATTGCCTAGATTTTATGATTAGACAAAAAAAGAAGCCTAAATTGGCTTCTTTTTTTGTCTTATTTTTGATTAAAGTGTATCTTTATTTAAAATTTTACCAGATTGTAAATCATCAATTTCAGAAACGATAAAGCTCTTCTTTTCTAGTCTTTTAATGATTTCTTTCAAAGTATCAACGCTTGTTCCTGTAGGTAATGTGAAAAGAGTACGGCGAACTACTTCGTTGGACTTAGCATCTAGTGTTACACATGCTGAAACTGATACGAATTTAGACATAATCTTGGACATTTTTTCAAGATCACCACGGTCACCTGATGAACTAACGGTTAACACATAACTACTGATATCAAGGTTCCAAGCATCTGAAAGCATACTCAATAGTCTAGCGTGAGTTAGAATACCATAGAATAAGTTTGATTCGTCCAAAACAGCAATGTATGGCAAGTCTTTGATGTTGAAGAATACTTTAAAGAAAGGTGAGTCAACATTGATCGTCTTTGTAGCATTCTTCATCAATGTTGTTACAGGCAAACTCATATCTCCACCACGTGACTTGTGACGATAAATGTGCATCTTATAAATATTTCCCCTAAATATTTGACCACTTTCATCTAGGATAGGCACACAACGGAATCCAGAATCTTCAAGAACTTTCAAAGCTTCTTCAAGTGTGACTGTTTCTTTGACGGTTGTGAGTTTTTCCTTTTTTAGAACTAATGATTTAACTAACATATATCACACATCCAATCTTCTCTAATTGAATCAATGATACAGTAAAAATCCAAAAAAAAAAAGCAAACTGACAAAAAGAGAACAATATATTTAATTTTTCTTTAATTTGATTAAGCAGAATTTTATTTTAGCGAAAACGTGTTCCAAAACACAATTTTTTCCGTCTAATCAAAAAGAAGCCAATATTTACTTACGTAAATACCAGCTTCTTTAAGATTATACTCAAAAATTAAACGTGTTTACCACACTCTTAATTAAGTATTATTGACGACCTTTAATACCTGTAGCTTCGAAACCATCTTTAAGAATTTTTTCAAGTTCTGCAGCTGACTTCTTCATTTGTGCTGATTCTTCATCATTCAATGGAACTTCAATGATTTGTTTTAGACCTTTACGGTTAATAATAGCAGGTGAACCGATATAAATATCAGAAACGCCATATTGACCAGTCATCATATTTGATAATGGAAGAACAGTATTTTCATCACTCAACAAAGCCTTTGAGATTCTTGCAAGTGCAGTACCGATACCATAGAATGTAGCACCCTTAGTATTGATAATGTCGTAAGCTGCGTTAACAACTTTCTTGTAGATCTTGTCAAGAGTATCTTTAGTGATTTCTGGGTGTTGTTCCATCCATTCAGCCATTGTAACTCCACCGATTGATAAGTGTGACCATGCAGCGAATTCTGAATCGCCATGTTCACCCATGATGTAGCCGTTCACTGAACGAGGGTCAATATCCAATTCTTCACCAACGAATTTTTGTAATCTAGCAGTATCTAGTGAAGTACCTGAACCAATAACACGTTCCTTAGGGAAGCCTGAAAGTTTCCAAGTAGCGTATGTCAAGATATCAACTGGGTTAGCAGCAACTAAGAAGATACCGTTAAATCCTGATTCAACGATTGGGTCAACGATTGTCTTCAAGATGTTCAAGTTCTTGTTAACAAGATCAAGTCTTGTCTCACCTGGTTTTTGTGGAGCACCAGCAGTGATAACAACAAGATCAGCATCCTTAGCATCTGAATATTCACCAGCGTGAATGTTCTTAGGGAATGAGAATGGAAGTGCATCTGCAAGATCCATTGCGTCACCCTTAATCTTATCTTTAGCGATATCACAAATTACTAATTCTTGTGCAATACCTTGAAGTGTCATTGCGTAGGCAAAAGTTGAACCTACAGCACCGTCACCAACTAGAAGTACCTTTTGGTGGTTCTTTTCATTTGTTGGAGTTGTCATTTTTTATAATCATCCCTTCGAAAATAAATATGTTTCGTATCCAATTATACAAATAATAAATGGAAATAAACAGGGTGATAGTGAAAAAAATGAAAATTTCACACTTTTTGCATGATATAATTACAATTTGAAATGGGGTATTGATATGAAACTTATCGTTGGATTAGGAAATCCAGGCAAAAAATATGACCGTACAAAGCACAATATGGGCTTTATGACAATTGATAAATTAATGGAAGAATATGATCAAACACAAATGAAAAAGGACTTTGAAGCACAATATTGTAAATTCAAAGTTGATTCAGAGACTGTTTTCTTGGTCAAACCATTAACATTTATGAATGAATCTGGTAGTGCAGTAAAATTTTTGACTGGATATTATCAAATACAACCATCAGAGATCATGGTTATTCAAGATGACTTGGATATGCCGATCGGTAAGATAAGATTGCGAGCTAAGGGGTCTGCTGGTGGCCATAATGGAATAAAGAGTATAATTTCATCCATGGGTACAAAGGAATTCAAACGTATTAAAATAGGAATCCAACATCCTGACAAACAAACTGTCGTTAACTGGGTTTTAACACCGTTCACTAAAGATGAGGAGCCAGATGCTCTTTCAGGGATTGACAGTGCAGCCAGTGCAGTTAAGGATTGGATCTCTGGGGATACGTTTGACCAATTGATGAATAAGTATAATTAGAAGAGGGGTCAAACCTTGAACTTAATAGATTTTATAGCGGGCAAATTGAATTTTGGGGGATTTATAGACCAGATTAAACCGAAGACAAAGAATATGTTAACGGGATTAACTGGGTCGACGATTTCCCTATTTGCATTGCAAACGTTAAAACTAAAAAATAATAAAATATTGGTGGTTGAGAATACTAATTTTCATGCCAATAAATTATATGATGATCTGAATTTACTGGACAATGAACATGTACATATTTTCCCCGTTGAGGAAGCAATTTCAACAGAAATCGCTACTAGTTCACCAGATGAACTGAGCCAAAGACTAGATGCCATGAGCTTTTTAGTCAGTGATGAACCAGGGATTATTGTGACTTCTGTTGCTGGTGTCGAATATGCGCTACCTTCAAGAGAATTATTTGAAGCGTCTCAGATGAAAATAGTTAAAGATGCAGAATATGATCTTGAGAATTTAAATAGTATTTTTGTACAAATGGGATATCAAAAGGATAAGTTAGTGGCCAAACCAGGAGACTTTGCTATTCGTGGTGATATTGTCGATATTTATCCGTTGAATGTTGATAATCCATTAAGAATTGATTTCTTTGGTAATAATGTCGAGGGAATTAAGTTCTTTGATACTGAAACACAACGTAGTATGGAAGAATTGGATGAGATCAATATTTTACCTGCAAATGATCGAGTTATAACAGAAGAAAATGTTAAATCAGGTCTTAAAAAACTACAAAAAAGTTATGATAAACAACTTGCTTCAGCCGATAAGGATGTTAAGAATAATCTTGAATTAACTTTTTCTCAGGTCATAGAGGAATTATCTGAAGGTATTAGACCGGACAATCTTGGGAGTATTATCGATTATTTGGTTGATGATCCAAGTAGTTTAATGGATTATTTGAAGTCAGATGACGTATTGATCTTTGACGAATACAGTCGATTGATTGAACAATCAAATGATAATAATGCTGACAATCAAGCCTGGTTAACAAGTCAGTTGGAATTTGGTAAGGCTCTACCTGAACAAGTTATCCGACAGAGCTTTATTGAATTAATGAAAAAAAACGAAGTATCACAAGTATATATATCGGCATTCCAACAAGGAATGGGACATATCAAACTGGATCAATTGCACAATGTTTCTGTCAGAAGCATGCAACAATTCTTTAGTCAAATGCCTCTATTAAAGTCTGAAGTTGAGCGTTTTCAAAAACAAGAATATACAGTTCTTCTATTGATAAGTAACAAAAAACGCATGGATGCTATTAATAATACTTTGGTTGACTTTGGTATCAAAGCTACATTGACAACGTCTGATAAGGTTCTTGATAGTCAAACACAAATTATGAATGCTAATTTTGGGTCAGGATTTGAAATACCTGATGAAAAAGTTGCTGTCATCACTGAAAAAGAACTGTTCAATAAGCAACCTAAACGTAGAAGACATCAAACTTTAGCTAATGCTGAACGTTTAAAGAGTTATAACGAGCTGAAACCAGGGGATTATGTAGTACATGTCAATCATGGTATTGGTAAGTTCATTGGTATGCAGACGATGGAGGTCGATGGTAAACATCAAGACTATATTACGATCGAATATCGTGATGATGGTCGTTTGTTTATACCAGTATCTCAACTAGATATGGTCCAAAAGTATGTTTCTGCTGAAGGCAAATCACCACGGGTCAATAAGCTTGGTGGTAATGAATGGCAAAAGACTAAGCGTAAAGTCCAGTCTAGTATTGAAGATATTGCCGATGATTTAATAGATCTTTATGCAAAAAGAGAAGCAGAAAAAGGCTATCCGTTCCCTAAAGATGATGCAATGCAACATGACTTTGATAATGCCTTCCCATATCCAGAAACACCTGATCAATTGCGCTCAATTGATGAAATTAAACATGATATGGAAAAAGCTCATCCGATGGATCGACTTTTAGTAGGGGATGTTGGATTTGGTAAGACTGAAGTGGCACTTCGTGCGGCGTTTAAAGCCATTGAAGCCGGTAAACAAGTCGTATTTTTGGCTCCAACCACATTACTAGCAGAACAACATTACCAGACAATGAAAGATCGATTTGAAGGATTTCCAGTAAATATTGCTGTATTATCAAGATTTCAAACTCGTAAACGTAGTAAAGAAATCGTTCAAGAACTTTCTGAAGGCAAGATCGATATCGTTGTGGGAACACATCGACTTTTGTCAAAAGATGTTAAGTTCAGTGATATTGGATTATTGATAATTGATGAAGAGCAAAGATTTGGTGTTAAACACAAGGAGAAGATCAAGGAATTAAAGGCGAATGTCGATGTTTTAACATTGACCGCTACACCAATTCCTAGAACGTTGAACATGTCAATGTTAGGTGTTCGTGATCTGTCGCTGATAGAAACAGCCCCAAGTAATCGTTATCCAGTCCAGACTTATGTTATGGAACAAAACTACGATGTTATCGCTGGAGCAATCCGTCGTGAAATGGAACGTGGTGGTCAGATTTTTTACCTTCACAACCGTGTGGATGACATGGATCAAGTTGCTAATCAATTACAGGCACTCGTACCAGATGCTAGGATTGCTACTGCACATGGTCGAATGACAGAGACACAAATGGAAGGTGTTATTTCTGATTATTTAGCTGGAGAATATGATGTTTTGGTCACGACGACAATTATTGAAACTGGTGTTGATATGCCTAATACCAACACATTGATTGTTGAAAATGCTGACAGGTATGGATTATCTCAGCTGTATCAGATACGTGGTAGAGTTGGTCGATCAAATCGAGTCGCTTATGCATATTTAATGTATAAGCCTAACAAAGTTTTGACAGAAGTTAGTGAACAAAGACTAGAAGCCATTAAGAACTTTACTGAACTTGGTTCAGGATTTAAAATTGCCATGCGAGATCTATCCATTCGTGGAGCAGGTAATCTACTCGGTAAGCAACAACATGGGTTCATTGATTCAGTTGGATTTGATCTCTATACCCAGATGTTGAATGATGCTGTTGCTAAGAAGCGTGGACACACTAAGGCTGAAAAGACTAATTCAGAAGTTAATTTGGAGATAGATGCATATATTCCATCAAGTTATATAAGTGATGAAAGACAAAAGGTTGAGTTATATAAACGTATTCGACAAATTGATTCAGACGAGAATTATCAAGAAGTTAGATCAGAATTGTTGGATCGATTCGGAGATTATCCACAAGAAGTTACTAATTTATTAGATGTAAGTCTTTTGAAAACTTCACTGGATGAGTCACTAGTTAAAAATGTCATTATGAAGAGTGGCATAATCGTGATAAAATTCTCTGACAAGGCCAATGATTATTTGACTGGAGATATAGTATTTGAGTTTTTGAGTAATACGACTATGAAGGCAACTGTTCATAACAAAAAGAACGAATTCAGTATTTCCTTAGATTCTGGAAGTATTGAAAAAGGTGAATGGTTTGAACAATTGCAGACTTTTGCGATAGAGATGGCAAAAGAGTTTGATAAACTAAAGAAAGCAAAAAATAATACCAATGAAAAGAGAAGTATCTAAGGCCATCAAGGGGACGTGGATATTGACAATTGCCTCACTTTTTTCGGAATTGTTGAGTGCGATTTATCGAATTCCACTTCAAAATATTGTTGGTGATAGGGGATATTTTATCTATCAGCAGGTGTATCCTATCTACGGTATTTTTTCAGTTCTTGCGTTATCAGGATTACCGGTAGTTATTTCTAAGACTTTTGCACAACAAGATGGTCCCGTTGCAAAAAGTAAACTAATGAAATTAACTTTTGTTGGTTTACTGGCGGGATGTTTAGCTTTGACCATTCTTTTGTGGGGATCGGCTAGATATTTAGCGATATTTATGGGCGATCCCAATTTGTATCCGGAGATTAGAGCGGTCAGTTTGACGTTTTTATTGGTACCTTTTGAAGCTAGTCTTCGAGGATATTTTCAAAGTGACTTGGAAATGACACCGAGTGCTATCTCGCAGATTTTAGAGCAGTTCATTAGGATCGTAGTAATTATTGGGTCAGCAATTTTATTTGGTAAGGGTCTTTTGAACATTTATCAAATGGGAATGATAGCTAATTCTGGTGCACTTGTTGGTGGGGTTTTTGCGGTAGTGATTTTGGTGATTACATTTATCAAACAACGACCGGTTATTTTTGAAGATGACCAAGTTGTTGATGTCAAAGTAGAACGTGGATTGGCATTGGAAATTTTATTGATAGTTGTTTTTACTGGAATAACGATCTTCTATCAGTTCATTGATTCATTTACCATGCTTAGATTACTGATGAGAAGTGGTATTCGACTGGATAATGCAGAGATACTCAAAGGTGTATTTGATAGAGCACAACCACTGATACAACTAGGAATAGTGATTTCTTTATCATTCGTATCAACGATCATGCCACAATTGCGAGAGACAAATCAGACAAGTGTCAGTAAGACTATCATTCAAAAGATGATGCGAGTTTGTCTTTGGTTGGCTGTGGCAGAGACGGCTGGATTAGTTGCTTTGATGCCTGAAATAAATACAATGTTATTTACTAATGCAGATGGATCAGTTGCATTGGCGATTTATATGATCTCAATTATGCTAGTTTCGTTTATTAATTTATTGATAGCGATAACTAGTGGGGATGACGAGTTGAATCTAAGTAAATTAATATTGTTTGGCGTCTCATTGTTATTTAAAATAGCTTTGAACATTATCTTGATACCTAGGATCAATATCATTGGAGCAGCGATAGCTACTGTGATCAGTGAATGTATGATTCTGGTAGGGATGTATTTGATATATGACAATGGTGTGTTCTTGTTAAGTAAAGACTTTGTAATGAAGCTAGTGTCTACGGGATTTATCATGGGTATAATCGTTAAGTTTCTAGCAGTCCTTATTTCACGCCAAGTTATTTTGACTCGTGGATATAGTATTTTAATAAGTCTGTTACTGATTCCGGTTGGTGTAATCATATATTTGGTTTTATCAAAGAAATTAAAAATATTAACTAAAAGTGAATGGGAAATATTACCAATGGGTAAGTTCATAACTAAATTAATGAAGATTGAGGAATAAAATGAGATTAGATAAATTTTTGAAGGTAAGTAGAATTATTAAAAGAAGAACCGTAGCAAAGGAATTTTCAGATAACGGTCGAGCTTTGATCAATGATCGTGTAGCAAAATCTTCGACTGAGGTTTCAGTGGGTGATACCTTAGAACTTCATTTTGGTGAGAATACAATGAAAATCAGGGTTTTGAACATCAAAGAAACTACTAAGAAAAATGATTCAGCCGATATGTATGAGGAAATTGATTAAAGTTTTGCAATTAGATTAAAAATAGCGGAAATATATTCAAAATGTCTTCTAGAATTGTTATACTCAAAGTAATAATTTCTAGAGGAGTAGTCGCATGGAAGTACATAAATTAGCAAATTCTAACGTTTCAGTACTTGAACCAAAAAGCAAAAAAACTTCTATGCAACCTGGCCGAAGCAAGTATGAAAGAAAAATTCATAAGCATCGACTAGTTGCTATTGGCATTGTTTTCGCCATTGTTTTGCTTGGATTAGGTTCACAAATCGTAAAGGCGAATATGACATATTCATCAACGCAACAAAGCATTACGGTCAATAAGAAAAAGTTGAGTAAGCAAAAAGCTGCTCAGAGTGATTTGAAAATAGAAATAAATCAGCTTCAGGATACAAATTATTTAAAGAAGTATGTGCGTGAAAAGTACATGTATTCTAAGCCAGGCGAGTTAGTTTATAATCTGCCTGATAGTGTTAATGAGATTCAAAAATAGGGGAAGGAACTATTATATCTAGATGACAGTTGAAGTAGGAACCAAAGTAGAAGGCAAAGTTACTGGAATTACAAATTTTGGGGCATTCGTTGACCTTGGTGAAGGACAAAGTGGAATGGTACACATTAGTGAAGTTGCTAATGGATACGTTAAAGATATTCATGATGTCTTAAAGGTTGGAGATACCGTAAAGGTTTTGGTTCTTAGCGAGAAAGACAAAAAAATTGCCCTTTCAATTAAGCAAGCTACAGAGCAACCAAAAAAGCCCAAGTATCAACACCGTGAGCATCGTGAAAGAAAGGTTCAACACAAACCTGTTGAAACCTTTGATGATATGATGTCTGGATTCATGAAGGAAAGTGAAGAAAGAATGAGTGTCATTCGTAAGAATACTGAAGGTAAACGTGGTGGCCGTGGTGGCCGAAGAAGCTAGAAAATAGTTGAATAAACAAAGGCTGCGACAAGTTGTGTCCAGCCTTTTTTGATAGAAACGAGGAAAGATGAAATCCAATAAGACAATGTTAAATACCGTTTTAAAGACATTAAACAAATATCATGCTAAAAGAGTTTTAGTCGCTGTTTCTGGTGGAGTTGATTCAATGGTTCTATTAGATATTATTTCTAAGATCTTTCCTACCGCTGATTTTGGAGTGGTGAATGTCGACCATGATCTACGTGTAGGCAGTGCTGATGAAGTTGAATTTTTGAGAGACTTTTGTAAGACGAATTCATATCAGTTTTTTACAACAAAATGGACCACTAAACCAAAAGAAGATATCGGCATGGAAGCAGCTGGTAGAGAATTTCGTTACCAATATTTCTCTGAGGTTATGAAGGAAAACAACTTTGACACTTTGTTAACGGCTCATCATTCAAACGATTTAGCCGAAAATATTTTGATGAAGATGATTCGCTCAGGAAATGTCTACGAAGTAGTTAGTTTGAAGCAACAACGTAATTTTTCTGATGGACAATTAGTCAGACCGCTTCTAGATTTTTCTAAACAACAAATAAAAGATTATGCAAAAATACATGAGATAGAGCATGTTCAAGACGAAACAAACTTTGAAAATATAACCATGCGTAATAGATTACGGAATAATATTTTCCCTGAGTTACAAACTGAGAATGGACAACTTTTGTCACACTTTAGACTTTTTGATCGTCAATTGAATGCATTGATAGATATGTCTGTTGAAAAATTTCAAATTGTCGAGCAAAATATGCAGATAGAATTCAGGGATGAAAGTATCAAGGGAAGCTTGGATCCAATTCGATCAATGGATTCAGAACAACAGATGCTGTTTTGGGGTAGCTTTTTTACTAGGAAGTTAGATATATCCGTTAGTAATCGACAAATTGAACAGGTAATTACAATAATTACTGGTAATAATTCAAGTGCCGAGGTTGATTTAGAGGATAATTGGCGTTTTATTCGCTCGTACAATAATTTTTTGATTAAAAAAGTTAAGCACACGGATTCAATAAGTATCGAATTAGAATTGGGTAAGCCAACTATATTTAATAACAGGCAGATCAAACTCAGCAGAGTAGATGCTTTGGATGCTACATTTTCAACTAGAAAGCTGCCTCAAAAAATTGTTTTGAGGAATCGAATTATTGGAGACAAGCTGTTAATTGATGATGGAAGACATCAAAAATTGAGTAAGAGATTTATTAATGAGAAGATACCGGAATATCAAAGAAATGAAATTCCGATATTATTATTCGATAATCAAGTAGTTTGGGTTGAAAAAATATACAAGATAAGCGATTATTTAAAAAAAGGTAATTACTTTTTTAAAATTGATATGGACGAGGTAAAACGATGAATTCGGATATTGAAAAAGTATTAGTATCAGAAAAAGAGATCAATGAGGCAAATGAGCGTTTGGGTAAGGACTTGACTGAGGAATATTCAGGCAAGAATCCATTATTTGTATGTATTCTACGTGGTGCAGCAATGTTTATGATGGATTTGATCCGTCATGTGGATATTCCAATGGAATATGACTTCATGGACGTTTCTAGTTATGGTGGTGAAAATACCGATACCACTGGGGATGTAAAAATTGTCAAAGATCTTGATACTTCACTAAAGGGACGTGATGTCGTTATAGTTGAGGATATTATTGATACTGGATTCACGCTAGACCGTTTGATCAAGCTTTTTGAGACTAGAGAAGCCAAGTCAATTAAGATTGTTTCATTTTTAGATAAACCTGCTAGAAGAATCAAACAAGTACATGTTGACTATATTGGTGTGCAAATACCTGATGCCTTTGTTGTGGGATATGGGATGGATTATAACGAACACTACCGAAACCTTCCATATGTCGGAGTTTTAAAACCAGAAGTTTATAACGCAAAATAATCAACTTAGCGGTACAATTATTATTGTGTTAATGCCTGTCAATGTTACAATATGTAACGTCTAAGTAATTAGGAGGAAATATATGAAAAATAATCGAAATAGGTTAATCAATAATAGCCTGTTTTATATCTTGCTCTTTGTTGTTTTAGTGCTCGCAGCAAGTTGGTTTGCTGGTGGTCAATCCTCAGATCAATCTAAAACACTAAGCCAAGATCAATTTATTACACAGCTAAAACAAGGGAAAGTTAAGAACTTTAAGATCGAACCTGTTAGTGGTGCTTACCAAGTAACTGGTCAGTACAAAAAGGCTCAAAGTACAGAGACAACACGTTCTGTATCAATCTTTAATAGAAGCCAAACTACAAGTTCATCTAAAGTTACCCAATTTACTTCGACCGTATTGCCAAATAATGATACGTTGAAACGGATCAATAATGCCGCTTCAGCAGAGAAAGTTAAGACGACTGCAGCAGCTAAATCGCAATCGTCACAATGGATCTCTATAATTCTTACTTTGGTACTACCATTTATTCTTTTCTTCTTTATCATTTTTGCGATGATGGGGCGTGGAGGACAAGGTGGCGGTGCAAACCGTGTTATGAACTTTGGTAAATCCAAAGTTAAACCTGAAGACCCTAAGAAGAATAAAGTTAGATTTTCAGATGTCGCTGGTGCTGAGGAGGAGAAACAAGAGCTTGTTGAAGTTGTTGAGTTCTTGAAAGATCCTCGTAAGTACGTATCCCTAGGTGCAAGAATCCCATCAGGTGTCCTACTTGAGGGACCACCTGGTACTGGTAAGACTTTGCTTGCCAAAGCCGTTGCTGGTGAAGCTAAAGTACCATTTTATTCAATTTCTGGTTCAGATTTCGTTGAGATGTTCGTTGGTGTTGGTGCTTCTCGTGTTCGTGATTTGTTTGAGAATGCGAAGAAAGATGCCCCATCAATTATCTTTATTGATGAAATCGATGCAGTTGGTCGTCAACGTGGTTCCGGTACCGGTGGTGGTAACGACGAACGTGAACAAACACTTAACCAATTGCTAATTGAGATGGACGGATTTACTGGTAATGAAGGTGTCATTGTTATGGCAGCTACTAACCGTTCTGATGTCTTAGATCCTGCTTTGTTACGTCCAGGTCGTTTTGATCGTAAGATCTTAGTTGGTAGACCAGATGTTAAAGGACGTGAAGCTATTCTTAAAGTTCATTCTAAGAATAAGCCATTTACTGATAACGTTGATTTGAAACAATTGGCTCAAACAACACCTGGATTCGTTGGTGCTGATCTTGAGAACTTACTTAACGAAGCTGCCTTAGTTGCTGCTAGACGTGGTAAGACTAAGATTGATCCAACTGATATCGATGAAGCTGAAGATCGAGTTATTGCTGGACCAGCTAAGAAGAATCATGTTATCTCTGATAGAGAACGTCACATGGTTGCATACCATGAGGCTGGACATGCTTTGATTGGTCTTGTACTTAATGATTCTCGTGTTGTTAGAAAGGTTACTATCGTTCCTCGTGGTAAGGCTGGTGGTTATGCTATCATGCTTCCTAAGGATGATCAAAACCTTATAACAAAGAAAGAATTTACAGAACAAATCGCTGGATTACTCGGTGGACGTACAGCCGAAGAAATTATATTCGGTACACAATCATCAGGTGCTTCAAATGACTTTGAGCAAGCTACACAAATTGCCCGTACAATGGTCACAGAATATGGTATGACTGACCGTTTAGGTACAGTTCAACTTGAAAAAGATGGACAACCATTCGGTGGTGGCGGATATCGTCAATTGCCTGCCTATTCAGAAGATACTGCTAAGTTAATTGACCAAGAAGTTAAACGTCTTCTTGATGAAGGTCACGAACAAGCAAGAACTATTATCGAGAATCATCGTGAGCAACATAAGTTAATTGCTGAAGCACTATTGAAGTATGAAACACTTAATGAAAAGGAAATTTTGAGTTTGTTCAACGATGGCAAAATGCCTGATGATGACGAAAACGCTCAATTCCCAAGTGAAAATGCTGCAACATTTGAACAATCAAAACGTATGGTTGAAGCAAAGGATGCTGCAAAACAAAAAACTGGTGATGTTGATGAGAATCAATTCCCATCAGAATCAGATCAAAAGGATACAACTACACCAACTGATAGCCCAGAAACTAAGTCTGAGACTACAAAAGAAGATGCAGATGATTCCGACAAGTCTAATGACAATCATTCAAGTGATGACAATTCAGACAATAATGATCAGGACAAATAAATATATAAGTATTAAAAGAAGCGACTCATATGAGTCGCTTTTTTCACGGAAAGGAATTTTCAAATGACTGATAACTTAACTAAAGCTGTTTCTAAAGATGGCAAATTCAGAGTTTATGTAGTGAACGCTACACAGACTGTTTCTGAAGCACAAAAGCGCCATGATACATGGAGTAACTCTACTGCAGCACTAGGTCGTACCATGGTAGGCTCAGTACTGATAGCAACATCAACTTTAAAAGAAGATGAAGTACTTACTACCAGAATGCTCGGAAATGGACCTGCTGGTGCAATCGTTGTTGATGCCAATGCATCAGGAGACCTCAAAGGCTATATCCAAAATCCACATGTTAGTTTGCCCTTGAACAAGGATGGACATATTGATGTAGCAGGTGCGGTTGGAACAAATGGGACGTTGAGCATTACCAAAGATATGCACTTGAAGGAACCATTTACAGGTCAAGTTCCAATTGTCTCAGGTGAAATTGGCTCTGACTTTGCTTATTATATGGCCAAGTCAGAACAGATTCCTTCAGCAGTCGGAGTATCTGTATTTGTTCAACCTAATGAAACAGTTGGTGCCGCAGGTGGATTCTTGATCCAAACATTACCTGGAGCAGGGGATGAAGATATTGACAAAATTGAGAATAATCTTAAAATTATTCCTAATCTGTCAACATTGTTGAATGAAGGATTAAGTAATATTGAAGTTATGAATAAGTTGATGAATGGAATAGAATTGAAAGTTTTGGAAAATATGCCAGTTCAATTCAAATGTGATTGTTCTAAGGATAAGTTTTCAAAGTCCCTAGCTACACTTTCTGATAAAGAACTACAAAGTATGATTGACGAAAACCACGGTGCAGAGGCAGTTTGTAAATTCTGTAATAACAAATATCAATTCAATGAAGAAGAGTTGAAGAATATTATTTCTGAAAAGAAGTAATGATATTTGCCATTCAATTGAAATATTTGCTATCATAACGAGTTGTAATGCAAAAACAGATAGTAACACTTTGTTACTAAATACGAGGTAAATATTATGGAATGGAAAATTGGAGACGTTACGATCCCTAATCAAGTGGTTGTAGCACCAATGGCTGGTATTACTAACTCATCTTTTAGATTGACCGCTCGAGAATTTGGGGCAGGATTAGTTGTTTGTGAGATGATAAGTGACAAAGGCATCAAGTATCATAACGAAAAAACGATGAATATGTTGTTTGTTGATCCATTGGAACATCCAGTAAGTATTCAGATTTTCGGTGGTAGTAAGGAATCTTTAGTTAATGCTGCAAGATTTGTATCTGAGAATACTGCTGCTGATATTATTGATATTAATATGGGATGCCCGGTTAAAAAAGTTGTAAAAACTGATGCTGGATCTCGTTGGCTATTAGATCCTGATCAAGTTTATGATGTGGTGAAGTCCGTTAGTTCAGCTATTGATAAGCCACTAACAGTCAAGATGAGGACTGGTTGGGATGATGATCATCTTTATGCAGTTGAAAATGCATTGGCTGCACAAGAGGGTGGAGCTGCTGCAATTGCCATGCATGGTCGAACTAGAGAACAGTTTTATATGGGACATTCCAATTGGGATATTTTACATGAAGTAGCTCAAAAATTGACCATTCCATTTATGGGAAATGGTGATATTAAGACTCCAGAAGATGCCAAGTTCATGATTGAAGAAGTCGGTGCCGATGCCGCCATGGTTGGACGTGCTGTACTTGGTAACTTATGGAAACTTAATGCAATGAACCACTACATTGAAACTGGCGATATATTACCAGAACCAACAGTTAGAGAAAAAGTAGATATAGCTAAACTTCAACTCCAACGTCTGGTAGACTTAAAAGGTGAACATGTTGGCGTACCAGAATTTCGTCAGCAAGCGGCATATTATTTAAAAGGTATTCCTCATGCCGTCAGAGCACGTGCACAAGTTATGCAAGTCGATACTATGAAAGAAGTATTCGACATATTAGATAATTTTGTTGATAGTTACGAAAAAAGAGAAGCTAGAGCTTCTAGGATTTCATAAGAAATGGGGGAGAACAGTTTGGGAAACCAAAAGAACAAGCAAGGAAAAGAAATGAACGATCAACTAAAGGTCCGTCGCGACAAGTTAGCTGAATTATATGATGAGGGTGTTGACCCATACGGTTCACGTTTTGTAAGAACTGATTTAACACAAACTCTTCAAGACAAATATAGCGAAGAAGCTAAGGATGTTTTGGAAGAACAAAACACACCAGTTATCATTGCTGGTCGTATGATGACTAAACGTGGTAAGGGTAAAGTTGGATTTGCTGATATTAAAGATAGAAGCGGTAAGATCCAAATCTACGTACGTAAAGATGAAGTTGGCGAAGAGAATTATCATATTTTCAAGCGCTCTGATATCGGAGATAATCTAGGTATCGAAGGTCACGTTATGAAAACTGACATGGGTGAGCTAACTGTTAAAGCCACTAAAGTTACTATGTTGGCTAAGTCACTACGTCCATTACCAGATAAGTTCCATGGTTTAACAAATGTTGAACAAAAATATCGTCAAAGATATCTTGACTTGATTGCTAACCAAGATAGTTTTGATCGCTTTAAGAAACGTTCTAAGATTATTTCTGCTGTACGTGAATACTTAGACGGTGAAGATTTCATGGAAGTTGAAACACCTACTTTGAATGCACAAGCTGGTGGTGCAAATGCCAAACCATTTATCGCTCACTACAATGCACTTGATGAAGATATGTACTTGCGAATTGCTCTTGAGTTGCCATTGAAGAGACTTATCGTTGGTGGATTTGAACGTGTCTACGAAATCGGTCGTGTATTCCGTAATGAAGGACTAGATACACAACATAGTCCAGAGTTCACTTCTCTTGAAACATATGCTGCATACTTTGACTTCAATGATGTTATGGATGAAACAGAAGGTATCTTCAGACATGCTGCTAAAAAGGCTCTTGGAACAACACAAATCACTTATCAAGGTGAAGATGTTGATCTTGGTAAGCCATTCAAGCGTATTTCAATGGTTGATGCTATCAAGGAAAAGACCGGAATAGACTTTAAACAAGAAATGACAGTTGATGAAGCTAAAAAGCTCGCTGATGAAAATAATGTTCATTATGAACAATATTGGCAAGTTGGTCATATCATTAGTGAATTCTTTGAAACATTCGTTGAGAGTGAAATTAAAGAACCTACATTCATTTATGGTTACCCAATTGAAGTTTCACCTCTAGCTAAGAAAAATAAGCAAGATCCACGTTTCACTGACCGTTTTGAAGTATATATTCTAGGTCATGAATATGGTAATGCCTTTACTGAATTGAATGATCCTATTGATCAACGCCAAAGATTTGAGGCTCAAGTTGCTGAAAGAAATGAAGGAAACGACGAAGCTGAAGGTATAGACAATGATTATGTAGAAGCCTTGGAATACGGTATGCCACCAACAGGTGGATTGGGAATTGGTATCGATCGTTTAGTTATGCTATTAACTGATGCACCAACAATTCGTGATGTTGTCTTATTCCCTACTATGAAGCCAGAAGATAACTCAGATAATCCAGAATAATGAGTTAAAATTATATATCTATGTGCTTTTTGAAATATATTTATAAACAAATAAAAAAAGTTAACGAATTTTCGTTGACTTTTTTTATTTGGATTGGGTATAATAATATAGTTGTTTGTTACAAAGCAATGGAGGATTAGCTCAGCTGGGAGAGCATCTGCCTTACAAGCAGGAGGTCACAGGTTCGATCCCTGTATCCTCCATTAAACTTTTAAGTAAGTTTATTGGAAAAGCATCAAAGCACACTTTTGCGGGTGTGGCGGAATTGGCAGACGCGCTAGATTTAGGTTCTAGTGTCCAATGGACATGAAGGTTCAAGTCCTTTCACCCGTATTTCGATATTTAAGATATTGAATCAGATTTATCATAAGTGTTTACTTGATGCCGACTTAGCTCAGTTGGCAGAGCATCTGTCTTGTAAACAGGGGGTCGGAGGTTCGAATCCTCTAGTCGGCATTTATGCGGAAGTAGTTCAGTGGTAGAACATCACCTTGCCATGGTGGGGGTCGCGGGTTCGAATCCCGTCTTCCGCTTCATTATTAATATCATGTATCGGGAAGTAGCTCAGCTTGGCAGAGCATCGCGTTCGGGACGCGGGGGTCGCAAGTTCGAATCTTGTTTTCCCGATCCAAAGCAATTAAAGAGTTCATCAATTCAGTTGGAATTGATGAACTCTTTTAGTTGCGCCATATTATTAATGAGATCGTGGAAAATGTGTAATAATAGTAATAAGAAACCACTAGGATTAATTAATAAGTGATTTTGTTATATTTTAATTTATAATCGTGTTAATATAAATATCAAACTTTTTTGTGGAATTAGTGATTATGTTGCTATAAGTTTAATCACTTGCAATTTTGTATAGTAGAATTATACTTTCTACACTAAAGAATTCATAAGTCGAGGTAGTTATCATGGACAAAGTATTTACCGAAAGCGCTAAAAACGCACTTGTTTTAGCCCAAGATCAAGCTAAAACATTTCATCATAATGCTGTTGGTACAGAGCATATTTTATTAGGTCTAACAATGGAGAATGATGGCATTGCCGGTATTACTTTACGAGACTTGGCTGTTAGTGATAAAGATGTTTCAGAAGAAATTGAACATCTTACTGGCTATGGTGATGTCTCATCTAATACCGCTAAGGGAATCTATCTTCCATATTCTCCTAAAGGACAAACAATTCTTGCTAGTTCAGAGGAAATTTCAAATCAATATAATACAAGTCGTATAGGTACTGAACATATCTTACTTGCTATTTTGGATGACGCTGATAACCTAGCTAACCGTATTTTGTCCAATCTCGGATTGAGTCTGACAAAGACAAAAAGTCTATTGCTAAATAAAATGGGCATGTCTAACAAGACTACTAGACGTGGTATGGGAATGAACCAAAAGAAAAAAGAAGTGGCTGGAACACCAACTCTTGACTCGCTAGCACGTGATTTAACAAAGATTGCAGCTGAGAACCAAATAGATCCAGTGATTGGTCGTGAAAAAGAAGTTGAACGTACTATTCAAATTCTAAGTCGTAGAACAAAGAACAATCCTGTCCTCGTTGGTGAACCGGGTGTTGGTAAAACTGCAATTGCTGAAGGATTAGCCAATGCTATCGTAAAAAAAGATGTGCCGCTTGATATGCAAAACAAACGTATCATGATGCTTGATATGGGATCTCTTGTTGCCGGTACTAAGTATCGTGGTGAGTTTGAAGATAGACTAAAGAAGATTATTGAAGAAATTTATAAAGACAAACATGTCATCTTATTTATCGATGAGTTACACACATTGATTGGTGCAGGTGGTGCAGAGGGAGCTATTGATGCTTCTAACATTTTGAAACCAGCACTTGCCCGTGGTGAGTTGCAATTGATCGGTGCTACTACTTTGAATGAGTATCAAAAGTACATCGAAAAAGATACTGCATTGGAGCGTCGTTTTGCTCAAGTTCATATTGAAGAACCTAGTGAAGAGGAATCAGTTAAGATTCTTGAAGGATTACGTCCTAGATATGAGCAACATCATGGTTTAACAATTTCTGATGAGGCAATTCAAGCCGCAGTTAAATTATCATCACGTTATTTAACAAATCGATTCTTACCTGATAAGGCAATCGACTTGATGGATGAGGCTTCTGCCAAAGTCCGTATTCATAACGTGTCAAAGAACAATGAATTAGAGAAGTTAACTGACGAATCTATGCAATTGATCAATGATAAGAACAATGCCATCTTGGATCAAGATTTTGAAAAGGCTGCCTTGATTCGTGAGCATGAACAAGATGTCCAAGAGAAGATCACTAAGATCAAAGAAGACCAAGAAAGTGGACGTTTGAAAAAGCCAGTTGTTAAGGTTGATGATATTGCCGAGATCATCGCTGAATGGACTGGTGTTCCGGTTAAACAAATCACTAGAAAAGAAAGTGAACGTTTACTAAACCTTGAAAAAGAGTTGCATAAGAGAGTTATTGGACAAAACGATGCAATTAGTGCCGTGTCACGTGCCATTCGTCGTGCTAGAAGTGGTATGAAAGATCCAGATCGTCCTATTGGTTCATTTATGTTCCTTGGACCAACTGGTGTTGGTAAGACTGAACTTGCTAAATCAATAGCAGAAGTAATGTTTGGTTCAGAAGATAATCTGATTCGTGTTGATATGTCAGAATACATGGAGCAATATAGTACCTCCAAGTTGATTGGTTCAGCTCCTGGATATGTCGGATTTGATGAAGGTGGCCAATTAACTGAGAAGGTTAAAAATGAGCCATATTCAGTGATCCTACTTGATGAAGTTGAAAAGGCTCACCCAGATGTCTTTAACTTATTATTACAAGTTTTAGATGATGGTATTTTGACAGATGCCAAGGGACGTAAGGTAGACTTTAGAAATACAATTATCATTATGACTTCTAACTTAGGTGCTCGTGCCTTGCAAGATGATAAGTCAGTTGGATTTGGTGCAAAGGATATTCATGATGATTATAAAGAAATGGAAGAACGTATTAATACTGAGTTGAAGAAGTTCTTCAGACCTGAATTCTTGAATCGTGTTGATGAAACTATTGTCTTTAAAGCTCTTGATAAAGATCAACTTAAATCAATCGCTAAAATCATGAGTAACAATCTTAGAAAACGTCTTGAAGAAAGAAAAATTGAACTTGTTATTTCACCATCTGCATACAGTGATTTGGTGAAGGACGGATACAATCCAGAATATGGTGCTCGTCCAATGAGAAGAACAATTCAACGTGAGATTGAAGATCCAGTAAGTGAATTATTGCTGATGAATAAAGTCGGTGAAGGGGATACGATCAAGGTTGGCTCTAAGCAAGGTAAGTTAGCTATTAATGTGGCTGAGACAAATGATAAGAAGACTGGTAAGTCATTAGCTCATTAAAAAGTGCTTGACTATTGACAACTGTAAGTATTCCGAGTATTATCTTTTTATGAGATTTAAAGTTCAAAACGTAAGCCGCGATCTATTGTCCGTGGTGATACCGTAATAGAAGAGATCGAAAATAGATTCAGTTCTATTTTTGGTTTTTTTTTGCCTAAAAACCGGTATTTAAACCGCTTTCTTGCAATTTGTAACACAATTGTAACATTTGCGGCAAACTTATTTTTTGAACAAATTATATATTGAGGTGAAAAATTTGACTTATCATAACGTTAATTATGGTGCACATCGTGTTCGTCGTAGTTATGCAAAGATCAAGGAAGTACTTCCACTGCCAAATTTAATAGACATTCAAACAAACTCATACAATTGGTTTTTAGATGAAGGTCTAAAAGACATGTTTGATGATATTATGCCTATTGATGATTTCGCTGGAAATCTTTCCTTGGAATATGTTGACTACAAATTATTAGAACCTAAATATACTGTTGAAGAAGCAAGACAACATGATGCTAACTATTCAGCACCATTGCATGTCACTTTGAAATTGACTAACCATGAAACTGGTGAAATCAAGACTCAAGATGTTTTCTTCGGTGATTTCCCAATTATGACAGAGCAAGGTACTTTCATTATTAATGGTGCCGAACGTGTTATTGTTTCACAATTGGTACGTTCACCTGGTATTTATTACAATCAAGATACTGATAAAAATGGTCGTGTAAACTACGGTACAACAGTTATTCCTAACCGTGGTGCTTGGCTGGAATACGAAACAGATGCTAAGGGTCTTGGATACGTAAGAATAGATAGAACTAGAAAATTACCTATTTCTGAATTGATCAGATCATTAGGTTTTGGTGAAGATTCTGAAATTCTTGATATCTTTGGTGAAAATGACACTTTGAATCTTACTATGGAAAAAGATGTTCATAAAGATACAAGTGATTCACGTGTTGAAGAAGCCTTGAAGGATATTTACGAACGACTCCGTCCTGGTGAACCCAAGACTGCGGATAGTTCTCGTTCATTACTTTATGCTAGATTTTTTGACCCACGTAGATATGACATGGCTTCTGTTGGTCGTTATAAGGTCAATAAGAAACTTAACATCAAGACAAGATTATTAAATATGACTTTGGCTGAAACATTAGCTGACCCTGATACAGGTGAAGTTGTTTTAGCTAAAGACACTCTTTTAGATCGTGATGCTATGAGTAAACTTAGCCCATATCTTGATCGCGATGACTTTAAGACTGTTACACTTCAACCTTCTGATGAGGGTGTTTTGACAGATCCTGTAACAGTACAAATCATCAAGATTTACTCAGAAGCTGACAATGAAAAAGTTGTTAATATTATCGGTAACGGTCATATTGATGAGAAACTTCGTGTTATCACACCTGCTGATATATTAGCTGGAATCAATTACTTCTTGAACCTTAAAGAAGGCGTTGGATCAACTGATGATATTGATCACTTGGGTAACCGTCGTATCAGATCAGTCGGTGAATTACTTCAAAACCAATTCCGTATCGGTTTATCACGTATGGAACGTGTTGTACGTGAAAGAATGTCAATTCAAGACTCAGCTACTGTTACACCTCAACAATTGATTAACATTAGACCAGTTGTAGCTTCAATCAAGGAATTCTTTGGTTCATCACAATTGTCACAGTTCATGGATCAGACTAATCCACTTGGTGAGTTGGAACACAAGCGTCGTCTATCAGCTCTTGGACCTGGTGGTTTGACTCGTGATCGTGCCGGATATGAAGTTCGTGATGTTCACTATACTCACTATGGTCGTATGTGTCCTATTGAAACTCCCGAAGGTCCTAATATTGGACTTATTAATAACTTGGCCAGTTATGCCATTATTAACAAGTATGGTTTCATCGAAACACCATATCGTCGTGTTTCATGGGATACACATAAAGTTACAGATAAGATCGATTATTTAACAGCCGACGAAGAAGATAACTATATCGTGGCTCAGGCTAATACTTTATTAAACGATGATGGTTCATTTGTTGACAACGCCATTTTGGCACGTCATAAGGAAGACAACATCGAAACAACACCTGAAAAAGTCGATTACATGGATGTTTCACCTAAGCAAGTTGTTTCAGTTGCTACTGCATGTATTCCTTTCTTGGAAAACGATGATTCTAACCGTGCCTTGATGGGTGCTAACATGCAACGTCAAGCTGTTCCTTTAGTTAATCCACATGCACCACTAGTTGGTACAAGTATGGAATATATTGCCGGTCATGATTCTGGTGCCGCTTTACTTGCTAAACATGCTGGTACTATTGAATATGTTGATGCTAAAAAGATCACTATCAAACGTGATGATGATGGCACAACTGACGAATATAAAGTTACTAAATTCCGTCGTTCAAATAATGGTAAGAGTTACAACCAAAGACCTATTGCCAGAAAAGGTGAAGAAGTCAAAGCAGGAGACATCATTGCTGATGGTCCCGCTATGGAAAGTGGCGAGTTAGCTCTTGGACAAAACCCACTTATTGCCTTTATGACATGGAACATGTACAACTACGAGGATGCCATTGTGCTTTCAGAGAAGCTTGTACGTGAAGATGCATATACTTCAATTCATATTGAAGAGTATGAGTCAGATGCTCGTGATACAAAACTTGGACCTGAGGAGATCACTAGAGAGATTCCTAACGTTGGTGAAGAATCCCTTAAGGATCTTGACGAGTTTGGTATTATCCGTATTGGTGCCGAAGTACGTGATGGAGATATTCTAGTTGGTAAAGTAACACCTAAGGGTGTTACTGAATTATCAGCTGAAGAGAGACTATTGCATGCTATCTTCGGTGAAAAAGCTCGTGAAGTCCGTGATACTTCACTCCGTGTTCCACATGGTGGTGGTGGTATTATCCAAGATGTAAAAGTCTTCACTCGTGAAGCTGGGGATGAATTAGATCCTGGTGTTAACATGCTTGTTCGTGTTTATATCGCTCAGAAACGTAAGATTCAAGTGGGTGATAAAATGGCCGGACGTCATGGTAACAAAGGTACTGTTTCTATCGTTGTACCTCAAGAAGATATGCCATATATGCCAGACGGTACACCAGTTGATATTCTATTGAATCCAATGGGTGTTCCATCTCGTATGAATATTGGACAGGTTCTAGATCTTCATTTGGGTATGGCTGCTAGAAAACTTGGTATACATGTTGCAACACCTGTATTCGATGGTGTTCAGGATGATGAATTATGGGATATTGTTAAAGAAGCTGATATGGATTCAGATGGTAAGTCTATTCTTTATGATGGACGTACTGGTGAACCATTCAAGAACCGTGTTGCCGTTGGTGTCATGTACTACATGAAGCTAGCTCACATGGTTGACGATAAGTTACATGCTCGTTCAATCGGACCATACTCACTAGTTACTCAACAACCACTTGGTGGTAAAGCACAATTTGGTGGACAGAGATTTGGTGAAATGGAAGTTTGGGCACTTGAAGCTTATGGTGCTGCATATACATTACAAGAAATCTTGACATATAAGTCTGATGATATTATTGGTCGTGTTAAGACATACGAAGCAATCGTCAAAGGTGAAAGTATTCCTAAGCCAGGGGTTCCGGAATCATTCCGTGTTCTGGTTAAAGAATTACAAGCCTTAGGACTTGATATGAAGGTTCTTGATTCTCATAACAAAGAAATCGAACTTAGGGATATGGACGAAGATGAAGATACAGTAAGTATTGACGCTCTATCTAAGTTTGCTAAACAACAAGAACAAAAACGTGCTGAAGAAGAAGCTAAGAAACTTGAAGAAGAACAATCAGCTGAATCAACAAGTACTAAATCAGAGAAATAGTCATAATTTAGATTTAGGGAGGTAACCTTTTGATAGACGTTAATAAATTTGAAAGTATGCAAATTGGTTTAGCATCTCCTGACAAGATTCGTAGCTGGTCTTATGGAGAGGTTAAGAAACCTGAAACAATCAACTATCGTACTTTGAAACCAGAAAAAGATGGCCTATTCGACGAAAGAATTTTCGGACCAACTAAAGACTGGGAATGTGCCTGTGGTAAGTACAAACGTATCCGTTATAAGGGTATTGTTTGTGACCGTTGTGGTGTTGAAGTTACTCGTTCAAAAGTTCGTCGTGAACGTATGGCTCATATCGAATTAGCTGCACCAGTTACACATATCTGGTATTTCAAGGGTATTCCATCACGTATGGGACTTGTATTGGACATGACTCCAAGAAACCTTGAAGAAGTAATTTACTTTGCATCATATGTTGTTATTGATCCAGGTGATACAGACCTAGAAAAGAAACAACTACTAACAGAATCTGAATATCGTAAGAAACGTGAAGAATTTGGTAATAAATTCGTCGCTAAGATGGGTGCAGAAGGTATCAGAGAACTTCTTGCTCAAGTTGATATGCCAGGTGAAGTTAAAGAATTACGTGAAGCTTTGAAGACTGCTCAAGGTCAAAAACGTACACGTGCAATTAGACGTTTGGATATTATTAGTGCTTTCCAAAAGTCAGGTAATAAACCAGAATGGATGGTTCTGGAAGCAATTCCTGTCATCCCACCTGATTTACGACCAATGGTTCAACTAGAAGGTGGCCGTTTTGCAACTTCTGATTTGAATGACTTGTATCGTCGTGTAATCAACCGTAATAATCGTTTGAAGAGATTGTTAGATTTACATGCTCCTAATATCATTGTTCAAAACGAAAAGAGAATGCTTCAAGAAGCCGTTGATGCGTTAGTTGATAATGGTCGTCGTGGCCGTCCTGTTACAGGACCAGGTAACCGTCCATTGAAGTCACTTTCACATATGCTTAAAGGTAAGCAAGGACGTTTCCGTCAAAACTTACTTGGTAAACGTGTTGATTATTCAGGACGTTCAGTTATCGATGTTGGTCCTACATTGAAGTTTTACCAATGTGGACTACCTCGTGAAATGGCTCTTGAATTATTCAAGCCTTTCGTTATGCATGAATTAGTTAAGCGTGAGATTGCTTCTAACGTTAAAAATGCTAGAAGAAAAATCGATCGTCAAGATGATGACATCTGGGATGTACTAGAAGATGTTATTAAGGAACGTCCAGTATTACTTAACCGTGCCCCTACACTTCACAGACTTGGTATTCAAGCCTTTGAACCTGTATTGGTTGATGGTAAGTCAATCCGTCTTCACCCATTAGCTTGTGAAGCTTACAATGCCGATTTTGATGGTGATCAGATGGCTATCCACGTTCCTTTATCAGACGAAGCTCAAGCCGAAGCACGTATGCTTATGCTTGCTGCTCACCATATTCTTGCTCCTAAAGATGGTAAGCCTATTGTTACACCATCACAGGATGTTGTTTTGGGTAATTACTACTTAACAATTGAAACAAGACATATGACTGGTGAAGGTAAGATCTTTAAGGATGCTAACGAAGTTCAAACAGCATTGCTTAATGGTGATGTTCACTACCATACAAGAATTGGTTTGGCGGTTTCATCTATGCCAACTAAGCCATTTACTGATGAACAACGTAAGAGAATCATTATGACTAGTGTTGGTAAGGTTATCTTTAACGAAATTCTTCCTGAAGATTTCCCTTACTTGAACGAACCAACTGATGACAACTTGGAAAATGGTGTTCCTGATAAATACTTCTTGAGTAAAGGTGGAGACATCAATGCTAGACTTGATGAGATGGATCTTGTAGACCCAATCAAGAGTGGTTATATGTCAGATATCATTGCTAAAGTGTTTAAGGTATATCGAGTTCAACGTACATCATCACTTCTTGATGATATGAAGGAATTAGGATACACAATTTGTACAATTTCTGGATTAACAGTTGGTGTTACAGATGTTCCTAATTTAACTGAGAAACCTGAGATCATTGAAAAGGCCCACAAACAAGTTGCTTCAATTTCTAAGCAATTCCGTCGTGGTCTAATCACTGACGAAGAACGACATGATCGTGTTATTAGTGTATGGAACGATACAAAAGATGAAATCCAACAATTGTTGATTGATTCATTTGATCCAACCAACCCTATCTCAATGATGTCTGATTCTGGTGCCCGTGGTAATATCTCAAACTTTACTCAACTAGCAGGTATGCGTGGACTTATGGCTGCCCCTAATGGTGGTATGATGGAAATTCCTGTTATTTCTAACTTCCGTGAAGGACTTTCAGTTTTGGAAATGTTCATGTCAACCCACGGTGCCCGTAAAGGTATGACTGATACTGCTTTGAAGACAGCCAACTCTGGTTACTTAACTCGTCGTCTAGTTGATGTTGCTCAAGATGTTATCGTTCGTGAAGAAGATTGTGGTACTGACCGTGGACTTCTTGTAAGTTCAATCATGGAAGGTACAGATATGATCGAACCATTGTACGATAGACTTGTTGGACGTTACACACAAAAGACAGTTAAAGATCCTAATAGTGGTGAAGTTATTGCTAAGCGTGGAGTTCTTATGGACGAAAACTTGGCACAAAAGATTGTTGATGCTGGTGTTAAAGAAGTTACAATTCGTTCAGCATTTACATGTGATACAAAACACGGTGTATGTAAGAAGTGTTATGGTAGAAACCTTGCTACTGGTGAAGAAGTTGAAATTGGTGAGGCAGTTGGTACTGTTGCTGCTCAATCAATCGGTGAACCAGGTACACAACTAACTATGCGTAACTTCCATACCGGTGGTGTTGCTGGTGGTGACGATATTACACAAGGACTTCCTCGTGTTCAAGAAATCGTTGAAGCTAGAAACCCTAAAGGTCTTGCAATTATTTCAGAGGTTGATGGTACTATTACAGCAATTGACGAAAACCCTGCAGAACATACTAAGGAAATTACAGTCGAGGGTGATATTGATTCTAGATCTTATAGTGTTCCTTATACATCAAGTGTCGCAGTTGCCGAAGGTGACTATGTAACACGTGGTGGTAAGTTAACACAAGGTTCAATCGATCCTAAGGAACTAGTTAAAGTTACAAATGTTCAAACAACAGAAAATTATCTACTTGCAGAAATTCAAAAAGTTTATCGTATGCAAGGTGTTGATATTTCTGATAAGCATTTCGAGGTTATGATCAGACAAATGTTACGTAAGATCAGAATTCTTGATCCAGGTGATACTGATGTATTACCAGGTCAATTAATGGATATTTCTCAATTTACAGATCACAACCGTGAGACATTGTTTAACGGTGGTATTCCTGCAACGGGACGTCCAGTATTGCTTGGTATTACTAAGGCATCTCTTGAAACTAACAGTTTCTTGTCAGCTGCTTCCTTCCAGGAAACAACAAGAGTTCTTACTGATGCTTCAATTCGTGGTAAGAATGATCCACTTCTTGGACTTAAAGAGAATGTTATTATTGGTAAACTTATCCCTGCCGGTACTGGTATGGCTAAGTACAGCCACATGGAGCCTAAGAAAACTGGCCCTATGGCAGATAACTCTCTAAATGGTGCTTATACAATTTCAGATATCGAAGCTCAAATGAAAGCTAACGATGCTGCTAAAGAAGAAAAACACTAGATTTTTATTAAAAAAGACCCTTTTATAGGGTCTTTTTTTTGTGCATTAATATCAGATACAAGATGTCTACTAGATTATTTTATGAAAAATAAGGTAAAATGAAGTTAGTAGAGTTAACATACATGTGTAAACATCTGTGGAGGGGAATATTATGGAAAAAATAAAACTTAACTATCAAGATAATAGCTTTGATTTAGATACGTATTGGCTTGACCCGTTTTCCGATTTTGACAAACAAGTTAATCATCCATTAGTAATTATATTTCCTGGCGGTGGATTTACTTTCCAAACTGACAGAGAAGCACAACCCATTGCACTTAAATTTGCATCAGAAGGTTTTCATGCGATCGTTTTGCACTATCAATTAATTGAAAATGACACACAGGTATATCCCTTGGCGTTACAACAGACAGCTACAACCTTGAATTGGTTAAAGTCACAGGCGAAGAAACATAATATTGATCTGAATAAGATCATCTTGATAGGATTTTCTGCTGGAGGTCACGTAGTAGCTGATTTTAATTCTATAATGACTAATGCAGAGACTAAAGAGCGAGTTTATCCGGATAGTTTGTCAGTAATGCCAGCCGCAAATATTCTTTGTTATCCAGTTATTGATCTGTCTGCGGGATACCCTCAAACAGTGAAAGAACGCCTAGCCATAAGTAGAGATACTTTCTTTTGGCAATCACAGAGACATTTAACTAAATATGCTAAACCAACATTTATCTGGCAAACGGTTGACGATAAAACCGTACCAGTAAACAATTCGTTTTTGTATTCTGAAAAACTGAATGAATTGAATATTCCTTTTGAATTACATTTATTTGAATCAGGTCGACATGGATTATCGCTAGGAACATATGTAACTCAAAGACCTGGAAATGAGGAACACATAAACAAGTATGTCGCTAAGTGGTGGGAGCTAGTGGTGAATTGGCTTAAATTACAAAAGATTTTGAAAGATTAAATTAAGAGATCAAGAAGATTATTCCTGTAGCAATTGTAATGTATGGGATAAATCGAAATGATCTCTTTTTGTTTATTAAGTGATGAAGAATACACATTATACAAGCCAGTAAAATTATATTTAGAATACTCGTGTATCCAAAAAATAAAGCTAGTATTGTTAAGACTTCAATATCACCCATGCCAATTCCCTTACTGAAGCGATACATACAAAGCAAAATCAAATATGTGATTATTCCAGTAATAAGATATATTTTGTGATGAAATACTATAAAAAGTATGAAGGATGGAATGCTTAGTAAATAGAATATGGGATAAATGAAGCCATGATAAAAATCCATGAATGCCAAAAGGGTGATCATTATAAAAATTGGTGCGAATAAATAAATGTTTTTCTCTAAATAAATTGCTAAAATCACAAATATTGCACCGAATAATTCTGTAGTAGGATATATCCAACTTATTCTTTTATGGCAATTTCTACATCTACCTTTTAGAAATAAATATCCTATAACGGGAAATAGCTCTAGCCATTTCAATTGCTTTTGGCAATTATTGCATTTTGAACGGCGCATAATTTCAATTTTTGGAAAATCATATCCCACAACCGTTAAAAATGAGACTATACTAGAAGACAGAACAAATACTAAAATATAAAATAAGAACGTCATTTTTATCACCTCAATTAAAATTACGAATTTCTCAATCACTTTTTCTTCAATACCTCATTGACATGTAGTTTTTAAGATGATATTCTAGTAGACGTGCTTTTATTAGCAGAGTAGTAGTTTGTTTAAGTATAAGCTCATAATGTACGCCACTAACGTGGTTTATTATTTTGTAAAAATATGAACCACCTGGATGTGTGTACTTAAATTTTTTAGGAGGAACCTTGAATGCCTACAATTAATCAATTGGTACGCAAAGGCCGTAAGTCGCAAGGATCAAAATCAAATGCCCCTGCATTGAACTACGGTTACAACAGTATGAAGAAAGTTGCTACAAAGAATCCAGCACCACAAAAACGTGGTGTAGCAACTCGTGTCGGAACAATGACACCAAAGAAGCCTAACTCAGCCCTACGTAAGTATGCCCGTGTTAGACTATCAAACCTTATCGAAATCACAGCATATATCCCAGGTGTTGGACATAACTTACAAGAGCATAGTGTTGTTCTTGTCCGTGGTGGACGTGTAAAAGATCTACCTGGTGTTCGTTATCACGTTGTTCGTGGTGCTTTAGATACTGCCGGTGTTGATGGACGTATGCAAAGCCGTTCAAAATATGGTGCTAAGAAGCCTAAGAAATAATTAATCACAAACATAGAAATAAGTAATAACGGAGGAATTTAATATGCGTAAAGGTAGCGCTCCAAAACGTGATGTTTTGCCAGACCCAATGTACAATTCAAAATTAGTAACACGCTTGATCAACCATTTGATGTACGATGGTAAGAGAGGAACTGCTTCAACAATTCTCTACCGTGCATTTGATATTATTAAAGATAAGACTGGTAACGAACCATTGGATGTCTTCGAAGAAGCCATGAACAATGTTATGCCAGTTCTTGAAGTTAAAGCTCGTCGTATCGGTGGTTCTAACTACCAAATCCCTATCGAAGTACGTCCAGACCGTCGTACAACTTTAGGTCTTCGTTGGATCGTTAGTTATGCTCGTCTACGTGGTGAACATACAATGGATGCACGTCTAGCAAATGAAATTATGGATGCAGCCAATAACACTGGTGCAGCTGTTAAGAAACGTGAAGATACACATAAGATGGCCGATGCTAACCGTGCATTTGCCCATTATCGTTGGTAATCAATAAAAGGTGAGAGGAGAAAATATCTAATGGCTAAAGGTAATAAACGTGAGTTTCCACTAGAAAAGACTCGTAATATTGGTATTATGGCTCACATTGATGCTGGTAAAACTACAACTACAGAACGTATCTTGTACTATACTGGTAAGATTCACAAAATTGGTGAAACACATGATGGTGCTTCACAAATGGACTGGATGGCCCAAGAACAAGAACGTGGTATTACTATTACATCAGCTGCTACAACAGCTGAATGGAAAGGTAACCGTATCAATATTATTGATACTCCAGGACACGTTGACTTCACAATGGAAGTTGAACGTTCATTACGTGTTCTAGATGGTTCTATTACAGTTCTAGATGCCCAATCAGGTGTTGAACCACAAACCGAAAACGTTTGGCGTCAAGCTACAAACTATAGTGTTCCTCGTATTGTTTTCGTTAACAAGATGGACAAAATCGGTGCTAACTTTGACTATTCAGTTGAAACACTTCATGAAAGATTAGATGCTAACGCTCATGCTATCCAAATGCCTATTGGTGCTGAAGATAACTTTGAAGGTGTTATTGATTTAATCGAAATGAAAGCTGATCTTTATGATGAAGATGAGTTAGGTACAAAGTGGGATACAGTTGATGTTCCAGACGAGTATCTTGAAAAAGCTAAAGCAAAGCGTGCTGAATTAGTTGAAGCTGTTGCTGATGTTGATGACGATATCATGGAGAAATATCTTGATGGTACTGAAATCACTAATGACGAATTACGTACAGCAATTAGAAAGGCTACTATTGCTTTGAAGTTCTTCCCAGTTCTTGCAGGTTCTGCCTTCAAGAATAAGGGTGTTCAAATGTTAATGGATGCCGTTGTTGACTACTTACCATCACCATTAGAGGTCCGTCCATACAACGCTACAGATCCTAAAGATGATAGCCAAGTTGAACTTATGGCTGATGATAGCAAACCATTTGCTGGTTTAGCATTTAAGATTGCTACTGATCCATTCGTTGGTCGTCTAACATACATTCGTGTATATAGAGGTACATTGGAATCAGGTTCATACGTTCTTAATGCCTCAAAAGACAAGCGTGAACGTGTTGGTCGTTTGCTACAAATGCATTCTAACCACCGTAAGGAAATTCCAGAAGTATTCTCAGGTGATATCGCTGCTGTTATCGGATTGAAGAATACTACAACTGGTGATTCACTTACAGATGTTGACGATCCATTGATTCTTGAATCATTGGATATTCCAGAACCAGTTATTCAAGTTTCTATCGAACCTGATTCAAAGGAAGATAGAGATAAGATGGATATTGCCATCCAAAAGCTTTCTGAAGAAGATCCAACTTTCCAAGCTGAAACAAATCCTGAAACTGGTGAAACATTGATTGCCGGAATGGGTGAACTTCACTTGGATATCATGGTTGACCGTATGAAACGTGAGTTCAAGGTTGCATGTAAGGTTGGTGAACCACAAGTTGCTTATCGTGAAACATTCACTAAGGCAACAAGTGCACAAGGTAAGTTTGTTCGTCAATCTGGTGGTAAAGGTCAATATGGTGATGTTTGGGTTGAATTCTCACCAAACGAAGAAGGAAAAGGCTTCGAATTCGAAGATGCCATCGTCGGTGGTGTTGTTCCTCGTGAATACATTCCTTCAGTTGAACAAGGTTTGAAAGAATCAATGGAAAATGGTGTTCTTGCCGGATATCCATTAATTGATGTTAAGGCTAAGTTATATGATGGATCATATCACGAAGTCGATTCATCTGAAGCAGCCTTCAAGATTGCTGCTTCAATGTCTCTACGTAATGCTTCTAAGTCAGCTGGTGCTGTAATTCTTGAACCTATTATGAAGGTTGAAATTGTTACACCAGAAAGCTACTTAGGTGATGTTATGGGACAAGTTACTGCTCGTCGTGGACGTGTTGAAGGTATGGAAGCTCGTGGTAATGCACAACTTATCAACTCATTCGTTCCACTTGCAGAAATGTTCGGTTATGCAACAACACTTCGTTCAGCTACACAAGGCCGTGGTACATTTACAATGGTATTTGACCATTATGAAAAGGTTCCTAAGTCAATTCAAGCTGAAATCATTAAGAAAAATGGCGGAGACGCTGAATAATTAATGTTAATAAAATGAAAGCAAATCCATATGGATTTGCTTTTTTTGTTATAATAAAGCATGTTTCTATCTATAGAAGAAAAGGCACTTTCAATTTCAAAAAAAACATGAAAACTCTTGAAATATTATAGTTATGCGTGTATTATCATAAGAGTGCTTATTTCCAGGAGAAGTATGTGCTTAGAGGTATTTAAAATAATATCGACGGTTTAGAAGTGAGAGGTTGCGACACACCCGGCCGCTTTGCCACGGCAGGGCTGTTGGATATTTTCACGGAGCCGGTCATCTTGAAAGAGACAAAAAGGAGGTAACCCCATGGCAAGTCAAAAGATTCGCATTCGTTTGAAGGCTTATGAACATCGTATTCTAGATCAATCAGCTGACAAAATTGTGGAGACAGCAAAAAGAACTGGTGCAAAGATTTCAGGTCCAATTCCATTGCCCACAGAACGTTCACTATACACAGTGTTGAGTTCACCACATAAGCATAAGGATTCTAGAGAGCAATTCGAAATGCGTACACATAAAAGACTTATAGACATCGTTAATCCATCACCTAAGACAGTTGATTCATTAATGAAGTTAGATCTACCATCTGGTGTAGATATCGAAATTAAATTATAATTATTAAAAATAAATTATTGGAGGTGCAAACATGGCCAGAAAAGGAATTCTTGGTAAAAAAGTCGGAATGACTCAAGTTTTTACTGACAACGGTGAACTAGTTCCCGTAACAGTTGTAGAAGCAACACCAAATGTTGTTATGCAAGTTAAAACAGTTGAAACTGACGGTTATGAGGCCGTTCAACTAGGTTTTGAAGATAGACGTGAAGTTTTATCTAACAAACCAGCCAAAGGTCATGCAGATAAGGCAAACACAACTCCTAAACACTACATTCGCGAATTTCGTGATGTTGAAATGGGAGATTATGAATTAGGTGGAGAAGTTTCAATAGATTCATTTAATTCAGGTGATGTTGTCGATGTCACAGGTACGACTAAGGGACATGGAATGCAAGGTAACATTAAGAGATTTGGACAAGCTCGTGGTCCTGAAACTCACGGTTCTAGATATCACCGTGTAGCAGGTTCAATGGGTGCCATCATTAACCGAGTATTTAAAGGTAAGATGCTTCCCGGAAACATGGGTAACAACCGTGTTACTACACAAAACTTAACTGTTGTTAAAGTTGATGCAGATCGTAATGCAATTATGATCAAGGGTAATGTACCCGGTGCAAACAACTCATTAGTTAAAATTCAAACAGCTATTAAAGCTAATCAAAAATAGGAAGGAGGAAATGAGTTATGACAAAAATCACAGCTTACAAAGATAGCGGTGCTGAGAACGGTACTGTTGATGTAAATGATTCAATTTTTGGTATCGAACCAAACGACAACGTGATCACAGATGCAGTTATCATGCAACGTGCCTCATTGAGACAAGGAACACATGATGTTAAAAACCGCTCTGAAGTTCGTGGTGGTGGAAAGAAGCCATGGCGTCAAAAGGGTACAGGTCGTGCTCGTCAAGGTTCTATCAGATCACCTCAATGGGTAGGTGGTGGTGTCGTATTCGGCCCAACACCTAGATCATATTCATATCATCTTCCTAAGAAGGTTGGCCGTTTGGCATTGAAGTCTGTACTTTCACAAAAAGCTGCTGAAGGTAACCTAATCGTTATTGACTCAATTTCATATGACAAACCAAGTACAAAGAACTTTGCTCTTCTACTTAATAAAGTAGGTGCAGACAAAGCCCTTGTAGTTGTTGAAGATGGTAATGACAATGTTGCTTTATCAGCAAGAAACATTGATAAAGTTACTGTTGTTGCACCAGAAGGTGTTAATGTTCTTGACGTTATTAGCGCTAAGAAGTTAGTTGTTACAAAAGCAGCACTTTCTAAGATTGAGGAGGTGCTTGGATAATGAGCGCAAGAGACGTAATTATTCGCCCAGTTGTTACTGAAAGTTCAATGGATGCTATGAGTGATAAGAAGTATACTTTTGATGTTGCAGTTACTGCAAACAAAGTACTTGTAAGACAAGCCATTGAAGAAGTTTTCGGTGTTAAAGTTAAAAAAGTAAACATCATGAATGTTGCTGGTAAGAAGAAGCGCCAAGGCCAATATGTTGGTAAAACAGCAAAACGTCGTAAGGCAATTATCACTCTTACAGAAGATTCAGATGAAATTAAGATTTTTGATGAAGAATAAATAAGGAGGTCAAATAATGGCGATTATCAAATATAAGCCAACCACAAATGGTCGTCGTAATATGACTGGTTCTGACTTTTCAGAGATTACAAAAACTACTCCTGAAAAGACACTTCTAGAATCACAAAGCCATACAGCCGGTCGTAACTCATACGGTCATATTACAGTTCGTCACCGTGGCGGTGGTCACAAACAAAAATACCGTATTATTGATTTTAAACGATTAAAAGACGGTGTAAAAGCTACAGTTAAGTCTATTGAATACGATCCTAACCGTACAGCTAATATTGCATTGCTACACTACTCAGATGGTGTTAAATCATACATTTTAGCTCCTAAGGGTCTTGAAGTTGGACAAGTTGTTGAATCAGGTGTTGATGCAGATATCAAACCCGGTAATGCACTTCCATTGGAAAACATCCCAGTTGGTACAGTTCTACATAACGTAGAAATGAAACCTGGTAAAGGTGGTCAATTAGGACGTTCTGCCGGTACTTCAATTCAATTACTAGGTAGAGATGGTAAGTATTCATTACTACGTTTGCCTTCAGGTGAAGTACGTATGGTACTTTCAAAATGTCGTGCAAGTATTGGCGCCATTGGTAATGAACAACATGAGTTAATTAAGATTGGTAAAGCTGGACGTAAACGTTGGCAAGGAATTAGACCAACAGTTCGTGGATCAGTTATGAACCCTAACGATCACCCACACGGTGGTGGTGAAGGTAAAGCACCTATCGGTCATCCATCACCAATGTCACCATGGGGTAAGAAGACCTTGGGTAAGAAGACTCGTTCATCACATGCCAAATCTGAAAAGCTTATCGTTCGTCATAGAAAAGGTAAGTAATTATTTCGTTAGAATAATATAAGGAGGACATAAGATGAGTCGTAGTTTAAAAAAGGGACCATTCGCTGATGCACATCTTTTAAAGAAAGTTGCAGCTCAAGCAGATTCTGACAAGAAGTCAGTTATCAAAACATGGTCAAGACGTTCAACAATTTTTCCTAGTTTCGTAGGATACACAATCGCAGTTCATGATGGTCGTAAGCATGTTCCAGTTTATATCCAAGAAGATATGGTTGGACACAAGTTGGGCGAATTCGTACCAACTCGTACATTCCATGGTCATGGTACTGATGATAAGAAAACAACAGTAGCTAAGTAATAAGAAGGGAGACTTAAAAGATGGCAGAACAAGAAATTACATCTGCAACAGCCAGAGTGAAGAATGTTCGTATTGCACCTCGCAAAGCTCGCCTTGTTATTGATTTAATAAGAGGCAAGAACGCTGCTGAGGCACTTGCAATTTTGCAATTCACACCAAGAGCAGGCTCTCCAATTATTGCCAAAGCTCTTAAGTCAGCAGTTGCAAACGCAGAACATAATTTTGATTTAGATGCACAAAACCTATTCGTCAGCGAAGCATTCGTAGACGAAGGACCAACTCTAAAACGTTTTCGTCCTAGAGCCAAGGGTTCAGCATCACCAATTAACAAAAGAACAAGTCACATTACAGTTGTTGTAAGTGAAAAAGACTAGTATTTTAAAAGATTAGTATTGGAGGTAACTTGAGTGGGTCAAAAGATTAATCCAGTCGGATTCCGTGTTGGTGTTATCCGAGACTGGGATGCCAAATGGTATGCAGAAAAAGACTTTTCAACATTTTTACATGAAGACCTTAAGATTCGTAAGTATATTGAAGACAAACTATCAAATGCTTCCGTATCAAGAATCGAAATCGAACGTACTGCAAAGAACGTTACCGTTTCAATTCATACAGCTAAACCTGGTATGGTCATTGGTAAAGGTGGATCTGAAGTTGAAAAATTACGTAACCAACTAAACAAATTAGTTAACAGAAACATTCATATTAATATTATTGAAATCAAGAAACCTGATTTGGATGCAAAACTTGTTGGTGAGAACATTGCTCGTCAACTAGAGGCTCGTATTGCATTTAGACGTGCACAAAGACAAGCCGTTCAACGTTCAAGACGTGCAGGTGCAAAGGGTATCAAAGTTCAAATCTCTGGTCGTTTAAACGGTGCCGATATGGCTCGTAGAGAATGGCATACAGAGGGAACTGTTCCTCTACACACATTGCGTGCAGATATTGATTATGCATGGGTAGAAGCAGCCACACAATATGGTAATTTAGGTGTTAAGACTTGGATTTACCGTGGTGAAATTCTTCCTGAAAAGCGTCATAATCAAGAAAAAACTGAAGGGAAAGGAGAATAATCTATGCTAGTACCAAAACGTGTAAAACACCGTCGTGAATTCCGTGGCAAGATGCGCGGAGAAGCTAAGGGTGGTAAGAATGTTGATTTTGGTGATTACGGTTTGAAGTCACTTGACTCAAGTTGGATCTCAAATAGACAAATTGAAGCAGCCCGTGTTGCTATGACTCGTTACATGAAGCGTGGTGGTAAGGTTTGGATTAAAATCTTCCCTCATAAATCATACACTGCAAAAGGTGTCGGAGTTCGTATGGGTAATGGTAAAGGTGCACCTGCTGGTTGGGTAGCTCCTGTAAAGCGTGAAAAAGTCTTATTCGAAATCGGTGGCGTTCCTGAAGAGGTAGCCCGCGAAGCATTGAGACTTGCATCTCACAAATTACCAGTTAGAACTAAGTTCGTAAAACGTGAGGAAGTAGGTGGCGCTGATGAAGGCTAGTGAAATCAAAGAGCTAACTGCTGCTCAATTGCAAGATAAAGTTAACGAATATAAAGAAGAATTGTTCAACTTGCGTTTCCAACAGGCCACTGGCCAATTGGAAAACACAGCCCGTTTAAAGGCTGTTAGAAAAAACATTGCAAGATTAAGAACGGTTCAAAGTCAAAAGAATAACGAAAACTAATAAAAGGAAGGGAGATCTCAAGTTGAGCGAAAAACAAGAAAGCCGTAACAGCCGTAAAGTATATCAAGGCCGCGTTGTATCAGACAAGATGGACAAAACTATCGTAGTTGTTGTTGAAACATACAAGAACCACCCTGTATACAAGAAGCGTGTTAAGTATTCAAAGAAGTACTACGTTCAAGATGAAAAGAACGAAGCAAAGACTGGCGATGTTGTACGTATCATGGAAACTCGACCTTTGTCAAAGACAAAGCGCTTCCGTTTATTAGAAATCGTCGAAAAAGCAGTTATTATCTAGAAACAATTACTGATGAGAGGAGGACCAAGAAGTGATTCAACAAGAAAGTCGTCTAAAAGTTGCAGATAATTCTGGAGCTCGTGAAATTCTAACTATTAAAGTTCTTGGTGGTTCAAACCGTAAGACAGCTAATATCGGAGACGTTATTGTTGCTACTGTCAAACAAGCAACACCAGGTGGCGTTGTTAAAAAAGGTGACGTTGTTAAGGCTGTTATCGTAAGAACAGTGTCCGGTGCTCACCGTACAGATGGTTCTTACATCAGATTTGATGAGAACGCTGCGGTTATTATTAACGCTGACAAGACACCTAGAGGAACTCGTATCTTCGGACCCGTTGCTCGTGAACTACGTGATAACGATTTTATGAAGATCGTCTCATTAGCACCAGAAGTGCTATAAAAAGATCAATCAAATTCAGGAGGTGCTGAATAGTGTTTGTAAAAACTGGAGACAACGTTAAAATTATTTCTGGTGATAGCAAAGGCAAAGAAGGCGTAGTTAAACAAGCTATCCCTTCAGCCAACAAAGTTATCGTCGAAGGCGTAAACGTCGTAAAGAAACACTCTAAGCCAAGTAATACACAACCCCAAGGCGGAATCGTTGACGTTGAGAAACCTATTAGCGCAACTAACGTTAAAGTTGTAAGTAAATCAACTGACAAAGAAGATAAATAAGAAAGGAGAAAACTAAATGGCTACTAATGCATTAAAAGAAATGTATGTAAAAGAAATTACACCATCATTGATGGAAAAATTCAATTACACATCAGTTATGCAAACACCTAAGATCGATAAGATTGTTTTGAACATGGGTGTTGGTGACGCAATTGCTAACTCAAAGAATCTTGATGAAGCAGTTGAAGAATTAGGCCTAATTGCTGGTCAAAAACCTTTAATCACAAAAGCTAAGAAATCAATCGCTGGTTTCAGACTTCGTGAAGGTATGTCAATCGGTGCTAAGGTTACACTTCGTGGTGACCGTATGTATGACTTCCTTGACAAGCTAATCAACATTGCATTGCCTCGTGTTCGTGATTTCCGTGGTGTTGGTACACGTTCATTTGATGGTCGTGGTAACTACACATTAGGTATTAAGGAACAATTGGTTTTCCCAGAAATTGACTATGATAAGGTTAATAAGATTCGTGGATTGGATATCGTTATTGTTACAACAGCTAACACAGACGAAGAATCACGTGAATTGTTAACACAAATCGGAATGCCATTCACAAAATAATAAAGGAGGTCAAATTCATTGGCTAAGACATCTCAAATTGTACGTAATCATAGACCTGCTAAGTTCTCATCACAAGCATATACACGTTGCGAACGTTGTGGTCGTCCACATTCTGTATATCGTAAATTTAAGCTTTGCCGTATTTGCCTTCGCGATTTGGCACATAAAGGTCAAATTCCTGGCATGAGAAAAGCTAGTTGGTAGAATTAATTCTAAAAAGGAGGTAAATTAAATGGTCATGACAGATCCCATCGCGGATTACCTAACACGTATCCGTAACGCAAATATGGTTAAACATGAATCTCTAGAAGTACCTGCTTCTAACATTAAGAAGAGTATGACAGAGATTTTGAAGAATGAAGGATTTATCAAAGATTACGAAGTTATCGATGATGATAAACAAGGTGTACTTCGTATTTTCTTGAAATATGGAAAAGATCAACAACGCGTAATTTCAGGCTTGAAACGTATTTCAAGACCAGGTCTACGTAGCTATGTTGACTCAGATAACGTACCAAAGGTTCTTAATGGATTAGGTATCGCTATTCTTTCAACTTCAGACGGTGTAGTTACTGATAAAGACGCTCGCGCAAAGCATGTGGGTGGAGAAGTACTTGCATATATCTGGTAGAAATTTTTAAAAGACAAGGAGGTGCACTAATTTGAGTCGTATCGGTTATAAAGTAATTGAAATACCAGCTGGTGTTACAGTTACACAAAAAGATGAAGACATTACTGTTAAGGGCCCTAAGGGTGAATTAACAAGACACTTTGATTCAAAAATCAAGTTAACTCTTGAAGGAAATGAAGCTAAGTTTACTCGTTCAAATGACAACGACAAAGCTCTTCATGGTACAATGCGTGCCAATCTAAACAACATGATCCTTGGTGTTACTGAAGGATTTGAAAAGAAACTTGAACTTAGAGGTGTTGGTTACCGTGCACAAGTTAAAGGTGACGTATTAACACTTTCAGTTGGTTACTCACATCCTGTTGTTATGGATGCACCAAAAGGTATTAAAATTGAATCTCCTTCAAATACTGAAATTAACGTTTCTGGTATTAGCAAGCAAAAAGTCGGTCAATTTGCTGCTGAGATTCGCGACGTACGTTCCCCAGAACCATATAAGGGTAAAGGTATTCGTTATGTTGGCGAATATGTACGTCGTAAGGAAGGTAAGACTGGTAAGTAATAAGTACTTATTAAGTACTAATAATTCTATGAGGTGAATATTGTGATTTCAAAACCAGATAAAAACAAAGCACGTCAAAAGCGCCAAAAACGTGTTCGTGGTAAAATCTCTGGTACTGCTGAGCGCCCACGCTTAAATGTATTCCGTTCTAATAAAAACATTTACGCTCAAGTGATTGATGACGTAAAGGGTGTAACGCTAGCAAGTGCCTCAACTCTTGATAAAGAAGTCAAAGACGGTTCAAAAGTTGAACAAGCTTCAGCTGTTGGTGCATTAGTTGCACAAAGAGCTAATGAAGCTAAAGTAAGTGATGTTATATTTGATCGTGGTGGATATATCTATCATGGTCGTGTACAAAGTCTTGCTGAAGCAGCTCGTGAAAATGGGCTAAAATTCTAGAAGGAGGAAACCAAATTTATGACATATATCGATCCATCTCAATTCGAACTAGAAGATCGCGTTGTCTCAATCAACCGTGTTACTAAGGTTGTTAAAGGTGGACGCCGTCTACGTTTTGCTGCTATCGTAATCGTTGGTGACAAGAATGGTCACGTCGGTTTCGGTACAGGTAAAGCTCAAGAAGTTCCCGAAGCTATTCGTAAGGCTGTTGAGGATGCCAAGAAGAATCTAATCAATGTTCCTATGGTTGGTTCAACAATTCCTCATGAAGTAATCGGCAGATTCGGTGCCGGTAAAATTATGTTAAAGCCTGCTGTTGAAGGTTCTGGAATCGCCGCTGGTGGTTCTGTTCGTGCCGTTCTTGAATTAGCCGGTGTTGGTGATATCACAAGTAAGTCACTTGGTAGAAATACACCAATTAACGTAATTCGTGCTACAATCGAAGGTCTAAAACAAATTAAGACTGCTGAAAGTGTCGCAGAAATGCGCGGAATTTCAGCTCAAAACTTGCTTAACTAGAAGAAAGGTGTGTAATAATGGCTAAACTTAAGATTACTCTTATTAGAAGTGCAGCTCACCGCCTTCCTGCTCAACGTACAATTGTTAAAGAACTTGGACTCGGAAGAGTTAATAGTTCTGTTGTTAAGCCGGATGATCCTGCTATTCGCGGTGCTGTAATTAAAATCGCTCACTTAGTAAGTGTCGAAGAAGTTAAAGATTAATAATTCTTAAAGATTAGGAGGTGCAATAATGGAACTAAACGAACTTAAACCAAGTGCTGGTTCAAGACATTCAAGAAAACGTCTTGGTCGTGGTACTTCAAGTGGCCAAGGTAAAACTTCTGGTCGTGGACAAAAAGGTCAATTAGCTAGATCAGGTGGTAAAACACGTATTGGTTTCGAAGGTGGACAAATGCCATTGTTCCGTCGTATGCCAAAACGTGGATTCTACAATATCAACCGCAAGGAATACGCTATTGTAAACCTTAAAGACCTAAGCAAGTTCAATGACGGTGCTGAAGTTAATATCAATACATTAAAAGAAGCCGGAATCGTTAAGAAAGAATATAACGGTGTCAAATTACTTGCAAATGGTGAAGTTAGTGCTAAGTTAACTGTAAAAGTTGCTAAAAGCTCTGACGCTGCTACTAAAGCAATCGAAGCTGCTGGTGGAACTGTAGAGGTGATCTAATGCTTGGAACTATCAGAGATGCTCTAAAGGTAAAGGAGATTCGTAAAAAGATCCTATTTACCTTGATGTTACTTGTTATTTACCGTTTAGGATCACAAATTACGGTACCTGGTGTTAATGCTGCCGCAATGGACAAAGTTAGTTCCTCAGGGTTAGTTCCCCTATTGGATACCGTAACTGGTGGTGGTCTTTCAAATTATTCCATTTTCTCAATGGGAGTTTCCCCATTCATTACTGCTCAAATCGTTGTTCAACTGTTACAGATGGACATCGTGCCTAAGTTCGTTGAATGGAGTAAACAAGGTGAGGTTGGTCGTAGAAAACTAAATCAAGTAACGAGATATTTGACGATTGTTTTAGGTTTTGTTCAATCAATCGGTATCACTGCTGGATTTAACCAATTAAGTGGTTTGGGACTTGTTAAGTCACCAAACGTTAGAGCGTTTGTTACAATCGGTATTATTTTAACCGGTGGTACAATGCTTCTTACATGGATTGGTGAACAGATTACTGATAAAGGTCTGGGTAATGGTGTGTCAGTGATTATCTTTGCTGGTATTATTGCTAGATTCCCAAATGGGATTTACCAAATTTACCGTGACAATATCATTAGTGCTGATTCTGCGGACCTCGCAAAAAATATTGGATTTATGGTTGGATTGGCCATTGCAATTCTAGTTGTCGTCTTGTTCGTAACTTACGTTCAACAGGCAAATAGAAGGATTCCAATACAATATACAAGACGTGCAGCTGGAAGTGGTAGCGAAAGTTTCCTACCACTAAAAGTTAACGTTGCTGGAGTTATTCCAGTTATCTTTGCTAGTTCATTTATTGTTACGCCACAAACTATTTTGATGGCTTTTCAAGCAAATCATAGTGAAGATGCATGGTACAAGGTATTAACTGAAATATTTAGTATGCAAACGACAACAGGATCATTACTATATACATTGTTGATTGTGTTATTTACATTCTTCTATGCATTTGTTCAAGTAAATCCTGAGAAGCTTGCTGAAAACTTACAGAAACAGGGTGCTTATATCCCTGGTGTATGGCCTGGTAATGAAACTATCAAGTTCATGTCAGGTGTCCTTATGAGACTTTCAACGGTTGGTTCAGTATTCTTAGGACTTGTTTCATTGCTTCCATTATTGGCAGCTAACTTATTCAATTTACCTCAATCCATCGGATTAGGTGGTACGAGTTTATTGATTATCGTTGGTGTTGCTCTAGAGATGGATCGACAATTAAGAGGTCTTTTAATGAAACGTGAATACGTTGGGTTTATTAGATAATTGGAGATGTGACAATGAATATTGTATTGATGGGGTTACCTGGTGCTGGTAAGGGTACTCAAGCTGAAAAGATTGTTGAAGATTTTAAAGTTGAACATATTTCTACTGGAGATATGTTCAGACAAGCCATGTCCGATAAAACTGAAGTTGGTCTTAAAGCCAAGAGTTTTATGGATAAAGGTGCGTTGGTTCCTGACGACGTCACTGAAGCTATCGTTGAAGAACGTTTAGCTAAAGATGATGTTCAAAAGAACGGATATATGCTTGATGGATTTCCGAGAACTCTTGAACAGGCAAATGCTTTACAGACAATTGCAAAGAATGTAAGCAAACCTATAGATGCTGTCATCTATATAGACGTAAAGCCTGAAGCATTAGTTGATCGTTTATCTGGAAGATATATTTGTTCAAAATGTGGAGCAACTTATCATAAAATTTACAATCCAACAAAGGTTGAAGGAACATGTGACGTCTGTGGCGGACATGACTTCTTCCAGCGTGAGGATGACAAGCCAGAAACAGTTAAGAACAGATTAAAAGTTAATATTGAAATGAATACACCATTAATAGATTTTTATGACAAGTTAAACTTGTTACATAAAGTCAATGGTGAACAAGAAATAGATGAAGTTTATAAAGAAGTAAAGAAAGTTTTACAAAGTCTGTAAGACTTTTTACTTTTATTTGTTTACATGATTGCGAGATTATTGTATAATCTTGCGGTATATGCAAATGAATTTCATCCCGATGGAGGTTAATATCTTTGGCAAAAGAAGATGTCATTGAAGTAGAAGGTACAATTTCAGAAACATTGCCTAATGCGATGTTTAAGGTAAAGCTTGAAAATGGGGCAACTGTGTTGGCTCATGTCTCAGGTAAAATCCGTATGCACTACATTAGAATTTTACCCGGTGATAAAGTTACCGTGGAATTATCCCCTTATGATTTAACCAAGGGAAGAATTACATATAGATATAGATAATATGATTTTAATGGAATGGAGGTTCCAACATGAAAGTAAGACCATCCGTTAAACCTATGTGCGAACACTGTAAAGTAATTAAAAGACGCGGTCGCGTTATGGTTATTTGCTCTGCAGATCCAAAGCACAAACAAAGACAAGGATAATAAAAATATAGGAGGTGCAATTAATGGCTCGTATAGCAGGTGTAGATTTACCTCGTGATAAGAGAATCGTTATTGCCTTAACATACATTTTTGGTATTGGTAATACAACAGCCCAAAAAGTGCTTAAAGATGCCGGCGTGTCAGAAGACATTCGAACAAGAGACTTAACTCCTGATCAAGAAGAAAAGATTCGTGGAGAAGTTGACAACATTCGTGTCGAAGGTGACTTACGTCGTTCAGTAAGCATGGACATTAAGAGACTACAAGAAATTGGTTCATACCGTGGTATGAGACATCGTCGTGGTTTGCCAGTTAGAGGACAAAACACAAAGAACAATGCAAGAACTCGTAAGGGTAAGAAAGTATCTATCGCGGGTAAGAAGAAGTAATTAACAGATAGGAGGTTAATTCATGGCACAAAGTAAAGGTCGTAAGCGCCGTACTAAGAAGCATATTGAATCTGGTGTTGCACATATCCACTCCACATTCAACAATACACTAGTTATGATTACTGATGTCAACGGTAATGCCGTTTCATGGTCATCAGCTGGTGCACTAGGATTCAAGGGTAGTCGTAAATCAACACCATTTGCTGCACAAATGGCTGGTGAAGCTGCTGCAAAAGAATCAATGGAACATGGTATGAAAACTGTTGAAGTAGCTGTTAAGGGTCCTGGTTCAGGTCGTGAAGCTGCAATTCGTTCATTACAAGCTACTGGTTTGGAAATTACAGCAATTCGTGACGTTACTCCAGTTCCTCATAATGGTTCACGTCCTCCAAAGCGTCGTCGTGTATAGAATGGTTTTATACCCATATGAACTAAGCTACACACATTTCGTTTTGAAAGGGGAACTAACCGAATGATCGAATTTGAAAAGCCAACTATCACTGCAGTTGAAGAAAGCAATGATTACGGCAAGTATATTATCGAACCGTTGGAAAGAGGCTATGGTACAACCTTAGGAAACTCTTTACGTAGAGTTCTATTGGCATCATTACCTGGAACAGCGGTATCTGATATTCAAATAGATGGTGTATTGCATGAATTCTCAGCTATTGATGGTGTAGTCGAAGATGTTACACAAATTGTGCTTAATGTTAAAGACTTAAACCTTAAATCTTATGCTGAAGACAGCTTAAAAGCTGAAATCGACATTGTCGGTCCCGCTACTGTTACAGCCAAAGATATAAAAGCTGATGATGATTTGGAAATCCTCGATCCAGAACAATTTATTTGTACTGTTGCTGAGGGTGGACACTTCCACATGCAAATGACAATTAAAAATGGTCGTGGATATACTCCTGCAGAACAAAATAAAACAGATGAAACACCTATCGGTGTTTTACCAGTTGACTCTATTTTTACACCAGTAGATAAAGTTAACTATCAAGTTGAAAACACTCGTGTGGGTAAGAGAAACGACTTCGACAAATTAACAATAGATATTTGGACGAATGGTTCAATTGGACCACGAGAAGCTATTAGTTTGTCTGCCAAGATTTTAACAGAGCACTTAAAGAGTTTTGTTAATCTTACAGAAGAAGCTAAGAGCGCCGATATGATGATCGAAAAAGAAGAAACACAAAAAGAGAAGAAGCTTGAAATGACAATTGAGGAATTGGACTTATCAGTTCGTTCATACAATTGTTTAAAGCGTGCCGGTATTAATACTGTGCAAGAGCTTAATGAAAAATCTGAAGCTGATATGATGAGAGTTCGTAATCTTGGACGTAAATCATTAGTTGAAGTTAAAGAAAAGCTAGCTGATCTTGGATTGTCATTGAGACAAGAAGACTAATAGTCTGAAATTCAAACAGGAGGTATAGACATGGGCTACCGTAAATTAGGACGTACAAGTTCTCAAAGAAAAGCAATGTTACGTGATTTAACTACTGATTTAATTATTAATGAACGTATTGTTACAACTGAAACTCGTGCTAAGGAAATCAGCCGTACAACTGAAAAGATGATTACCCTTGGTAAGCGCGGAGATCTTCATGCTCGCCGTCAAGCTGCTTCATATGTTAGAAACGAAGTTGCTAACATTTCTGAAGAAGACGATGCAGTTGTTGTTCAATCAGCACTTCAAAAGTTGTTTAGTGATATTGCACCTCGTTACAAAGAACGTAATGGTGGATACACACGCATCTTGAAGACTGTTCCTCGCCGTGGCGACGCAGCTCCAATGGTTATTATTGAATTAGTTTAATAATAAGTTTATTAAAATCAGTCATTCTGATAAATTAGTGAGTGTTAAGATGATGGTTATGCAAATAGCCAAGTCTATCTCTGAGATTTCGGTAAAACGAAACACTAATTTATCGAATGATTTTTTTTTACTCAATTTTTTTTGCTATGATGTACTTAGTACATTTCAAGGAGATATTATGGATAACATTATTTCAATTAGAGACATAACGTATACATACCCTGAATCAGGCTCTCCAGCAATTGATCATCTATCACTGGATGTTAAATCTAATGAATGGTTATCAATTGTCGGGAAAAATGGTAGTGGTAAATCGACATTAACAAAATTAATCGACGGTTTGATAGAAGCGGATTCTGGAACTATTGAAATTGATGGTCAAATTATTAATGAAGATAATATTTGGGAAGCTCGTAAAAAAATTGGAATAATATTTCAAAATCCTGATCATCAATTTGTTGGAGCCACAGTTGAAGACGATGTAGCTTTTGGACTTGAGAATCAAGGAGTACCTAGACCAGAAATGGTTGAAGAGGTTAATCATGCACTTGATATGGTTGATATGTTACCCTATAAAACGCGTGATCCTCAATCGTTATCCGGTGGTCAAAAACAACGTGTGGCAATTGCCGGTGTGCTGGCAACTAAGCCTCAAATTATTATTATGGATGAATCAACTAGTATGCTTGATCCTAAAGGCAGAAAAACTGTATTAGATCTAGTTAAACGACTAAGAGATGAACAAGATATGACTATTATTTCCATAACTCATGATATAGAAGAGACTCAATTATCAGAACGAATTGTTATAATTGATGATGGAAAAGTTGTGAAGGACGGTTTACCCGAGGTAATATACGATCTTGGCTCTGAATTAACCAAATTTGGGCTGGAGGAGCCTTTTTCTAGTAAGCTGGCACAATCATTAAGAACTGACTTTAAATTGCCTGAGGGCTTTCTAAATGAAGAGGAATTGGTGAATAGTATATGGAAATTATCTTCAAAAATGTAACACACGCATATGAAGCAAATAATCCATCAGCATCACTGGGATTGGACAATGTTTCTGTGGATATAAAAAATAATGATTTTACTGCGATCATTGGTAAAACTGGTAGTGGTAAATCCACGTTAGTTCGCCATATTAATGCACTATTGAAGCCAACAAGTGGTTCTGTCGTTGTTGGAGATAGGATTATTGATTCAAAAACAAATAATAAGAATCTTAAATCACTTCGTAAGAACGTTGGCATGGTATTCCAGTTTCCAGAGAGCCAACTCTTTGAGGATACTGTTGAAAAAGATGTGATGTTTGGTCCGATGAATTTTGGAGTGTCAGAATCCGATGCAAAAGTTGCTGCACATGATATGATTGAACTTGTTGGTTTGGATAAGAAATACTTAAGTCAATCTCCATTTGATCTATCTGGTGGACAAATGCGACGTGTAGCAATTGCTGGGGTGCTGGCAAGTAATCCTGAAACGATTATTTTAGATGAGCCCACTGCTGGATTGGATCCAGTTGGACGAAAAGAAATAATGAAGTTATTTAAGGATCTACAAAAACAAGGTAAAACTATTATATTGATAACTCACAATATGGATGATGTAGCAGATTACGCAGATAATGTTATTGTTATGCATGATGGTAGAAAAATCAGTGAGGGAACACCATCTGAAATATTTAATAATCAAAAGTTATTAACAGACGATATTTTGACATTACCTCAGAGTGCTAGTTTTGCACAAAAATTAGCGCAAGGACAATTTCATTTTGACAAATTACCGATAACTCTAAATGAGTTATCTACTGAAATAAAACGACAAATTAATGGGTGACTAAATGAATAAATTAATTCTTGGGAGATATTTACCGGGAGACTCGTTGATATATAAACTTGATCCTCGTGGAAAATTTTTAATTACATTCTATTTTATTGGAATTGTATTTTTGGCAAACAATGTACTATCTTATGGATTTTTGCTTTTGTTTGTTTTGTTTGCTGTGTATTTATCTAAAATTAATTTGGGATTCTTTCTAAAAGGATTACGACCGATGTTTTGGTTGATATTATTTACTGTATTATTGCAAATGTTTTTTACACCTAGCAATGATCCTTTATGGAGTTTTGGAATATTGACTCTTTCTAAGGAAGGTATGATAATATCCGCATATATTTTTGTCCGTTTTGTTTTGATCATATTTGTTTCAACGTTATTAACATTAACCACAACTCCAATTGAGATTTCCGATTCAATCGAGAGCATTTTGAAACCACTGAAAGCTATTAAATTTCCAGTAACACAAGTAGCTTTAATGTTGTCGATTGCATTACGTTTTGTGCCTTTGTTGATCGATGAAACAACTAAAATTATGGATGCACAAAGAGCACGTGGTGTTGACTTTGGTGAAGGTGGACTAATTAAGCGTATTAAATCCTTTGTACCGATCCTAATTCCTTTATTTGTTAGTAGTTTTTCGATTGCTTATGATCTGGCAATTGCCATGGAATCACGTGGTTATAAAGATGGTGAGGGTCGAAGTAAATATCGTATTTTAAAGTGGGAAAAAAGAGATACAGTTGCTGCTATTGTGATGATTCTCATTACAATAATTTTATTAATGATTCGGAGTTATTAATTTATGATAAGATACAAGTTAACCATTGCCTATGACGGTACTAAATTTCATGGATTCCAACGACAACCTGATATGAGAACTGTTCAAGGGGTCATTGAACGTGCCTTGGCAAAGATGACTAAAGGAATCCATGTCGAAGTATATGGGTCTGGTAGGACTGACGCAGGGGTACATGCAAAGGGTCAGGTTATTCATTTTGATTATCCGGGCAATATGCCGGCTGAAAATATGTTACGAGCAATTAACTCATTGATGCCTTTAGATGTAATTGTGGAAAACTCAGAAATTGTGGATAATACTTTCCATGCAAGGTATGGCGTTAAGAAGAAAACATATCAATATCGTGTAGATTGTGGATATTATACTGATCCGTTCAAAAGGTTTTACACAGGGCATTATCAATATCCAATCGATATTAAAAAAATTGAGGTTGCTTTACAGGATCTAACAGGTGAACATGATTTTACAAGTTTTGCGGCATCTGGTGGGGTAATTGAAAATAAAATTCGCACAATTTACTCAGCTACGGTACAATATGTGGAATCGCAAAATGAATTGATTTTTGAGTTTACCGGAAATGGCTTCTTATATAATATGGTAAGAATCCTTGTTGCTACTTTACTGGAGATTGGTAATGGCAGACGAGATGTTCACGATTTTTTGAGATTATTTGAAGTTAAGGACCGTCAAGAGGCACGTGGAACCGCACCCGCAAGTGGACTATATTTAAAACAGGTATTTTATGAATAAAACCTGTGGATAATTATTGACTTATTGCACAATACCAAGTATTATTGTTGTTGGTATTGTTTGCCCCACGATGAGCCCCGGAAACTTATTGAGTGTCAAACAGACGTAGAAACTGGAGGAATTTAAAGTGCGTACAACACCATTAGCAAAAGCAAGTGAAGTTGAACGTAAATGGTATGTAATTGATGGTGAAGATGTCGTTTTAGGTAGACTTTCATCAGTTGTAGCTTCAATTCTTAGAGGTAAGAACAAGCCAACTTACACACCTAACGTTGATACAGGTGATAATGTTATTATCATCAATGCAGATAAAGTTAAATTAACAGGTAAAAAAGCTAAGGGAAAGATTTATTATTCTCATTCAGACCATCCAGGTGGTTTAAAGAGCATTAGTGCCGGCGAGAAGAGAGCAACAAAACCAGTATCATTTGTTGAAGACTCAATCCGCGGTATGTTACCTAAGAACAGCCTTGGTCGTCAAGAAATTTTGAAGTTGCATGTTTATGCAGGTCCAGAACACAAGAACCAAGCACAAAATCCAGAAGAGTTGGATATCAACAAACTAATTTAAGGAGGAAAACATTTTGGCACAAGTATCATATGCTGGAACAGGCCGTCGTAAAGACTCAACAGCCCGTGTTCTATTAGTTCCCGGAGACGGAAAAATTACTATCAACAAGCGTGATGTCAAAGATTACATTCCTTTTGACAATTTGATTGCTGATATGAAACAACCATTAGATATTACTGAAACAGTTGCTAACTATGACGTTATTGCTAACGTTAACGGTGGTGGCTTCTCAGGACAAGCTGGAGCAATCAGACATGGTATTGCTAGAGCACTTCTTAATGTCGATCCAGACTTTAGACCTACTCTTAAAGCAGCAGGATTCTTAACACGTGACCCTCGTATGAAGGAACGTAAGAAGCCAGGTCTTAAGAAAGCTCGTAAAGCTTCACAATTTTCAAAACGTTAATATATCCAGATATTACCGTTGGACACCTACTTTGTGGGTGTTTTTTTTTTGTCCAAAATTTTAGACAAATTGTAGATATTGTTAATGTGTGATGCTGTTGGATCGCAATTGTGCTTGTAATTCTTAAATTCTTCCAGTTCAATTCTTTGTTTTAATTATGGGAGTATTATACATTTTATTTGTTACTTATAATTTTTTATTGGAGATGCAATTTATGACAAACAAATATGACTATGATGTTTTATATATTGGTGCAGGGCACGGAACATTTGATGGAGCGATTCCTCTAGCAAAAACTGGCTGCAAAGTTGCAGTTGTTGAGAGCGGCTTAATTGGTGGAACTTGTCCCAATAAAGGTTGTAATGCAAAAATAACTTTGGATCAACCAGTTAAGATAAGTAGAGAAATTGAAAATTCCAACGAATTGGAAGGAAATATTCAAATAAATTGGGAAAAGAGTTTGAAACACAAGCAGGATTTAATAGATCAGCTTCCCCCAATGATTAGTGGTTTGATGAAGAGTGTCGGTATTGATATTGTTAAAGGACACGGAATATTTAAGGATCAACATACAGTGGTTGTAGATGGAAATGTTACTGTAACTGCAGACAAAATAGTTGTATCAACAGGATTAAGACCAAATAGATTAGATATTCCAGGAGATGATTTGGCACATGATAGTGAGAACTTCATGAACCTGAAGTCATTACCAAAGAATATTGTTATCATGGGTGCTGGTTATATTGGTATGGAATTTGCAACAATTGCAAATGCTGCCGGTAGTAAGGTTACTGTACTTATGCACAATGAAATGGCTTTGAGAGAATTTCACCAACCATTTGTTCAAAAAGTTGTGGATGATCTTAAAAAAAGAGGAGTTACTTTTGTAGAAAATGCGAAAATAACTTCACTGGAAGAATCTGGTGCTGATATAATAGTTACTTGTGATGGTCAAAAGATTCAAACAGATTGGGTCTTGGATGCTACTGGTAGAATTCCTAATATTGAAAAAATTGGTTTGGAAAAAATTGGTGTTAAATGTAATAAACATGGAATTATTGTAAATGATCACCTTCAAACAAATGTGGATAATGTTTATGCTTCTGGTGATGTTATTGATAAGATTCAACCAAGGCTCACACCTACAGCAGTATTTGAATCAACATATCTTATGAAATTGTTCTCAGGTGTTACTACTGGACCGATTGTTTATCCAGTGATTCCAACTGTCACATTCACTTCTCCAAGAATTGCACAGGCTGGTGTAACTGTTGAAGAGGGAGTTCAGAAGGGATATAAGATTGTGGATTCTGATTTAACAGGTGATTGGTATTATCAAGTAGATAATGAACCAATTGCTGAGAGCAAATTCATTTATGACAAGGATAACAAATTAGTTGGTGTAACCGAGGTCAGTGACAAAGCTGATGATGTTATAAATACACTGTTACCAATTATTGAATTGAAGTTGGATTCAGAGCAACTTGGTAGAATTGTGAGTCTATTCCCTTCAATCAGTTCAGATGTGATGGGTCGAATTTAAATAATTTATAAAAAATAAAGAGGAACTAATATGTGTGGACGATTCATGTTTCAGCCTAATGATAATGATGAAATGCAGCGAATATATCAGCTAGCAGTGGACGATGGCTATGATCCAAAAATCGGTGAAGTTTATCCAACTGATAAAATTGCAATTGTTAGTGCAGGGGATAATCGTGTTAAGGTTGTGACCATGAAATGGGGATTTCCCGGTTTCAAAAAGGGACAGTCTATTATTAATGCACGTTCAGAAACTGTCATGCAAAAGGCAATGTTTAATGAATCGTTTATGAATCGGCGATGTGTATTTCCCACTACAGGTTTCTTTGAATGGTCAAAGGATAAAGTTAAGCACAGTTTTAACTACAGTGATGATCCGGATTCACTTTTTATTGCTGGTTTCTATAAAGAATTTGATGGGGCTCAATGTAGTGTATTATTAACGACTGAGCCTAATGAGTCGGTGGTAAAAATTCATGATAGAATGCCTTTGATACTGCAAAAAAATCAAATCAATTCGTGGATTTATGATCAGAAATTTGCAATTGATTTCTTGAAATCTTCAATGCCAGTATTAAAAGCAAATAATGTATAAATAATAGCTCTACGAATTATTTTTTAATAATTCGTAGAGCTATTTTTATACTGAAAAAGCAGTTAATATAATATTTTGAATATATTTGTATTAAAAAGTCAGGTATGACAAGGTGTTAAGCAATATTTTAGGGAAATATTATTTCTTAAACTAAATTGACAGTAAAATGTACCTAAAGTAAACTTTGATAATTCAATAAAGTTGTCCACTTGTGGAAAAGATTTGGACTATTTAAATTTTAATTATGAGCGAGGAAATCAATGGAAGCCAGTGTAGCCATCCAAGTTGTACCAGGTGTTAACTCTAAGCAAGAAATAATCGAAATTGTCGACGAAGTTATAGACTATATCGCTAGTACAGGACTTGTTTATCAGGTAGGTGCTTTTGAAACATCTATTGAGGGTAATTATGATGAATTAATGGAAGTAGTTAAACAATGTCAAATTATTGCTATTGAAGCGGGTGCACCAAGCGTTTCTGCTTATATAAAGGTTGTTTATAACCCAAAGGGAGAAGTATTGAGTATTGAAAAGAAAACAAAGAAACATAGGCATTAATGTCTATGCAATATTTTCAATAATAACAATATTTTGTATCTGGGAATTTGTTACTTTATTTGAATGGGTTCCAGATTTTATGTTGCCGACTCCATTGCAGGTAATACAAGCGTTTATCAATGATTTTAGCTTGTTGATGTTTCATGCCAGAATAACTTTGATTGAAGCGGCGTATGGTTTGATATTAGGGATGTTTCTAGGAATTATAGTAGCTTTGATAATGGATCGATTTAAACGCGTTAAAGAAGCGTTATATCCAATATTGGTACTTACTCAGACTATCCCAACTATTGCCATTGCTCCGTTATTAACGGTGTGGTTTGGTTTTGGAATTATGCCAAAAGTAGTGTTAATTATCATTACGATATTTTTTCCCGTTTCAATTGCAATGTTGAATGGATTTTCGTCAATTGATCAGGATGAAGTTAGATTATTAAGATCTATGGGAGCAAGTCAGATACAAATTTTCTGGCATATAAAAATACCATCAAGCTTGGATGATTTTTTTGCAGTTATGAAAGTAGCTGTTACATACTCTGTGATCGGCGCAGTGATTTCAGAGTGGCTTGGAGGAGTTGTTGGATTAGGTGTTTATATGACCAGAGTGCGTAAATCATATAATTTTGACAAAATGTTTGCAGTAATATTTTTGATTTCAGTTTTAAGTTTGTTATTAGTTGGGTTGATAAATGTGATTCAAAGATTAAGTATGCCATGGAAAAAGGATTAATTAAGGGGACGATATGAAGAATAGAATTAAATTATTAATTATTTTAAGCTTGGGTTTATTTTTAATTTTGGGTGGATGTACCAATAAAAATAAATCGATTAAAAATAATTTAAAAAAGGTAACCATAGTCCTGGATTGGACGCCTAATACTAATCATACAGGTTTGTATGTTGCACAGAAAAAAGGTTATTTTAAGAAGCAGGGATTAGATGTAAAAATTGTTCAACCTTCAGATGGTGATGCTAGTACCATTGTTGCTAGTGGTAAGGCTGATTTTGGTATTTCAGCCCAAGATACGCTAGCGGCTAATTTTGCATCAAAGAAACCTTTACCTATAACAGCAGTGGCGGCAATTTTACAGCATAATACTTCGGGAATCATGTCTCGAAAGGATGATAATATTACTCATCCAAAAGAATTGGAGCATAAGACATACGCCACATGGGATTCTCCAATTGAAAAGGCCATGTTAAAAAATGTTATGGAAAAAGATGGTGGTAATTATAGTGATCTGAAGATGATTCCCAATAATATTGTTGACGAACCAAAAGCACTGAAAGAGAAACAAGCTGATGCAATATGGGTATTTTATGGTTGGGGTGGAATTTCTGCTAATTTGGAAAAAGTGCCAGTAAACTATTTTTATTTTAAAGATCTGAATTCAACGTTTGATTATTACACACCAGTAATTATTTCAAATAATAAATTTTTAAAGGATAATCCAACGATTGCTAAAAAGTTTATGAAAGCCACAACAATGGGTTATGAGTACGCAATAAACCATCCTAAGTCTGCCGGTAATATACTTGTACAACAAGTTCCGGAATTAGATAGTAAGTTAGTCAATGCCAGTCAAAAATGGATTTCTGGACAATATAAGGCAGAAGGATCTAAATTTGGATATATTGAACCTAGACGATGGAATAATTTTTATAATTGGCTAGATGATAGTAAGTTGATTGATAAAAGAATCCCAGTAAATACTGGATTCACCAATAAGTATTTGCCGGAGTAATTAAATGTCTAAATTAGAAGTGAAACATATTTCCAAGAATTTTGAGTATAAGAAAATACTGAATAACTTAAACCTGTACGTTGATACTGGGGAGATAGTCAGCATTGTTGGTCCAAGTGGAGTGGGTAAATCTACATTATTCAATATTATAGCCGGATTATTGGAACCTAGTTTGGGTAATGTATTTTTGGATGGTAAATCCATCATTAATAATCCTGGTCGAGTATCTTACATGCTACAAAAGGATTTGTTATTGCCTTACAAAACAATTGAGCAAAACGTTGCTTTACCACTACTTTTAAAGGGTATTAATAAGAAAGTAGCAATGTCTAAAGTAAATGAGCTATTGAATGAATTTGGATTTGAGTTTGTTGCTAAGGCGTATCCTAATGAATTATCCGGAGGGATGAGACAGAGAATTGCGTTGCTTAGGACGTACATGTTCTCCAACAATTTGATTTTACTGGATGAACCTTTCAGTGCCTTGGATACCTTTACTAAATCTGAAATTCAATCATGGTATTTGAAAATTCATAAAGATTTGGATTTAACAACTTTATTCATTACTCACGATATAGATGAAGCCATTAAACTTTCTAATAGAGTTTATATTCTAAAGGGAAGTCAATATGATGGTTTGGATAGTGTCAGGATCAACAAATCTGGATATGATATCGATGATTTCCTGGTTTCTAATGATTTTTTGAGTTATAAGAAAGAAATACTTAATACCTTACAAAGCAATTGAAACAAAAAGCCGATATTTACATACGTAAATGTCGGTTTCTTTTGCTTTATATTCAAAAACTGAACGTACCCTGTTACAATATGTTTCCATCTAGTTAACCATTTGTTCATTAACGTACTGTGAATACAATTTGTGAGATTTCATGAGTTCCTTGTGACTGCCATGTCCGGTTATTTGACCATGTTCAATGAAATATATTTGGTCTGCTTCGACAATTGTAGAAAGTCTATGAGCTATCACTAATGTCGTACGTCCAATCATTAGTTTATCAAGTGCTTGTTGGACCTTTTCCTCTGACTCGGAATCCAAACTAGCGGTTGCTTCGTCTAACATTAAAATTTTTGGATTTCTGAGAAAGGCACGTGCTATTGCTATTCGTTGTTTTTGACCGCCAGATAATTTAATGCCACGTTCACCAATTTGTGTATTTAATTGTTCTGGAAATTCTTTGACAAAGTTATCAGCATAAGCTAATTTCAATCCATGCCATAGTTCATCATTGGTTAATTCCTTATTTAATCCATATTGAAGATTATCACGAATACTACCTGCAAAGGCTGCACTATCTTGTGAAACGTATCCAATTTGAGATCTCCAGTTACTAATATTAATATCTTCAATGTTGTGATCTGCTACAGTAATACTTCCACTAGTTGGTGTGTAAAATCGTTCTAGCAGTGAGAATAGAGTCGACTTACCACCACCACTAGGGCCAGCAAAGGCAATTACATTATTAGGCTTTGCTTCAAATGATATATTGGTTAAAATTGGAGAATCTTTCTTGTAGCTAAAAGAGACGTTAGTAGCTTTTATAGTGCCACCTTCAACGTCAAATTCAGTTGCATTACCAGTGGGTTCTAAATTAGTATCTAGAATTTCTTGAATGCGTTGGGTTGAACCCATGGCCTTTTGAATTTGTGAGAAAAATGTTGCAAAGCTTGTTAGTGGAGATATGATATTGAATAAATAGAGCAAGAAGGCTACAAGTGAACCGCTAGTCATGGTTCCGCTAGAAACACGGATGGCTCCATAACCAAGAATACCAACAAACATTCCTAACATAGTAGTCATCATGATTGGTTGCAATATAGCCTCGACTTTTGCATCTTTGACACCAAGTGAAAATATATTTTGTATAAAATTTCCACCAGTATTTTTTTCGAATATTTCACCATTACTTGATTTGATCAATCGTACTTCAGATAATTTTTCACTGGCATCTGCGTTGAAATCTGCAGTTGCTGTTTGTAATTGACGTCCTAGCCTTGATAATATTCTACCAACTGGTATTAAAATCAATGTTAAAATTGGGACCACTGTGAATATTAATGCTGCCATTTTCCAATCCATTATGAATAGAATTATCATGGATCCAATTAGTTGGATACCACCTGTAATAAAGTTTGGAAATTGGGACGTAACTAAATCTTTTACGATCGACGTGTCATTGACCAGTCGTGAGGAACTTTCACCGGATTTATGAATATCAAAGTAGCTTACTGGTAATTTTAGTAGATGATTCCATAGCTTTTTTCTTAGGGTCATAACTGCACTTTCGCCAGTGTATCTAAGTAAAAATCCACCGATAGTTCCAAAGCCCAATTGAATTGCAAAAGCAATTATTAAAATAATAATCAATTTGTTATTCATATGAGTTAATTTAGTAGTGTCTACTAGTCCTTTTGTGATCTGAGGAACAATTAAACTTGCACCACTAGTTACTAAACTAAGAAGTAACCCTAAAACAAAAATTCCCTTTTTAGGATTCACACTATTAATTAACTTCAAAAAATCTTTAAGTTTAATATTGTTGTTTTTATTTTCCAATGTTTTGTTGCGCATATTGAATTGGTTATCCTTTAATTAAAATTTATTCCCATACCAAAAATTTTGTCTGTTATTTTGCCCATAGTCTTTTGGAGTAGAAAAGAAATCCATTCCCATTTGTTGATAATCTGAGAAATTGCCATTTCGGATTTCTTTTCTTATTTTTTGACGTATGTCATCGGGTGACATATTTTGACAATCATCACCAAATTTAGCCATCATTGTTTCATGAATTTTTTGCATATATTGCATACGATCCATTGGGTCAATGAATTTATTAGCTTGTTTTTTAAAGTCATCATCCCATCCGTCAGCAATTTTTTGTAAAATATCGCTGAATTGACTCATTTGATCATCACTTAATCCAGAGAAGAATAGTTCACTGTAGTCATTGTCTTTAAGTGAAGCGTTATCGTCAGCTTTATCTTTTCCAGTATCGGTCAAGTAAACCAATTTTGTACGCTTGTCTGCTTTATCTTCTTTACGAATAATATAATTATTATTTTCGAGCTTTTTCAATAATTCAGCAATGGAGCTAGGTCTAAGATCCAAAACTTCACCTAAGTATCGCTGACTTAGTCCATCTTCTAATCTGAGTATTGCTAAGACTCTCTGTTGTCCTGATAAACGTTGTTTGTTTTGATGCATGAAGTTATTACCTGCAGTACTAACAAAATGTAGCTGTTTCATTAGGTCATCTGTTGATTTACTCATTGGATATTTCTCTTTTCATTTTATTTGTTCGGCACCGAATCATTATTCAATTAATGATTATAGTTCGGCACCGAATGAATTGTCAACTATTTTTATCGTATAACGCAAATATTCCCAGGGTTTACTTTCGTAAATACTGGGAATACTTATGTTGGCTATAAAATTAATATGACTGTTAACTTATTTTTAATAGACGATAGCGCTGATATTAGGTAAATCAGTTAATTCATTTGCATTAAGCACTCGACAGTTAATTTTGTTTAATGCTGCTTTCAGCATTAATTTATTTTGATCAATCGAGTAGGAGTTGCCAATGTTAAATGAAATTATTGATTTAACTCTTTTGTCGGTAATAGCGTGATTGATACTATCAACATCACTAAGGACCTTATCTTGTCTATCAGCTTGGTTGTATTCTTGTTGTAACAATTCAGCGTTATGCATTCTTTTATCAACTGAGAGCTGATTAAGTTTATTTTTTAGTTCATTTTGAGAGAGATTTAGAACTGACCCTCGGATAACGTCATAAATGTAAGAACTGTTACCGTAATTGTTCAGATAAGTATCAAGTACTTCTGGGAGACCGGATATGATAAAACTATAACCGTTTTCCTTTGATAACTTAGTTAGTTCTCTATTCAAATATCTGTAGTAAATTAATTGGTCTTTTTCTTGTTCTTCAGGTTTAGATCTGTGTCCGTGGTAGTTGGATGTGTTAAGTCCGCCATATGAACCTGTGTTTAAGTTTGAATCCACATCGAAATCTGAATAGTAATCAGCAAATTTTGTATAAATTTTTTCTGTGTTGATGGCTTTAAGAGTCTTTACGTCTACGATATTGATACGATCACGGCTGATATTAATAATATATTGTGGTGCATCAGTCAATTCTTCTTGCAAGAATAGATCTTGAATTAAAAATGTATTACCAACATGAGACTTAGGCTCAACGTCATGATTCATTTCGCATATTTGTACGTCGTCGTTAGTGGCAAAGATTAGTACGGCAGGGCCAGCATTACTCCAAAGTGTACGGTCTAGAATCAATGCATCCAACTTTTCAACTGCGTTTGACCAGTCACGTCTTGGATAGTTTAGTTCTAGATCTTTTTTGACATCTTTTAAGAGGTTTTTATAGATTAAAATATTATTGTTAACTTGGGGAGTTTCGGGATGAATGGGGAGAATGATACTTATCTTTGGTTCTACTTTTGAAGATAGTAGGTTTAATAATTCTTTTTTGTTAGTTAATTTCATATGTCATCTCCTTATAGTTACCATAATTTATTTGTAATAGTAATATATCATCATTCCAGCTACCTTGGCTAGTAATACGCATAAAGATAATTTTAAAAAATAAATATCATAAGTACTGATAACGCTTACAGCCCTTATGATATACTCTTCACTGGAAGACTAAAAAAATAAAAGGGGGATTAAATCATGGCTACTGCGAAAAAGAAAAAGCATGCCTTTCCGTCAGCTTATACAGTTATAGTCATTGTTTTAATCATGGTTCAGGCTTTAACTTTTTTTATTCCATCTGGTAAGTACTCCACTTTGGAATATAGTTCAGATAGTAATGCATTTGTTATTACTGATGCTAAGGGTAAAACTAAAAAGGAACCTGCAACTAAAAAGACACTTGATAAATATAAGATCAAAATCAAGTTATCAAAATTTAAGGATGGGACAATTTACCGACCAGCTGCCATTCCTAATTCTTATCACAGAATTAAAAAGCCAAAACGTGGAGTTTTTGGGACCATCAATCAATTTTTGACTTCACAGGTTAAAGGTATATCAGACAGTGTCGATATTATTATCTTTATTCTTATTTTGGGTGGAGTTATCGGTATAGTTAATGCAACTGGTGCAATGGATGCTGGTATGAAACGGCTATCTGAAATCTTAAAAGGGAAACAAAAATGGCTTATCATAATTGTTACTACCTTGATTGCTTTAGGTGGAACGACATTTGGATTAGCTGAGGAGACAATTGCGTTTTATCCAATTTTAATACCGATATTCCTGCTAGCAGGTTATGATACGTTGACCGCAGTCGCTGCGGTTTACTTGGGTACTGCGATTGGAACCATGAGTTCGACGATCAATCCATTTTCTACCGTAATTGCTTCAAATGCAGCTGGAATAACTTTTACTGATGGGATGCCATTGAGGCTATTAATGTGGGTAACCGCAGTAGGTATATCAATTGCTTATACGATTCATTATGGTGAGAAAGTACGTAAGGATCCATCTAAGTCACTGATTGCCGATCAAATGGAGTCTGATCGAGATCATTTCTTAGATACTGATATGGATGAAAAAAAGGAATTTACAATCCGTCAGAAATTAGCACTGATAATCTTTGCACTTGGATTCGTTGTAATGATCTGGGGTGTTCAACAACTTGGCTGGTACTTCACTGAGATCGCAGTTGTTTTCTTAGCTGTAACTTATATTCTGGCATTTGTAGTTGGATTGGGCGAAAAGAAGTTTGTTGAAAGCTTTGTTTCTGGTGCTGCTGACCTATTAGGTGTAGCTCTAACCGTTGGACTGGCACGTTCGGTTGGTATCGTAATGGAAAATAGTTATGTCAGTGATACGATCATGAATTACTTTAGTAATCAAATTAGTGGTATGAATAATGTCTTGTTCATTTGTGTATTATTCTTTGTATACGTTATATTAGGATTCTTTATCCAATCTTCATCAGGTCTTGCTGTATTATCAATGCCAATTATGGCTCCACTTGCTGATGTTGTGGGTATAGATCGTTCAATGATAATTGATGCATATAACTGGGGACAAGGATTGATTGGATTAATTGCACCTACAGGATTGATTTTGGTATCATTATCTATGGTAAATATCGGGTTTGATAAGTGGATAAAATTCGTTTTCAAACTGTTGGTTACAATAATTATTTTAATATTAGTATTTTTAAGTGTTGGAGTATTAATATCTTAATCGAAAAGCACTCTCGACTGAGAGTGCTTTTTTGGAATAAGAGATGAAATTTATGAAGATTTTGAAATTACCATTTGGTATTATTGAAATATTAAAAAATGGAGATCCAATAGAGTTCAGTGGTGCTAAAATAAAGGATCAATATGTTAAAAATAGTACTGTTAAAGAATCATTAATGCTAAATTTCAATTACGATAATTGTAAAAAAAATGATGTAATTGAGTTAAAGATATATTCGGCATTACCATTTAGATATAAAGGTAGTCAAAACAAAGATAATATAAAGGGTAAAAGCTATGCATTAAATGATTATGTTGTGGGATTATCCCTTGCTGTGGACAGTAAACATGTTCCAAAGGACTATTCAATTTATTGTGATTCTACATATCCGTCAATTATCTATTACTTTGCTGAAAGAGTAAAAGAGTCAAAGGTCGATAAACTAGGATTTGCTTTGGTGTATGGGATTGGAAGATTGAATAATAAGGTTTCAAAAGACATTGATTCAACAAGTGAGGATATTATTAAATATATTCAGAAATAAATATTTAATTTTAATAGCAATGAAAAAGTCACCTAAATTAGGTGACTTTTTTGGTGCCTATTGCTTATGCGCAAATATAACTATTTATTGTATGTTTTGTGTAAATTTATAGTAAAGATTTATTTTGTATCATTACACAATCTTTACAATAAATATAAATAACATATACATCCTTTTGTTAAACTTTTTTTGTACTTAAAACGAAATAGAAAGTTGGTTATTCCGCAATGAGAAAAGGGCGATTTTTAACGGTATGTTTAGGGTTAATGTTGTTATTTATTGGTGTTTTGACTGGATGCTCAAGTCAGAATTCCGCAGGTGCTAAAAAAGATTCTGGAAAAATTACGGTTGTATTTTATCCTAATGAGTCAGCAAAGAACTTCACAGGATCTCGTGAAGAGATGAAGAAACAAATTCATAAAGCAACTGGAAAAGAAGTAGAGATTCAAACAACTACTGATTACAACGTTGCTATCGAAGCGATTGCTTCTGGTAAAGCACAATTGGCATTTATGGGTGCAGATGGCTATATTCAAGCACATGCACAAAACAAGAAGGTTGTTCCATTCTTATTACAATCTGGTGAAGATGGTACTGATAAAGGAGCCAGTTATCGTTCATACTTAATGGTTTCTAAAGATAAGGCAGATTCATATAAGAAAAATGGTAAGTATGATATTGACAAAATCAAAGGTGAGAAAATCTCATTTGTTTCAACAAGTTCAACATCAGGATACGCAGTTCCAACTGATGAAATCCAAAAGCACTTTAAATTAGAGAACAAAGATAAATTAGCCGAGGGTGGTAAGTTCTTTGATAAGGTTCTATATGGTAATTCACATCCTGGATCAGCAATTAACTTATTAAAGGGTGACGCTGATGTTGCTGCATTTGATGATATTGATTTGACACCATTCTTGGACGTAAAAGATGGAAGCTACAACAAAGTGGGTTCAACATTTGTAGTTAAGGAAGATGCTGACGCTCCATTTGCAGATTTCAAGGGTAAGGAATTAGTTGATATTTCAGTATTGCCAGTTCAAAATGGTCCATTTGTAGTTAATACAGGAGCATTGAGCGATAAAGATAGAAAAGCAATTGAAAAACGTTTCACATCAAAAGATGTTACAGATAATCCAAAACTTATGGCTAAACCAGGTTCAAAGACACCAACTCTATGGCAAAAGAAGAGTGCAAAAATGACTTTACTACCTGTAGATGATGATTGGTATAAACCTACTCATGAATTAGTTGGTAAATAAGGGGATAGACGAATGCTAGAGGTAAAACATTTAGAAAAGAGCTATCAAAAAGATAAGCCAGCCTTGACTGATATCAATTTTTCAGTAGAGCCTGGAACATTTGTTGCAATTATCGGTCCTTCTGGTGCAGGTAAGACAACTATCTTAAGAAGCTTGAATCAGTTGATCAAAGATGATGGTGGTCAAATTCTCTTAGACGGTGGAGATATTAGAACTGCCAACAAAACACAATTAAGACATTATCGCCGTCAAATTGGAATGGTTTTCCAGAATTACAACTTAGTTGAGAGATTGACTGTTATTGAAAATGTTTTGCATGGACGACTAGGATATAAATCTACATTTGCTGGTATATTTGGTCGTTATACTGAAGAGGAAAAACAAGAGGCTTTAACTTTACTAAGTAAAGTTGGTCTGGAGGATTTTGCTTTGCAACGTTGTTCTGAACTTAGTGGTGGTCAGAAGCAACGTGTTGGTATAGCTAGGTCATTAATTCAGCATCCCAAAATCATTCTTTGCGATGAACCGATTGCTTCACTAGATCCGGCATCATCTCAAACAGTAATGAAACTACTAAAAGATTTAACCACTGAATTCAATATTATTTGTATCGCAAATTTACATCAAATCGGTTTGGCCAAGGATTATGCTGATCGAATTATTGGAATTCGTGATGGGAAAATGGCTTTTGATGAAAAGGCTGATATGTTATCTGAGGAAATATTAAGGACACTATATGATCAAAATACTACTGAGGGGCTTGGTTGATGCAGACACCTGTAAAATATTTAGCTCGAAAACATTGGAAACAGACAGGAGTTATCGCACTTATTGGAAGTATTTATCTATTAAGTAGTTATATCCTCAAGTTTGATGGATTAAGTGGTATTTTGGCCATACCTAGAGCGTTCACATGGCTTTGGATCAATTTCAGGCCAACATCTAATTCCATTCAATATTTACCTAGTATTTGGCAAAAGCTAATTGGTACAGTCATGTTAGCAGTTGCTTCTACAGTTGTTGCATCGATAATTGCAATATTTGTGGCAATTTTAGGATCAAAGGTTACTGGTGGTAATAGTGTTATTCAAACAGTTGTGCGTGGAATAGCTTCATTTTTTAGAAATATTCCATTAGTTGCTTGGGCAATGATTCTACTTTTCTCCTTTAAACAGAGCGATTTCACTGGATTTTTAGCTCTATTACTCTTGTCTGTCGGATATTTAATTCGTGCATTCATGGAAATAATCGAAGACGAAGCTAGTGAAACGATGCTGGCACTTAAAGCTACGGGGGCAAGTTATTTACAGGTTATTTTTCAAGCTGTAATTCCTCAAATTATGCCCAGTTTGATTAGTTGGATTCTATATATGATCGAAAACAACGTACGTGATGCGACATTAGTTGGAATTTTAACCGGTACAGGTATTGGTTTTGTATTTGATATTTATTATAAGAGTTTTCGATTTGATGCTGCTGGGATGACAGTTCTTTTAATAATTGTTGTTGTAATAGCATTGGAAATTTTATCTAATCAAATCAGAAAGGTTATCTTATGATCTCAAATAGTGATGAAAGATTGGTTGTAGATCCAAATGATCAGCAACCTAAAAAGATTAGGTTACACGAAGCAAGTTTATCGAGGTATATGATTCTATCAGTATTATCTTTTCTGACATTGATAACAATATATACACTTATGAATTTGGATGCCGCGGGTGTAAAAATTGGATCAGCTGTTCATGGACTGATGATGACATTGCGTCAAATGTTTTTACAACCGAGTGCGGGAAGCGATGGGATAGTTCTTTTACTTCAATCTTTAGGAATCAGTTTGTTACTTTCAATAATGACAACAGTGATAGGTGCTGTTATAGGTTTTGTATTGGCAGTATTTGCCTCTAAAAATTTGACCAATGCATATCTTGGTGGTGGGATTAGAATAATAATGGCAATTATCCGTGCTATTCCAACAATTATTTGGGTTCTTATCTTCTCCATTGTGTGTGGCTTAGGAACAAACGCTGCAGTTCTTGGATTAAGTTTTCATAGTGTTGCCTACCTAACTAAAGCATATTCAGAGAGTATTGAGGAAATAGATCAGTCGACTATTGAAGCTTTAAAAGTAACCGGAAGTAAATTTTGGGTTGTTGTTTTTCAAGCAATTTGGCCAACAATAATAGCTTCACTTGTATCATGGACATTTATAAGAGTGGAAATTAATTTTGCCAATGCTGTCGCTGTGGGTGCGGCTGCTGGTGCTGGTGGAATTGGGTATCAATTATTTGTTTCAAGTGGAATGAGCTTTGATTTCCACGAAGTCGGGATGATTGTTTATCTTGTTATTGTGGCAACTTTATTGTTGGAATTTATCGCTGTTAAATTAAGAAAAGCTTACATTGTTAAGTAGAGTGAAAGGATAACTTTATGATTAAAACAGTAATATTTGATTGGGCTGGGACAACAGTTGATTATGGAAGTTGTGCACCAGTTATAGCTTTTAAAAGGGCATTTAATCGTGCAGGAATTACTATTCTGGATAGTGAAATTAGAAAGAATATGGGCATTGCCAAGTGGGATCACATTAACAAAATTATGGAGATCCCAAGAATACAGGATCAATGGAAAGAAATATATTATCGTCTTCCAAATGAAGAAGATCGTGAAAATGTCTATGGTCTGTTTCAAGAGTCATTAATCAAACATTTGAAAGTTTCGACTAAATTGAAACCAGGTATGTTAGAAACCTTTAAGTATTTAACAGAACATAGCATACGTGTTGCAACTACTACTGGTTATACTTTAGAAATGATGAATATTGTTAGGAATAGTGCTTCAAGCCAAGGATATTTACCTGAACTAGTAGTTACATCTGAGGATGTATCTGGTCAAGGTAGACCTTCTCCAGCTATGATCAAGAATATCGTGTCGCAATTTAGTATTAGTGATCTACATAGTGTTCTTAAAATTGGTGATACTATCTCCGATATTCAAGAGGGTCAAAATGCTGGTGTAATTACAGTTGGTGTAATTGAAGGTAGTAGTCTTATGGGATTGTCTGAAGATGAGTTCAATAGACTGACAAAATCCGAACAAGTAGTCAAGCGCAATGAGGTAAGAAAGACATTTGAAGAAGTAGGATCAGATATTATCATTAATAATATGTTTGAATTACCAGATGTTATTCAGACTTTGAATGCATCTGAGGAGGTAGCCAATGGATAATTATTTATTATTAACACCTGGTCCATTGACTACAAGTAGTACAGTTAAAAAAGCAATGGAATTTGATTATTGTACTTGGGATGATGACTATAAAGAGATTACCCAATCAATAAGGCAATCGTTGTTGGCTTTGGCGGATGTAAATCCATCAAAATATACAGCCGTTCCCATTCAGGGAAGTGGAACGTATGGTGTAGAGTCAGTAATCAGTTCAACGATATCCAATTCAGATACGTTATTAATTGCTATAAATGGTTCCTATGGGGAACGCATCAGCCAAATGGCAGATGTGTACGGAATCAACCATATTGATGTAAGAATTGATGAACAAAAACCAGTTTTATTAGAAGACATTAAATCAGTTGTTGAAATGCATCCTGAAATCACACATTTTGCAATGATACACTGTGAAACAACCACTGGAGTTTTGAATCCAATTGAAGAAATCATTCCTTGGGTTCATGAACGAAAGATAGTTACGATAGTTGATGCTATGAGCAGTTTTGGAGGAATTCCAATTGATGTAAGTGGTATTAATATTGATTTTTTGATTAGTAGTACTAATAAATGTATTCAAGGTGTTCCCGGATTTTCTTTTGTAATAGCAAGAAAGAAGGTTTTGGAAGCAACTAAGGGTACTGCTAGGACATTATCACTAGATTTATATGATCAATATCATGAGATGGAAATTAATAACGGTAAATGGCGTTTTACTTCACCAACACATGTTGTCCATGCATTTGCTCAAGCTTTGGAAGAATTAAAACTTGAGGGTGGATTACAGAAACGCTATAAGAGATTCCAAGCAAATCAAAACCAATTGGCTCTTGGAATGGAAAATCTTGGTTTTGAGGTATTGATTGATAAAAAATGGCAATCACCGATTATCACTTCATTTATTTATCCAACAGATGATTTTGATTTTAATGACTTCTATCAAAAATTGAAGGAATCAGGATTTGTAATCTATCCTGGTAAAATTTCAAAAGTACCAACATTCAGAATTGGTAATATTGGAGAAGTGTATAGGGATGATATTGCAAGATTATTAAAGGTAATTAAAGAAATACAGAATACAGAAAAGAGTTTTTGACAAACTTGATTCCTACTAAAATTAGCAGTAAAAAAGTGTGACAAAACATAATTTTTTCTGTATAGTCCAAAAAACGACATTTACTTATGTAATGTCGTTTTTTTTGCTATATACGAAGACTGAATGTGCTCTGTCGCACTCTATATAGTTGCAACAATTTTTCCGATAGTTTTGTGTTCAGAAATCTTTTCTAATCCCAATGGGATATCTTCAAAAGAAATTTTTTCCGAAATAATTGGATCAAGTCTTTTTTCTGAAATCAACTTAACTAATTCTTCTGCCATTACCGCCAGATCATCCAATTGATTAATGTAATTAGATTGATGTACACCACCAAGATTCAATCCCATAATGCTTTGTCCTTTTGAAGAAAGATTATAAGTGGAAATATTAGGAGTATCTAAAATACAAATCAGTGCTCCATTGTATGCCAGTCTAGGTAGATCAGAATTACCATTATCAATATCATTAATAATAATATCAACTCCATTGTTATTAGTTATCTCCGAAATTTTTTTGTCAATATCTTCATTATGATAATCAATTATATAATCGGCACCTAATTTTTTTACAATATCCTTCTTGTGCTCAGAAACTGTAGTTATAACTTTTAAACCGGCAATTTTTGCGAGTTGAATTGCAATTGTTCCAACACCGCCAGCGCCGGCGTGAATCAATATGTTTTTCTTGCCAATTAAGCTAGCCTTTCTATAGATAGCAGAGTATGCAGTAAGACCACTACATAAAACTGAAGCCGCCTCCTCATAACTAACGTTGTCAGGAATATTTGCAACGACATTATATTTTGCTTTTGCATATTCTGCATAGCATCCTTGATTAGTTAGATCGTTATGAAAGAATACTCTATCACCTAATTTGAAATTCCTGGGATTCTTTGTACCCAATTGTACAATTTCTCCAGCAACATCTAATCCTAGTATATGTGGATAACTCCAACTTGGACTATGTTCTTCAATTAGTTTATAGTCCACAGGATTCAGTCCTAGTGCATGAACCTTTATTAAGATTTCATTATCATTGATGATTGGTTTTGATAATTGCGTCAATTTAATATTTGCGATATTTTTATCATTCTTAGAATTAAGTACTAATGCTTTCATAAATATAACCTCCAATATTAATATATAGTATAGCAATCAAAATTATGATTAGTTTAAAAAAGCTTGTATTAATGTGCACATTACTTTATATTATTTAGTAATCAAGTACTCAATAATGTTATGTAGAGGTTTATTATGGATAGTTACGATATAGCCATATTTAGATTAGTAAATAATATGGCTGGATTTTCTAAAATCACTGATGATATAGGAATTGTTTTTGCCAAATATCTAGTTTATGCACTTGCAGTGGCAATGATTTATCTTTGGTTCTTCAAGAGAAAAAGCATTAGAACTAGAAAAATGTTAATAATGGGTTTTATCTCATGTATTATTTCAGAGTTAATTGGTAAACTTATTGCTGGTAATATTTATTATCATCGACAACCTTTTGCAGTATTACCGCATGTACATCAATTGATTGTTAAAAATGTTGGAAATAGTTTTCCTAGTGATCATACGATAGTCTTTTTTAGTATCATGACTATTTTTTTTATTTATTCTAAATCCAAAGCCAAATATGGATATTTAATTTTAGCAGTATTAGTTGGTATATCAAGAATATTCGTAGGAGTACATTATCCTATAGATGTCTTTGTTGGAGCTTCAATTGGCACAATAGTAAGTATTATAAGTTATCAATATCTATTTAATTCTAAATTTTTGAATAATCTACTTATTTTTATTAATAAAAAAGAAAATAGTATATTCAGATCTAGGATTAATAGTAATTAGCATTCATATTCTGTAAAATATAGTTAATGATGTCTAGTAAGAGGATTTGACCTAATGAATAAGGAAATGTTAAAGGGAACAATAGATTTATTGATTTTAGCGGTACTAAAAGAAAGCGACAACTATGGTTATCAAATTTCAAAGATTATAACTGATAAATCAGATAAAACTTTTGAAATTCAAGAGGCGACATTGTATTTAGCACTCAAACGTTTGGAAAAACAAGAATGCGTAGAAGCTTACTGGGGTGAGAAGACCCATGGGGGTAAGCGTAAGTATTATCATATTACGGATTTGGGAATTGAGCAGTTGAGTACAATGAAAGATGATTTTCAGTCTTTAGCAACCGTTGTTAAAAAGTTTATGTGAGGAGAGAAAGATGAATTATTTTTCGATCAAACAAATAAGTTATAAGGCCATTTTAGTCGTTTCTATGATATTGTTTTTTGTTTGTTACTATTTGGATAAGGTAATTGATCCGTCTAATACAGAGTTTGTTTTTGTCGTTGGATATATGTTTGCCATAATGTTAGCAGCATTTTGGTCAATTATTAATTATATTGATCACTTGAGGATAAATCCTTTGTACAAAACTTATGATTCTATTGATCAATTTATTCGAGATCTTGATACGACAAGTGATGAAAAAATGGAAATAAGAACAATGATGGTTGACTATGTTACCGATCAAAAGGAATTGGGCAAAAATGAAAATACTGCAATAGCGGAGATTATTAGTCAATTTAAGAATGAAGAATTGCATAAATCAAATAATATGGATGTTTTTTTTGTTCATGTACATAAATATTTGTTGGGATTAGGACTTATATTAATAATTGCGGGATTATTTGTTTACCTTGTAGCCAAAATTCTTAATGGTAATGTATTGTTATTAGTTTTACAAATTACATTATTTTGTTATGCAGCTGGATTTTTTATGTCATTTGTTATGTATAACATTTTAAATAAGGTACTAATAAGAAAGTAGTTGCTTCTTCATACTTATTTCATGAGATAATGATATAATTTTTCTGCAAAAGGAGGAATTAAATGTTCACATTAATGGCAACAAATGCATCAAGTTCAACACCATTGTTGATTGCAATTGGTGTGGCAATCCTGGTAATAATTTGGTTGTTCATCAAGACTGGAGCAGCGTTGTTACGCCATCCATTTATAGGAATTATTCTTATAATATTTGGTGTATTAGGTCTTTGGAACTTTTTCATCGTTGGAATCGGTATTATCGTAGGTGGAATAGTATTTTTAATATTAACTTCGTTTTTTAATGGGTAAAAAATAATAGGGTCCTAAATCTCGATATTTCAAGATTTAGGACCCTATTTGTATCTAAAAATCAACAGTATCTAAAATTATTACTGGTTATTTTTAATCGAGGGGGACTAAAAATTACGGACATAAATGATTAGACAATAAAACTAATTTACTAATAAATCAGTTTTATAAATTGATAACTTTTAGAAGTACTTCTGAAACACGTTTTCTTTCGTCGTCAGATAAACTAGATAGATATTTAATCAAATCAAGTGTGTAAATATCTGACAATTTTTGATCAATGAAAAAATCTGACAGTTGCATATTCAATGCAATGGCAATGTCATTTAGCTTTTTGATTCTCACATTGTCTACTTCACCACGTTCAATTCGTGAAATGAAGCTCTCTGAAACACCAGATATTTCTGCTAATTGCTCAATTGTTAAATTTAAAGATTTCCTGCGTTCTCGGATAAGTTTACTTATTTTACCAAGCATTAATGCACCTCCAGTCCAAAATGTTTCCCTTTAACGATAGATTAATTGTTTTGTTCATTGAAGAGCAAGTGTGAGACATTAGTTTATCAAAAAAAGGCATATTAGCACAACATTAAGCGTTAACAAAATAATTTTTCACAAACGAATAAAAATACATGATTTTCGCTGTGTTAGTGGTAATAATATGGCAGTAATGATTTTTTAATAGGTATTTGACCCCTAAAAAATCTATTGATAGTTTAAACCAATAACCTTAAAAATAACTAAAAAAGATATAATTTGTGATTTTTTTTTTTGATTCACAAAAGTATTTACATGTTTTTATGAATATTAGGTATTCTAATCCTTCATTTTAGCCGGTAAATGTAAAATGAAATTGTAATAATAATCAAAATTAAAATATCTCGAGAAAGAATCTTTGACAATTAATTAGATTATTGTAAAAATGAGTGTGAATTCGTTTTCATAACCAAGACATATATAAAAGGAAGTTTTAGAAAATGACAAAAATGATAGCTGGTCAAGCACTAGTAAAGGTATTAGAAGAATGGGGAGTTAACCATGTTTATGGTATTCCTGGTGGTTCAATAAATCATACAGTTGAGGGACTTTATCTAGAAAAGGACAAGATCAAATATATTCAAGTAAGGCATGAGGAAGTTGGTGCAATCGCAGCATCAGCTGACGCTAAGTTTACTGGAAAGATTGGTGTAGCATTCGGATCAGCCGGTCCTGGTGCAACACACTTGTTTAATGGCTTATACGATGCAAAAATGGATCATGTACCAGTCCTTGCTTTAGTTGGACAAGTTCCTCAAACAGCTATGAATACAAATTATTTCCAAGAAATGGATGAAACACCTATGTTTGCTGACGTTTCAGTATATAACCGTACTGTAACCACAGCTGACCAGATTCCATATGTAATTAATCAGGCGATTCGTGAAGCATACAGACAAAAGGGAGTTGCCGTAGTAACATTACCAGAAGATTTAACAGCTGAAGAGATTGATTATGTATCACCAAAGACACCAAAAGTTGTTGAAAATGATTATTCTCAAACAATTAATCCAGAAGATATTTCAAACACATTGAAGATGCTGAAAGAAGCTAAACATCCGATAGTATATGCTGGACGTGGATTGCTAGGTGCTAGAGATACTTTAACAAAATTCTCTGAACAATTTAATTTACCAGTTATGAATACAGTTCCTGCAACAGGAGTAATTAGCACAGATCATCCCAATTTTATTGGTACGTTCGGAAGATTAGGAACAAAGTCGGGATTTGAAGCATTGCAACATGCTGATTTGATTCTATTCCTTGGTTCCGAGTTCCCATTTGCAGGATTTTGGCCAAAGGACTTGAAGATTATTGAGGTAAACAATAATCCTTATGATATTGGTAAGACTGTTGATGTTGACTATGCAATTATCTCTGACGCCAAAAGTTATCTAGAAGCACTTATTGATACCGGTGAGACTTTGCCGGCAGGAGATTGGCTTAAATCCAATCAAACAAATAAAGCAAACTGGGATAAATGGTTAGATAAGTTGGCCAAAGATGATTCTAACGGTTTAAATCCAGAGACAATCACATCAAAAATGGCTGAAATGGCCGGACCAAATGATACTTATGGTATTGATACTGGTAATGTTTCAGAATTTGGTGTTCGTGGTTTACCAATGAATAAGAATCAACGCTTTGCTTTATCTGGATTATTTGCAACAATGGGCTTTGGTGTTCCATCTGGTTTAGCTGGTGCCCTGAGTGTTCCAGATGGACAAGCTTGGACAATGTCTGGTGATGGAGGCTTTTCAATGGTCGCTCCAGATATCATCACTGAAGCACGTTATGGTTTACCAGTTATTAATGTCGTTCTTTCTAATGAGAGATTAGGCTTCATATATTATGAACAAGTTGCAACTAAACAACATCTTTATGGAGTAGATTTAACTGGTGCAGATTGGGCTAAAGTTGCTGAAGGATTAGGTGGAATTGGATTTACAATTACATCAATTAAAGAAGCTGATGACGTATTCAAGCAAGTTAAAGAATTGCAAGAGTCCGGTAATAAAAAGCCAATTGTAATTAATGCTGTTATCAAACAAGATGATCCAGTAGCAACTGCCTTTATGCCACTTGATGCAAAATTGTATGGTCAAGATGCTGTAGATGAGTATGCTGCTAAATATCATATTGATCCATCAGTTCAACCATCATTAGGTGAAATTTTGAGATCCAAAGGTGATAATTTATAAAATTTTGAATATCCGTGATGTAATATCATGGGTATTCTTTTTTTGTTTTTGTGGGATAATTGATTTATTAGGAGTGAGTTAATTATGCAAATTGCAGATCAAAACGTTTTATATGAAGCTTTATTTGCTGGAGAGAATAATATTGAAGTAGTCGGGGATGCGTATGAAATTTGTAATTCAGTGTTGCAATCACAAATCTCTGCGACAGGTAACGATTGGTCAATAACTGGATCAGGTGGTTGGTTGGCAATCTTCAGTGGCTTTAACCAGTCTATTAAAAGATTATTCATGAGTTCATCTAGTAAGCAATTAGAGAATTTGAAAAGAATTATTATTAATAAATATGTAATTCGTAGAACAAAAAAGGAAAATACCTATCTTCTTGAATTAAAGCATAAAAAAAATGTGCGAAAATAATACTCACACATTTCTCATATTAACCAAAGTCACCGGAAATATAATCCTCGGTGGCTTTTATTTTTGGATTTGTAAAGATTTTTCGGGTTTCATTATATTCAATAACGTGTCCCATATGGAAAAAAGCAGTGTAATCACTAATTCGTGAAGCCTGTTGCATATTATGTGTAACAATTATTACGGTTAGATTTTTACTGAGTAGTTGAACAGTGTCTTCTATTTTTGAAGTAGAAATAGGATCCAATGCACTAGCCGGTTCATCTAATAATAGAATATCAGGCTTCATGGCGATTGATCTAGCAATGCAAAGTCGCTGTTGTTGTCCACCAGAAAGTGCTAAAGCACTAGAGTCCAGTTCGTCTTTTACTTCTTCCCACAAAGCGGCATCTTGTAAGCTAGTTTCTAATCTTTCTTCAAGCTCGCTTTTGTCGTGAATACCATTTTCTTTAAGAGCAAATTGAATATTATCTCGAATCGATTTAGCAAAAGGATTAGGACGTTGAAATACCATACCGATATGCTTTCTTACTTCATATACGTTTGTTTTTGGATCGTTTATGTTTACGTTACGATACATTATCTTGCCGTCTACTGTTGCAATTTTATCATTCATACGATTTAGACAACGAAGATAAGTGGATTTTCCAGATCCTGAGGCGCCAATTAAAGATATTATTTTGAATCTAGGAAAATTAAGACTTGTATCAAAAATTGCTTGGTTTTTTCCATAAGATACTTGAACATTTTTTGTTTCAATCGCATTTTCAGCATCGATTTTAATAAAGAAGTTATCGTTAAAGTCATATGTTTTCAAAATATCATCTCACTTTGCAGCCGTTATTTTTTTATAGATTCGATTACCAATGAATCTGGCACTCAGATTGAAGAGCAAAATCACTATGATCAAGACAGCAGATGATCCAGCTGAGATTATATGGGCATCAGGGGTCACTGATTCAGTGTTAACTTTCCAAATATGAACTGCCAATGTTTCAGCTGGTCTCATGGGGTTTAAAAAACTACTAGCACTAAAAATATTCCAATTAGTGTAAGAAACTTCTGGTGCACTTTGACCGGCTGTGTAAATTAAAGCAGCGGCTTCACCGAAGACTCTACCAGAACTAAGAATGACACCTGTTAAAATACCTGGTAGAGCTTCAGGTATGATGATTTTTGTAATTGTTTTCCATTCAGATAATCCTAGCGAGATTCCAGCTTCTTTTTGAAGATTTGGTACAGCGTTAAGAGATTCTTCAATATTCCTAGTTAATAGTGGGAGATTGAAAAAGGTTAAGGCAATGGCACCGGATAAAATAGAAAATCCGAAGTGAAACTGATTTACCAGTAGTAAATATCCAAATAATCCAACAACAACAGAAGGTAATGAACTTAGAACTTCAATTGAAGTACGAATTATATCGGTTATCCAGTTATCTTTGGCATATTCAGCTAAATAGATACCAGCTCCAATAGCGATTGGAAACGAAATAATTAAAGTTAAAATTAACAAGTAAATCGAGTTAAATAATTGATCACGAATACCACCACCGGCACTAAAGGATTGTGCTTGGGAAGTTAAAAAGTGCCAAGAAATATCGGGAACACCGTTAATTAAAATATATCCCAGTAAGAAAATCAGTATCATAATTACCATAGCGACTAGGCAATAGATAATTCCGGTTGCAATTTTGTCTGTACGTTTAGGATGCATTTTTTATGTTACCTCTCTTTCCTAAGAATCTAACGATCATGTTGAAAATTAAAGACATTAATAAAAGAATCAAGGCAAGTGACCATAAGGCATCATTTGGAAGAGTACCCATTACAGTATTACCAATATCGGTTGTTAATTTACTTGTCAAAGTAGAAGCTGGTGATACTAAATTTTTTGGCATCAAAAGTGCATTACCAATAACCATTTGAACTGCTAGAGCTTCACCAAAGGCACGTGCCATACCAAAAATAATGGCAGTGAGTATTCCAGGTGTTGCAGCTCTAAGAATAACTTTGTAAATAGTCTGCCATCTTGTAGCTCCAAGTGCTAAAGATGCTTGACGATAGTGCATGGGAACTGACTTTAAACTATCAACGGTCAATGAAGTAATGGTTGGTAATACCATGACAAAAAGGACTAGTGTTCCTGATAATATACCAAATCCAGTACCTCCAAATATGTTTCTTATGAATGGGACTATCAATGAAAGTCCGATAAATCCATAGACAACAGAAGGAATACCTACCAATAATTCAATAACTGGTTGTAGGAACTTGGCACCATTTCTTGCTGAAATTTCGGTCATGAAGATTGCCACTCCAATTGCAAAAGGGGTAGCGACTAAAGCTGCAAGTAAAGTAACACTAAAAGAGGTTACTATCATTGGTAAGGCACCAATCATGGGTCTGCCTTTACTATCCAGATTTCCTGGTTCCCAGTTAGATGTAGTTAAAAATTGCCAAATATTTACATGATCTCTAGTAAATGTGGCAATTCCTTTTGATGCAATGAAATACAATATACATGCAACCAAAAGAATAATTAAACCAATACATGTATAACAAATTGATTTACCTAGACGTTCTTGTCTGGTGGCTTTTGAACTTTGTTGTAATTTTTTTTGAATATCATCCATTTGGAGCCTCCTATAAATTGAGACATAAAAAAAGAGATTCCGACAAGTCAAAAACACTACTAGTCAAAATCCCTCAGAATTACTTGTTAGAAACATTACCTTTGGCGTCTTTTTGAACTTTCATATCATGAATACTAATGTATCCCATCTTACCAACTAATTCTTTTTGAACTGCACTTGAGTCCATGTATTTCAAGAATTTAGCTGTTGCACCTTTGGCATCACCTTTTGTATACATATGTTCATATGACCATATAGGCCAGTCACTTGTTTCAACATTCTTATCTGTAGGTTTAATGTCATTGATTGAGACAGCTTGAACTTTGTCGTTTAAGTATGAGAATGCTAAGTAACTTATAGCACCAGGTGTGCTTGAAACAATTTTTTGAACAGTACCATTTGAGTCTTGTTCTTGTGATTTAACCGCTTTGCTTCCGCCTAGTACGGCATCTTCAAAAGTAGCACGTGTACCACTACCTTCGGCACGGTTAACAACTGTAATTTCTTGATCTTTACCGCCAACATCTTTCCAGTTTGTGATTTTACCAGTGAAGATATTTTTTAGTTGTTCCATAGTTAAGTTCTTAACACCGGTTTCTTTATTGACAACTGGTGCCATACCGACAACTGCAACCTTGTGATCAACTAACTTCTTAGCATCAATTCCATCTTTTGATTCTGCGAAGATATCTGAATTACCGATTGAAACTGAACCATCTTGGACTTGGCTTAAACCAGTACCGGAACCGCCACCTTGCACTGTAACGTTGATCTTACTATTGTCCTTTTGGAAATTGCTTGCTGCTTTTTCAACCAATGGTTGTAGAGCGGTTGAACCAACAACTGTAACTTTACCAGAAGCACTAGAGTCTGCTGAACTTGTACTGCTACTACTCTTGCTACTGTTACTACAACCAGCTAACACGGCAATGAAAGCACCGAATAAGATAATTGCAGAAATGATATTTTTCTTCTTCATAATTAACCCCTTGTTAACAATATTTAGTACTTACTAAAAATATAACTTGTTAATGTATAATTCTTGTTTGTCTTTTGTAAAAATTGTGTAAATGTTGAATTTATTTATTTGTTCAAGCATATAAGTTTGGTTGTTAATTTTTTTCTTAAAAATCAATTATTCAATTTGTATTGGTCTATATCAAATTACAATATTCAAATTACGCAAAATAGATTACGATAATGTGTTATTAAGTTATAATCAATTAGCAAGGTTGTAAATACGGCGAAACCACTTATCTGTTCTTGTAATTCTATCCATAGTGGTAATGTCAGTCGTGATAGATGACAATCATTGCAATACAGATGACTGGAAGGAAGTTTGGATAGATGCGACCATTGGTGCTATTAAGCAAAAATTTACCATTATTTATAGAAATGAATAGTTACTGCAACAGTCAGGGGTGGTTCATACATAATATGACATCACCGCAAAAAACTGTTGAAATGGTGGATAACAATAATGTATCAGGACTCATCTGGGATCTAGCTACAACTGATTTACAAACATCATTAGAAATATTGGAAAAGATTCGAAACAAAGTTGATGGTCCTATTATTGTGTTGTCTCCAATAAAAAAAAGAAACGAACGTAAATTATTTTATGATATAAATGTTGATTCATATCTTGTTGCACCCCTAGAATATCCAGAATTGATTGCTAAATTTAAACAACTGTTTTGGGTATATGATAAGTTTGCTGTTAATGAAGCTAGAAAACAATTATCTAGAGACACTAATACAACTGTTAAATGTCATGACTTATCAATTGATTTGAAACATTATCGCGTTTCACAATCAGGCAATGATTTGGGATTGACACCTAAAGAATTCAGTATTTTGTGGTATTTAATGCAACATAGAGGACAGGTGTTAAGTAGAGACCAGTTGATAGCTGGAGTTTGGGGTTATGATAATGCTGGCTCAACTCGTACGATCGATATTCACATTAGTCATTTACGGGATAAATTAGAAAAGAATCCGCAGGAACCACAGTGGATTAAAACCGTAAGGGGATTTGGATATATTTTAAATAACGATTATCCATTAGTTTCTGTGGAATAAAAACAATCTGAACTATTTACTAGGTTATCAGGTTAAACAGTTCAAAAGTAATTCAATACATAGACTTAAAAAGTCCTCTACTGTTAGATTCAAAATCTAATAGTAGAGGACTTTTTTTAATTATATTGAACTGCGGAATTTAGTTTATGTCGATTACATAAATATAGAATTACAGTTAAAGGAATAATAATTAACATTAATGGATAAAAGAATCTAAGTGGAAAAATAGTTGGTAAGATTCCACCGATGATTGGTCCCAGTGACATGCCGATGTCGCTTCCCAAATAATAAGTAGCATTGGCAAGGCCTTGTTCTTCTAGGGGAGCTAATAATAGTGAGGTTGATTGGGAGACAGAAACCATAACTCCAAAGCCGAGTGCCATTAAGCCAGCTGCTAATATCATTTCAAAGTTATTTCGCATAATTGATAAAAGAAGTATATAACCAATTGTTGCAGTTATACAGATAGAAAACCAAATACCAAATGGAATAGTATCAAAATAATTTTTTAATATAATCCGAATAACAATCAAAACAAGCGAATAACATAAAAAGAATAGACTTACGTTAATATTCAAATGACGTTCTTGAACGTATATAACAATGTCGGCTTGGGTAACGAAGTAAGGAATAGATAACAAAGAAAAAATTATTGCTACTGGTAGTGCATCACGCTGAATAATCTTAAAATGTTGGTCCTTCATTGATTCAACTGAAGGTTTTGCACGATTGTGGATAAATTGAATGACAACTACCATAGCTATAGCACTCAAGGCTGCAAGCACTATAATAAATTTATACCCCATAAGTTTATAGATACTTATTGCTAGAGCAGGGGCAATTGCCATCGCGAGGGCGTTTAACAATCCATAGTACCCCATTGCTGCACCAAGGTGCTGGCGTGGAACTAAAAATGCCATCCATGTTGCAAGGCAAACAGTACATAAAACGAAACCTAAACCGTTGATGATTCTAAAGGTCAATAACCAAGTTGCGTTGAAAGCAAAAAGGTAACCAAAGTCACTAATCGCACACAGGCTACCACCGATTAGCGCTAAATGATATTTAGAAACTCGATCGGTTAAATTTCCAGCAAAGGGTCTTAAAAACATTGAAGTAATACTCATAATTCCTACAATGATGCCCGCAAAAGCACTACTTATCCCTAAATTACGTGCATACCCATTGATTAGTGGATTAACTGATTGAATACTAAATTGATAAAAAAATGTTGCTAACATAACACAAATAATATCTTTTGAAAAAAATGAAAATTTCTTTGTCAAAGTTTGTTCCTCTTTTTGAAATCTATTTTAGCCAAATTAAAAAAGGTGTTTGATCACCTTTTTATGAGTTTTATTATGGACGAGAGATGTCTTTAAATAGTTCTAGTACCAATTTTGCATGTTCAATTCCGTTATAAGGTCTTTGTCCAATATCTTTGATAATTAATTTATCTGCCGTCGTAGGTGACCATAACTTTTCGTAGTGATCAGTCGCAAAGTTAAGCAATGTTTGACTAATAAAACTATCGCGTTTGAGTTGCTCTTGACTAGCATTAGGTGCAGCTTGTCCGACAATACCGTACATATCTGTACCATGATAAGCTGGGGAACCTTCAACTGGTCCAACGCTTAGTTGATAAACACGTCCACCAGCTTTAGCATGATCATGTGCTTCACGGATAGCTGGTAAAGTGAAATTATAATCTGTATAGAATCTGGTTCTGACATTAAGTGGTTGCTCTTTTCCAGCTCCACAATGTAAAGCAATATCTTCAGCTTGTTTACGTGGTATATGGCAATCATAAATCATTTCATCAATCACAGCTTCAATTGTTTTAGGGTCGACGTTATCCGGAATGTTAGCAGCATACCAACTTGCTTCGTCCGTTGTTGAAGTTATTATTAAATCAATATCTTTATGCTGTCCACCTTTAATAATGTCAGCGGGATTTGCTTTCAAAACTCCATTTGGCAAAAATTCGTCATCGACAATTCCAATTGAATTGGTATTTAAATTACCACGTTTCAAAACATCAGTTGGTAACGCTTGATTAACTGTATCAATCAATAATTTGTTATCAATGGTTAATAATTGTTCCGGTGAAGTAAGTTCTAGTTTTTCTAAAACTTTATGTGTTAGTTCTTCAGCCCACCAGGCTGGAATATAACGTGCTGCATAGCCGGAGAATGCTGCCAATTTATTGTATAATCCGTCAGCTTCAGGCACAGCCAAAAGTGTTAACAATGAGAAAGAGCCAGCACTATGACCTGTAAGGGTGACACGATTAGAATCTCCTCCAAAGAGATCAATATACTGATTAATCCATTTCAAAGCTAAGACGATGTCTTGCAAACCTAGATTACTAGCATCCTTGAACTTTCCACCATATTGGGATAACTCAAGCCAACCAAGGGTCCAAGACGGTAATTGATGGAAACACCGATGGCCTTACCACTGGCCACTAATCCAGATAAGTCTGATGTATCTTGAGAATTGGAACCATAAGTCCAACCACCACCGTGAATATAGACCACAACTGGTAATTTTTCGTGGGAATTATCTGGATCCCAAATATTAAGATTTAAGCAGTCTTCACTTTCACCTTTGTCTGAGGTTAAAAAAGCGGGATCTGTAAATTGTATTGAGGCTGGTCCACTTTGACTGTAATCATATTTGGATTCAAAAGGAACAATTTGTGCTTTTTGAAAGCGCTTTGCAGTGCCGTAAGGGACTCCGAGCCATTCTTTTACATTGTTAAATTTTTTACTAGGATGTGACATTCTAAATCCCTTCTTTTCACTTTTTTAAGTATTATTTAATTTTAAACTATACCCTAACGTTATAGTCAAATGGATTTTTAACATAAAGAACCCTCTAGCTTGAACAAACATCCAAACTAGAGGGTTCTTTGAAGTAAATTTTTTATGCTTTTTTCTTGTTATGTAAAATACGAATGATTTTATCAAGCTCGGCGACTGATAGAACTATGATACCACCGATAACTGCTAATCCCCATTCCTTGAGTCCTATTGGACCTGTATGGAAGATGTCTTGCATGAATGGTACATAAGTTAATATTAATTGTAAAATCAACATTAATCCAACAAAGATGAAGACATAGATATTGGAGAATAGTTCTTTTGATAGAGCGAGTTTTGGTGTTCGAATATTAAATAAGTAGAAAATTTTGCCGACTACCAAGACGTTTACCATTGTTGTACTAGCAATAACAGTACTGAAACCACTTTGGATCATCCAAGCATCAATAACCAAACTAACTCCAGCTATTAACATTGCAACGTAAGCCATTTGGAATATATCATGTCGATTCATGAATTTAGCACCAGTCTTTCGTGGTGCTCGGTTCATAATTCCATCTTCGGCAGGTTCAAATATCAATGCAAACTGAATCGTTATAGCTGAAACCATATTGATCCACAAAAGCTGTGTGGGATGTAGTGGAATATCGTTTTTAGTAAGGATTGCGTAGGCAACTATTAAACCTTCAGAAAAGGAGATAGGTAATAAATACAAGATACTCTTTTTAATGTTATCAAAAATTCTTCTACCTTCACGGATAGCAGTAGAAATAGTTGCAAAGTTATCGTCAGTTAGAATCATATCTGCAGAGTCTTTAGCTACGTCAGTACCTTTTATACCCATGGCAACACCAATATCGGCTCGTTTTAAAGCAGGGGCATCATTTACGCCATCACCAGTCATGGCAGTAACTTTATTGCTTTTTTGGAGAGCTTCTATAATCTCAATTTTGTTACTTGGTGTTGTACGAGCGAATACTTGGTTCTCATTGGCTGCTTCAACTTTTTCTTCATCGGTTAATTTATCCCATTCCAATCCAGTGATAGCGTGAATCTCATCTGCTAAACCTAATTGTTTACCGATCGACTTGGCGATAATCGCATTGTCACCAGTTATCATTTTTACATCCACACCGGCAGTATTCATAACCTTAAGAGCCTCAATAACTTCTTCTCTAGGTGGGTCGATAATAGCAACCAGTCCTAAGAAATTGATACCATCGGTGATGATATCATGAGTTATCTCGTTAGTTGTTTTCTTTTCGTTTTCGTATCCAACAGCAATAACACGTTTTCCGTCTTCAGAGAATCGTTTGACTCTTTCAAACCACATGTCAAAATCAAACTTAGGGTCATTCTTTTTGGCCATCTCTAACAGTTTGTCAGGAGAGCCTTTAACAAAGAGTGTTCTATTATCATCTTTATCTTTGACTAGCTTGGCCATATATCTGAATTCTGAATCAAATGGTAAAATGTCTAATTCTTCATATTTAGGTTCGTTTCCGTAGGGATGAACTTTATGATATAGAGTTAAAAATGCACCATCAGTAGGTTCACCATTAATTATCCATTGTCCATTTTCTTTTGTTAATTCAGTATCATTGGCCTCAAATCCAGCCTCTAAGAATAATTCTAACTTATCATCTATTTCAACTGGCTGACCGTTTTTGGTTATTTGACCATCTGGACGATATCCTGTACCACTTACTTGATATTCCGTGTTACCAATCATTATGTCGGTAACAGTCATTTCATTTTGTGTTAATGTACCAGTTTTATCAGTTGCAACCACATCTACAGATCCAAGTGTTTCAACTGCTGGAAGGGTTTTAACAATTGTATTTTGATTTTTGGCCATATCACTAACACCTTTAGCCAAAATTACAGATGTAGTGGCAGGTAATCCTTCGGGAATGGCACCAACCATCATAGCAACAACGGCTAAGGCAAGAACGGATACTGAGTAAGTATCAAAAATCAACCCAATGATGAAAATAGCAATTGAAGCCGCTACGATAAAGTAAGAAGTGTTGGTTCCTAATTTATCTATTATTTGCATTAATGGTGTTTTACGTTCTTTTACAGAGCTGACACTTGTAGATATTTTACCAATTTCAGTATCTGAACCAGTAGCTACGACTAGTCCGGTACCACTACCGTTTGTTACAGAGGTAGATGCGAATGCCATATTTGTTTGATCAGCTAATGATACAGCTTCTTCTTCAATAGCATCGACGGTCTTTTCAACTGAGTTAGCTTCACCAGTCAATGCTGATTCCTGAATTCTTAAATTATCAGAATCTACTATTCTTAAATCAGCTGGTACGTTGTCACCGGCTTCAAGAAAGACTAGATCACCAACAACAAGCTCAGTAGCGGGAACGTCTTTTCTTTGACCTTCACGATAAACAGTAGCGTTGGTCGATAGCATATTTTTTATTTTTTCAAGTGCATCTGAAGCGTTAGTTTCTTGGTAGTATCCTATTAATGCATTGATAATGACCACTAAACCAATAATCACTGAATCAGAATAGTGTCCCATAAGTAGGGTAATTAAAGTTGAAGCAATCAAAACGTAAATGATCATACTCTTGAATTGTCTAAAGAATATTTTCCATTTTGATGTTTTATGTGCCTCTAATTTATTAGGGCCGTCTTTTATGAGCCGCTGTCCGGCATCCTCGTCAGTTAAACCTTGTTTGAAGTCCTCAATATTATTTTGTTCCTGTAATTCACTTAATCCCATTTGAAAAAATTTCTTTTTCAATTTTTTCCTCCTCAAAATTTGTAAAATTAGGGTTAAAAAAAGCACATTGCCATGATGACAGTGTGTACTAAATAAACTAGGTTATTTTGTTACCGGATATAGTTGTGATATTCGCTTTCAGTCCAGCTACACTCCTTTAGATATATTCTAATTATAAAGTAACAGGTATTTAAAATTATGTCAAACTTAATAATTATATTAGAAAAAAATTATAGGTAATAAATACTAAAACTTTATAGATTTTAAATCCAATTCAGGTAGTATACCAATATATCACAAAAATATCTTAAATTTTAGAATGAAAACGGTTAATGTGCTTTCATAGGTATATACCTATGAAATTAACTCTTGCAAACTCGTATATATACCATTATTATGGGATTTGTTATATTTATTTCATTTTCATGAGGAGGAAAAGGGAAAAATGAAAACTTATTTACAGAGAATGGGACGCTCATTGCAACTTCCTGTAGCTGTGCTACCAGCAGCTGCACTTCTTGTAGGGATTGGCCATTGGCTTCCTGAAAAATGGGCATTAGCTCAATTTTTACAGGCAGGTGGTACCGCAATCCTTGGTCAATTGGCGTTATTATTTGCCGTTGGACTAGCTTTGGGGATGGCACAGGAAAAAGATGGAGCTTCAGCTCTTGCCGGAGTTGTCGCATACATTGTACCGGTTGGTGTTCTTGCACCAGCAAACGTAGCTTTGTTAAAGGGCATAAGTGTTAAAAATGTTGATCCTGCATTTAATGCCATTTCAGGTAATGTTTTTATAGGTATCATTGCTGGTCTTACTGCCGCTGCTTTATATGATAGATTCCATAATACCAAGCTTCCAATGGCTTTATCATTTTTCAGTGGTAAAAGATTAGTACCTATACTTTCATCATTAGTGATGCTTTTAGTTACAATATTATTATTGTTCATTTGGCCAACATTATATGATGCCTTAATTACATTTGGTAAGTTTTTCGTTGGATTAGGTGCACTTGGTGCTGGACTGTTTGGATTCTTCAACCGTTTGTTGATTCCAACTGGATTACATCAAGCATTGAACCAAGTGTTTGAGTTTAATATTGCTGGTATAAATGATATTGGTAATTTTTGGGCCAATAAAGGAGTAAAGGGTGTTACTGGTATGTATCTAGCTGGTTATTTCCCAGTTATGATGTTTGGATTACCCGCTGGTGCATATGCGATTTATCGTAATGCCTTGCCAGAACGTAAAAAGGAAACTGCTGGATTGATGATGGCAGGGGCCTTTGCATCATTTTTCACAGGTGTTACCGAACCACTAGAGTTTTCTTTTATGTTCGTTGCATGGCCACTATATGTTATACATGCTGTGTTCACTGGATTATCAATGGCATTTGCTGCATATATGCACTGGACAGCCGGATTTACTTTTAGTGCCGGATTAGTTGATTACTTATTGAGTTTACATATGCCAATTGCTAATCATCCTTTGATGCTCCTGGTACAAGGTGTAGTAATGGCCTTTATTTATTACTTCGGATTTGATTTTGCTATTAAGAAGTTCAATCTAATGACGCCTGGTCGTGAACCACTTGAAGATACAGATGATAGTGAAGCAGTTGAGGTCGAAACTTCAGATAAAGATGACAAGTATATGATTGCTGCTAAGAAAGTTTATGCTGGTATTGGTGGTCATGATAATATAAAGGTTATCGATAACTGTACAACCAGATTACGTTTGCAATTAAATGATACTGGGAAAATTAATAAAAATATTATTAAATCATCAGGTGCTGCAGGTACAAATGTCTTGGATAAAACCAATATACACATTGTTATTGGTACAGAAGTTCAATTTGTAGCTGATGCACTTAAAAAGCTGAACGATGAAAATGCGCCAATAAATACTACTACCTCAGAAAACAATACAGCAAAATCCGCTGAACCTACGGTCAATGATCATTCTGGCTCGACTGATGTCTTCTACAGTGTAGCTAATGGTAAATTAGAAGATATCGAAAAAGTTGACGATCCTACATTTGCCCAAAAGATGTTGGGGGATGGATATGGTGTTGTTCCTTCTGATAATCAAATTGTGGCTCCAGTTGATGGTGTTATTTCCACAGTATTCCCAACAAAACATGCGATTGGGATCAAGACTGATAATGGATTAGAAGTTCTAGTTCATATGGGAATTGATACTGTTCAATTAAAGGGTGAACCATTTGATGTTAAAGTAAGTGAAGGACAAGAAATAAAACACGGAGACGTGTTAGCAAATATGGATTTAGATGCAGTTGTTAAAGCTGGTAAAAAGACCGATGTTATGGTTATTGTAACCAATATGGCAGTTGTTTCTTATATGAAATACAACGTTTTGGATAAAGAAGTCACTGCAACAGATGAGGTCACTAAAGTCACAATTAAATAGTACAAAAAATGAGCCCTGAATTTTCTAGGCTCATTTTTTGTGCTATTTAATTATCACCAGATTTTTTTAAGTAGAAAAATAGATAGAAGTTAAAAATTAGGGCACTTGACTAAAACGCTTCCAAATGCTAGATTATGTTTGAATTAAACAACAGCAAACAATAGAGGAGATATTTTTTAATGAGTACATATGAAGATTTTAAAAAGAAAAATCCAGACTACAAAATTCTAACGATCGATGATCCTGACTTTAAGAAGTATGGAACAGTGTATACAAAATATAATTTGAGTGAAATAAATCAATTTATGGATACAAAGGTACAAATCTCAAGTCCTGATAATAAATATGTTCCTTCAAATCCAGAACTAGAAGAAATTTCAACTATTCAAGAAATTGGAATTGATGTATTTGCTGGGATGCCAATTGAAGCTGGTGAATGTACAGGACAATCAACAAGTTTCACTGCTATTGAGTATCATCAGGGTAGTGAATTGAATATTTTTCAGACCGATGTAATTATGGTTCTTGGAAAACGTCAAACTTTGGATACTAAGGGTCTTTATAGTCCAAGTGAAGATGGACAAATCTTCTTTGTACCAGCTGGCACAGTAGTAGAATTTTATAGCGATACACTTCACTATGCACCTATTAAAGTTCATGAATCAGGATTCAAATTTATTGTCATGCTGATTGCTGGAACGAATCAAGAACTTCCTGCGGATTTTAAGAGCAGTAATCCTCGTATTGTTAAAAAGAATAAGTTCCAAGTTGTTGATCCAATCAGAAAAGATAAGATTGCAATTGGTGTAAAGGTTGGTCTTACAGGTAAACTTGTTGAAATGAAACAAGTTAAATAACTTTTACTATCTGAATATATCCAAAAAAATGGTATTTACGCAAAGTAAATGCCATTTTTACATCTGATTTAAAAAACGCTAAGTAGGTTATATATCTTCATTAAATATAGATTCGAGTTCATAACCGATTTGTTTAATACTAAATTCGTACTTTTTGAAATCAATGGTAGGGTTCAATTCCTTAGAGTTATCAAAGCTCAAACTCGCCTTACTATTTAAAATGTTCATATGTAATCCGTTCAAAACAAGGTCCAAAGCAATTTCAGCTTGAAATCCTCCATGTGACCCGTAAACAACGCTAGAAACTGGTTTATGAGCCCATTCTTTATAAAGATAGTCCAAAGCGTTTTTTAATACAGCCGGATATCCCCAGTTATATTGTGGATAAATAATAATGAATCCATCATAGTTGTTGATTAGTTTTGCCCAGTCTTTAGTATGTTTATTCTGATAATTTCCATGAGCGGGAATATCTGGTTCATCTAAAAAGGGTAGACTGATTTCTTTTAAGTCGATTATCTCAAAATTTAAAGAATTCGAGTCTAGATTATCCTTTACCCAGTTGGCAATACTTAGAGATACTCTGGTTGGTCGACTACTTCCTACAATAATACCTATGTTCTTCATAAATCATATCTTCTTTCAATATTTATTCATCTGAATAGATATTTTACAACAATCTGTAGATATGTCAATATGTATTCAGGAGAATAAATAATATGGAAAATATAATTGAATTACTTAACCAATTTTTAGCAAATGATTCTAAAAATGATCAAGAAAAAAAGTGGGCACTAGATCAGACAAATGATCCACGGCTAAAGAATATAATCAAACAATGCGATACAAGGGAATTCCGTCTGGTTGGTTTATTTAAAAATAGCGATACTATATTGTTAAAATCCTTGCCAGAAAAATTAAAAGTATCGCAGGCTACTAGTTCAAGATCGGCTACTAAATTACAAAGATTAAAAGTAATTGATAAGTTCAAAGATGAAGATAATAAAAAAGAATGGCAATTAAGACTTACGAGTGAGGGACAAGAGTTATTAAAAGTAAAAATCAAGTTGGATAAAATAACTCTATTGAGTCTTCAAAAGGCTACTTCAAAATTTTCAGATGAAGATATTAGGACAATAATTGATTTTTTGAGAATAATCGTTAACGACAAGAGGTAGCTACCAATTTCAGTAAATTGGATTATCATTACCAATTATTTTTTTAACTTACAATAGGAAGAAAGCCGAATGAATAATGTTATACATTTAAAACAAGTGAAAACTGATTTATTAAAATTTTAATATTGGTTAAAAAATTGAAAAAAAATAAAAAAATAGTTTTGTAGAACAAAATGGCTGAAAGAGGACTAAAACGTTTGGATTTTCAGCCTTTGCTTTTGAGTGCTATTGTTCGTTTAGAACAATAGCAAACCTTTAGTCTAGACCATAAGATGGGGATTATGAAACACAGGCGACAGGCCTTTGGTAGCGGTTATCTTATTAAAAGAATCAAAAAATACGAATAATTATTCTGTTGAGAATAATTTAATTGCTTATAGTGTGATTTTTTTTGTTTAAAGAGGTGTTTTTTTTCTGAAAAAATGATATTATGAAAGGGTTCACAAGAAGGGTGAGCTCGATTGAGGCGTTTTATTAAGACATAATTTGTTATTTATATTATAAAAGTTATCAATGGGTAGCTGATGTAAGCGCTTCGATACAAAAAATAAGGAGGATTAAAGATGGTAGGAATTATCATTGCCAGTCATGGCGAATTTGCCAAGGGCATCAAACAGTCCGGATCAATGATTTTCGGCGAACAAGAAGAAGTTCAAGCCGTTACATTGATGCCTGATATGGGTCCTGATGACTTAAAGGCAAAGTTGGAAGAAGCAATTGCTACTTTTAAAGATCAAGACCAAGTCTTGTTCCTAGTCGATCTTTGGGGTGGTACACCATTCAATCAAGTTAATGGCTTGTTTGAAGCACATAAGGATAAGTGGGCAATCGTCGCCGGCTTAAACTTGCCAATGCTTATTGAAGCTTATGCTTCACGTTTGTCAATGGATAGTGCACATGAGATCGCTGCACATATTCTTGAGACAGCAAAAGATGGGGTTAAAGTTCGTCCAGAAGAACTACAACCTAAAGAAGCTGCAAAACCTGCAACTTCAGAACAACAAGTAGCTAATACTGGTAAACCAGGATCATTCAAATACGTATTATCACGTATCGATTCACGTTTACTTCATGGACAAGTTGCTACAGCATGGTCCAAGTCAGTAACACCTACACGTATTATCGTTGTATCTGATGCTGTTGCTAAAGATGATTTGCGTACACAATTGATTCAACAAGCTGCACCAGTTGGTGTTAAAGCTCACGTTGTTCCAGTTGACCAAATGATCAAGTTAGCAAAGGATGATAAGCACTTTGGTGGTCAACGTGCTTTACTATTATTCGAAACACCTCAAGATGCACTACGTGCAATTGAAGGTGGAGTTCCATTGAAGGAACTAAACGTTGGATCAATGGCACATTCTGCCGGAAAAGTTCAACCTAATAAAGTTTTGGCTTTTGACCAAAATGATATTGATACATTTAAGAAGCTTGAAGATAAGGGTATCAAATTTGATGTTCGTAAAGTCCCAACAGATTCACAAGACAACATGGACTCAATTTTGAATAAGGCTCAAGCTGAATTAAATAAAAACAAGTAAATTTTTAGAATATATATGGAGGATAAATACTCATGCAATTGAATGCTATTCAAATAATACTAGTCGTTCTAGTATCTTTCTTAGCTGGTATGGAAGGTATTTTGGATGAATTCCATTTTCATCAACCAGTTATCGCCTGTACTTTGATCGGATTAGTTACAGGTAACTTAATTCCTTGTTTGATCTTAGGTGGTTCATTACAAATGATCGCCTTAGGTTGGGCAAATATCGGTGCCGCTGTTGCACCTGATGCCGCTTTGGCATCTGTAGCTTCTGCTATAATTTTAGTTTTAGGTGGAGAAGGTAGAAAGGGTGTAGCGTCAGCTATTGCCATTGCCGTTCCACTTGCTGTTGCTGGTTTGTTACTAACAATTATTGTTCGTACATTAGCAACTGGTATTGTTCATATCATGGATAAGGCTGCTGAAGAAGGTAGTTTTAGAAAGATTGAAATTTGGCAAATCGTCGCCATTGCTATGCAAGGTGTTCGTATTGCTATTCCTGCAGCATTGATTCTTGCTGTTGGTCCTGGTCCCGTTAGAGCTATGTTATCATCCATGCCTGCATGGTTAACTGATGGTCTTGCCATTGGTGGTGGTATGGTTGTTGCCGTTGGTTATGCAATGGTTATCAACATGATGGCTTCTAAAGAAGTATGGCCATTCTTTGCTATTGGTTTTGTTCTAGCAACTGTTACAGATCTTACATTAATCGCACTTGGTACTATCGGTATTTCACTAGCTTTGATCTACCTAACTCTTTCAAAGAGTGGCGGTGGTTCAAATAACGGCGGTGGAGGTTCAAACACCGGTGATCCAGTTGGCGACATAATAGATAATTACTAGGACGGAGGAAGATTAATATGGCTGAAGAATTAAAATTAAGTAAAAAAGATAGAATCTCCGTTTGGTGGCGTTCAACTTTCATTCAAGGTTCATGGAACTACGAACGTATGCAAAACGGTGGCTGGACTTATGCAATGATTCCAGCACTAAAAAAATTATATACAACTAAAGAAGACCGTGCCGCAGCATTAAAGCGTCACATGGAGTTCTTTAACTGTCACCCCTACTTAGCTTCACCTATTTTGGGTGTTACTATGGCTCTTGAAGAGGAACGTGCTAATGGTGCTCCCGTTGATGACGTTGCTATTCAAGGTGTTAAAGTTGGTATGATGGGTCCATTGGCAGGTATTGGTGATCCTGTGTTCTGGTTCACTGTTAAGCCTATCGTTGGTGCACTAGCTGCTTCACTTGCTATGACTGGTAACATCTTAGGACCAATCATTTACTTCGTAGTATGGAATGCTATTCGTATGGGATTCATGTGGTATACACAAGAATTAGGATACAAAGCAGGTTCAGCAATTACTGAAGATATGTCTGGTGGTTTGCTACAAGACATTACTAAAGGTGCTTCAATTCTAGGTATGTTTATTCTAGGATCCTTGATTAACCGTTGGGTTGTTGTTAAGTTTACACCAACTGTTTCAACTGTTAAGTTGGACAAAGGTGCATTTATTGACTGGGCACATCTTCCAGCAGGTGCACAAGGTGTTAAAGAAGCATTGATTCAACAAAAAGCTGGTCTATCATTGACATCAAGCAAGGTTACAACTTTGCAAGATAACTTGGACCAATTGGTACCAGGTTTGGCTGCTTTACTTCTAACATTGTTCTGTATGTGGTTACTTAAGAAGAAAGTTTCACCAATCGTTATTATCCTTGGATTATTCGTTGTTGGTGTAATTCTACACGTTATTCACATTATGTAATAATTTAATGAATCAGGTTCCTTATTGGATGGACTCTTATGGGTTCATCCTTTTTTAGTTGTATAATATGATTAACTATTAGTATTTTAAGAAATGGAGTGGATTAAATGGTCCAATCAATAAATACAAAATCCGATTTAGTAATTAATGGAACATCACACATGGGATTATCCGAGTACGGTAAAATCATGGTTGGTGATAAAGGTTTTGAATTTTATAGTGATAGGGATAATAAGAACTTTATTCAAATTCCTTGGGACGAGGTCAGAAGAGTTATCGTTTCTGTTATGTTTAAGGGCAAATGGATACCAAGATTTGCCATACAAACGAAAAAAAAATGGAATGTTTACTTTCTCATCAAAGGATCCAAAACGTGTTCTAAGGGCCATTCGTGTGTACATTAAGCCTAAGGATATTGTGCAATCACTTGGCTTTTTCCAAGTTATCAGTCGAAGTCTTAAGAATATATTTAGAAAAAGAAATAAGAAATCATAATATAATTCAAAGAGCGTGACAAAACACGTTCAGTTTTCGTTTATAAGCCCAAAGAGCCGGTATTTACGTAAGTAAATATCGGTTTTTTGGACTTATAGGGAGAAAATTGTGTTTTGTCACGTGTTTTCACTGCAAGTTTGAGTAGAAAAGGAGTTATGTCACAACCCCTTTTTGGACTTATAGGGAGAAAATTGTGTTTTGTCACACGTTTTCACTGCAAGTTTGAGTAGAAAAATGGTTACGTCACAGCTCCCTTTTTTGTTCCACACAAAAAGACTTACCAAAAGGTAAGCCTGGGTGTTTTTGGGTCGTTAGACCAATTTGAAAGAGTCGTTGAAGGGTGAGCATCTTTCAAAAAATATATATAATTGTAATTAACATGGCTGAATGTTTTACAATTGTCATTTAAAATGTCGAGGTAAGTGGTCGTTACCACCTCTCATCAACAACTATAGGATACTACATGGAACGCGTTCCATGTCAATTTATTTTAAAAAATAATTGTAAATGTTAGAATTAGGCAAAAAAAGAGGATATTAAATGAAAATATTGAAATCAAATCTGTTAAATATATTTATTGCATGGATTATTTTTCCGATCATGTTATTCATTTCCTCAATGGTAATTCCAAATGGATTGAACACTAACATAAGACAGGGAATAGCTGACTTAATTGTTTTCGTAGCAAGTTTTATGTTGAATAAATATTGGCTTCATCAACAAATTCATTGGATAAATTTTGATAAAATAGAACAACAAATAATGACTGCCTTACCGACAATCATTTTTGTAGCATATTTGAGTTCAGCGATGTTCTTTGTAAATGATATGTCATTCAAAATAGAAATACTTATAATGACGATTTTGGTTGGTTTAGCAGAAGAATTCTGCTTTCGTGGCTTGATGATACCGCTATTCTTGCGTCTATTCAGAGGTAGAGCATTTCAAGCAGTACTAGGATCAAGTGTCTTATTTGGCTTGATGCATTTAATAAACTTGAAAAGCGTATCGTTTGGATATGTTAGTATACAAGTTATTTTTGCCATATCATTTGGACTATTGTTGGGTACAATATATGTGAAAACGAATAATTTGAGCTTGGTTATTGTTTTGCACATGCTTAAGGATCTTTTCCCATTGTTATCCCCAAGTACGCTTAGGGAAGCTAGCAAGATGCAATTTTCAATAGCTGCTTTAGTTGCTTGTTTGTTCTTACTAGTTATTGCGTTGTTTATTTCGGGATATCAGACTAAGGGATTGAAGATAAATACAGAAGTATAAGATTTTACTTAAGTTTGAATGGTTGCATTGTGTCTAAGTCAGCGTTTGTTTGAACATTTTTGAAGTACATATTGACATTTGAGTCAGTGTTGTCAACTTTGACTAATAGTGCACCATCAAAACTATCCCCAGTTTTTACTGATTGAGAGTTGGTAGCATTCACTAAGTCAGCATAGTCACCAGTCGGTGATGTAGGTGATAAGGCTTTATCGTCTTGTTTAAGAGTAATATCGTTAGCTTGAACTTTTTGAGGATTTTCAGCACTTTGAGTGTTATTTGTATAAGTATATTTAACTAATAAAGCAGCATCCCCATTAGCATCTTTAACCAATTTAACATCATTTGAAAACTTAAAAGTATACCAATCAGTTTTGTAAACTAAATTATCATACGAACCAGGATTCTTTATATCATTGGACGTATCAGTAGATTGTTCGTTATCAGATGATTTTGATTCATCACTATTTTTTGTTTCATCTTTAACTTTTTGGTCAGCCTGTTTTTTACTTTTCTTTTCAACTGCTTTTGGCTTTTTCTCAGTAGTCTTTTTTGTTGGAGAAACCTTTTGAATATTATTTTCAACAGTTTTATTGTCACTTTTTTCATTAACATTCCAAATAATGAAGGCAGCGACAACTACAATAATCACTACAATAATTGTAGTGATTATAAAGCCATTTTTTTTATAAAAGGGTAATTGTTTTCTACGTCTTTTATCACGTGAAAGACGACTATTTTCAATGTTTTTTTGTGGATATCTTTGATTATTTTTGTTGTTGTTTTTACCACTACGTGTGTTCATGTTTTTCTCCTATAACAATCTGCATGAAACTATATAGAGCAATAATAGCATATTTTTTTCATGTAAATTAAAAATTGTCATTTAAAAGTTCTTTTTTCAGAAATTTCATCTCAAGGTGTTGTAACGTCTTTTGAAAAGTGGTATAAATATCTGGTCGAAACATCAGGGGTATTTTTATCTTAATATAAAAGGGGGTCACAATGATGTTGTTTTTTGGTAATGGCGATTACGAGGTTACTTGTAATTTTCTAGATAAGACAGGCCAAAGAATTGCTAAGAAGCGCATTTGTCACAACGTTTCTAAAAAAGAAGCACGTGACGGTATGAGAGATTATGTTACAAACAGATTCTCTGATATCATTGATGTTGCTCATCCTATCAAAGTTGCAGCAAAGCCGGTTACAACTAGATAACAAAATTTGTATTTGTGTGTGAAGACTAGTTTAAACTAGTCTTCTTTTTTTTGAGTAAATGTTATTATTTACTTAAAGGGAGTGATATTTTTGGATCATACAAAAATCACTGGCAGAAAATTTCTTGCCGTAACCATTTTAAATTTGATTATCACAATTGCTGAATTTTTTGGTGGAATTATTTCTGGAAGTTTAGGACTATTATCTGATGCCGTTCATAACCTGGAAGATTCTATTTCCATTGTTATTTCATATGTTGCCAACGTTATTGGCCAAAGACATAATAATTCTGCTAAAACATTTGGTTATAAGCGTGCTGAAATATTAGCTGCGTTTGTAAATTCTAGCATTCTGATAATTATTACTATTATAATGATTATTGAGTCAATTAGAAGATTTCAAAAGCCGCAACACATCGATGGATTATTAATGATGGGAGTGTCCATTGTTGGTTTGTTGGCTAATGTGATATCCATGCTGGCACTTTGGTCTGGTTCGAAGGATAACCTAAATATTAAAGCCACATTTTTGCACATGTTGTCAGATACATTATCATCAATAGGTGTTTTTGTTGCCTCAATATTTATTATTCTATTCAATTGGACTTGGGTTGATCCGTTAATTACGATAATTATCGCCATATGGCTTCTTAAAGAAGCTTTTGATGTCGTTAAGGAAACTATCAACATCTTGATGGAAGCTAGTCCTAATATCGATTTAGAGGCTGTCAAGCGATGCGTTTTAACTGTACCAGATGTCGTTGGCATTCATCACGTCCATGTTTGGATGATTGATGAAAATTTCATAATCTTGGATGCACATTTAAACGTACGTAAAAAATGCAATATGGATCAGCTTGAAGTGATATACGATCAGGTTGATTCACTATTAAAAAAAGAATTCGGTGTCTCACATGTTACGTTGCAAGCAGAATGTACACGTGGGTTGAAGGATCCCTTAATTGATTAGGAATTGGTGATTGAAAATATGATTATAATTTTCAATCACTTTTTTTATTTCAAATGATGATTGTGATAGTATAAGTAGGTATATTTCAAGAAAGTTGGTAATGTCATAAATGGTAAAGCTTATCATGGTCAGACATGGACAAAGTACCGCTAATGCATTGAATCACTACACCGGCTGGAGTGATGTTGATCTTACTAAAGAGGGAATCAAACAAGCTCATGATGCAGCTAAACAGCTACATGGATTGGATATCAAATGTGTTCATACTTCCGTTTTGAAACGCGCAATTATGACAGCGTATATTATTCAGGATGATTTGGATATTAATTATGTGCCAATAATTAAATCTTGGCGCTTAAATGAGAGACATTATGGAGCACTTCGTGGCCAGAATAAGGAAATGACACGTAATAAATATGGAGCAAAGCAAGTTAGATTGTGGCGTAGAAGTTATTACACAATTCCACCACAATTGGATAAGCCAGATCCATCAATTGGGCCTTATAAGTATCTAGATAGAAGGGTAATGCCTTTGTCAGAAAGTTTATTTCAAGCATATAATCGTATCGTTCCATATTATATTGATGTCGTTGCACCAAAATTGTTAGCTGGTGAAAACCAATTAATCGTTGCACATGGGAGTACTATTAGAGCCTTAATTAAATATCTTGAGAATATCAGTGATAAGGATATTGATGGGGTCGAGGTTGAAAATGGTGTTCCGTTGATCTATGAAATGGATACTAAATTGAACATTCTAAAAACAAATAGACAACAAAAGTGATTGTGACAAACTTTGTTTTTACTCAAATTTGTAGTGAAAACGTGTTCCAAAACACAATTTCCTCCGTCTAATAAAAAAGAAGCCGATATTTACTTTCGTAAATACCAGCTTCTTTTTTATTAGACTCGAAAACTGAACGTGTTTTTCCATACTCTGATTTGTTTACTCATCGTCATCGTCATCAATCGGTTGGTCAATAGGGATATCTTGTAATGCTGAACGATCCTTACGTACTAGGCGAAGTCTATTCATTGAGATCTTTCCTAGAACAAGAGGAACACGTTCTTCAATAACATCACTATATGATAATCCAAACCAGCTAGCAGGTGAGATGAATTTTTGAAGTGCTAAACGTGCGCGGATAATGGCCTTTTTAAGTCCACTGATTTTAGTGTCAGGAGATAGTGCTTCTTTAATAAGAACAAATGAAAAGTCACCAACTTGACGATCAGGAATCGTTGTATATTTCTGTGGCTGTGGTTTGATCTCACCGTTTGCCATCATGTCATTAACAACTTGTCTTAAGTAGACATTAACCTTTTGATCAACACGGAAACCAAGATACAATTGAACACTGACCATATAATCAGTATCAAAAGTCTCAACACTGTAAGCTGCAGTATAAGGTTCATCGGTAACATTTACAGTTACAAACCAATACACTTCAGCGCGTTTTGGCCTTTTATCTAAGATTGAATAAAGAATATTCTTTTTGATCCTATAGCCATCATGAACCTTTGTTAAATAAACTAAATTTGTTGTATAAAGTGGATAACTAGGGTCTTTTCTAAGGTCGTTTAATTGATGCTTAAAAGCCAATAGTGAGGCAAAATGACTTCTGAATGTATTGTCATCCATCAACCTATCGCCGTATCTCCAAATGAACATAACACTTATCAAAATAGCAGCAATACCCATTGTGATATAAGCACCATGAATGAACTTACTACTATTTGTGATGAAGAATATTATTTCAATAATGAAGAAGAAACTAATGACTATCGTTGAGAAGAAGCGATTGGCTCGTTTCATTAACAACCATTGGTGCAAGAGAATTGTCGTCATTAACATTGTAATAGTTATTTCTAGACCGTACGCGTTTGACATATTCTCAGATGTTTTGAAGAACATAACTATGAACAGACAAACTACCCAGATTATTGAATTGACAGTTGGAATATACAACTGTCCCTTAAAGTTAGTTGGGTAATAGGTCTTTAAACGAGGAAGAATTCTTAATTTTGTTGCTTCAGAAACTAAGGTATATGAACCAGAAATCAAAGCCTGTGAGGCAATAATTGCGGCCATTGCTGAAAGCAAAATACCGAATAATCGCAAATTGTCAGGCATTGATTGGTAGAAAGGATTCATTGTTGAGCCCATTGCCAATAGTTTTGGATCATCTTTTAAACGTAAAATCCAAACTGCTTGTCCTAAGTAACTAAGCAAGAGACATATTTTAACGAATGGCCAACTAGTATAGATGTTTGGACGTCCAACGTGTCCCATATCAGAATATAATGCCTCAGCACCAGTAGTTGCTAGGAAAATACTACCCAAAATAAAGATACCACGGATATTAACGGGGCTTTGCAGTAATGCAATAGCATAGTATGGATTCAAAGCTCTAATAATTGTCCAATCAAAGGTAATATTATAAATACCCATTAGGCCAAGGAATGAAAACCAAACTAGCATAATTGGTCCAAATGCACGACCAATTAATTGTGTCCCGAATCTTTGAATAAAGAATAAGGTAGAAAGAATCACCATCGTTATAATAATAACGTGTGTCTGGTTACTTATTAAAACATTGCCATTGAATTTAATACCTTTAAGTCCTTCAATAGCGGCAGTAACTGTAACAGCAGGCGTCATCATACCATCAGCTAAAAATGTTGCTCCACCAATCATGGCTGGAATAATTAGCCATTTGGCACGCTTTCTGACTAAAGTGTAAAGGGCAAAAATACCACCCTCACCACGGTTATCAGCTCGCAATGCGATTAACACGTATTTGACAGTCGTAACTATCGTAAGTGTCCAAAATATTAAAGATACACTACCCAAAATAAAGTTGGTGGACATTTTATCTAGACCACCATTCCCAACCATTAATGAATGCATAACGTAAAGAGGTGAAGTACCAATATCTCCGTAAACGATTCCTAAGGCAATTAAGAATCCTGCTACGCTCATTTTTGAGTGGGGGTTATTTTTTAGTGAATTCAATTGATTTTTTTCCATATAAATAATCTCCAAATTAAACAGTTCAAACGCGATTATAACATTAGAGATGACCGCATGGAACCCTTTAATTTTGGTCTAGTTAGAGAAGCTTATTCTAAGTGTTAAAATCGATTTTTGGTTTAAATTATTGTGTCCGAATGAATTGGAACAACAATATTTGATTCACCAGTTTGAATTGAGTATTTAATATCTTTATTGCCACGAACAGTCATTCCAAAATCAGTTGAGTAAATTATCAATCCTAATTTGTGATCCTTTGGAACACGATAAAAGGTTGGTTGAAGTTCAACAGATAGTGGATAGAACGTATTTGGCTCAAGGTCGTTTACTCTATACGCATTATCACGATTTTGCAAGTTTACATGACCTTTGGTTATCATTTTATAATCTGTTGGTTCACCAAGTTCAAATTCACGAAGATCATCTTCACGCCAATCAAAGGTTCCAGCTAGACCATTCTTTGATAATAGCGTTGGTGAAACTTTAAGTCGCTTGCTTAATCCATAGTCAATGAGTTGGAAACTTAACATACCTAGATCTTCACTTGAAGCAACATTTAAGTTGATCTTAACGATTCCATCAATAACAGTTTCTTCTATATTGTTAGTAGTGAATAGTAGTCGATTATGTGTCATGTTGTTATTAGAAATGTCGACTAAGTCATGTTGCCAGGTATCGTTATGATTCTTATAACGGTCAAATAAGTCTGAATTCAACTGGTCACTAAAGGTCAATGTTTCATTGGTAGGTGCGGAAATTGATAGCTTATCATCCGATAAATTGTATTTAATCTTTTGATTGTCTTTATTACTCCAGTCAGAATACTTGTTCCAAGTCTCGGGCTGTACATTGTCTTGAATAATAACATCAGGAATTATTTTTTCAGCTTGATTATCAATATCTAATAATTCATGAGTTAACCACAAATTGATAATATCCGTATAATCGATTGAACGAAACGCGTTTATATAGATGTGTTGTCCTTGATGCAATATTATCTTTTGTATAACGCCGTTATTACGTATACCATTCCATAATCTCTCGACATTTCTAGGCTTAACGTTCCAATCATTCAAACCGTGAACCATTAGTACATCAGCTTTTATATTCTTGAAATTCTTATGATAGTTACGAGCATCCCAGAATGTATTATAGTTACCACTGGCTCTGTCTTGTTTATCAGTTATTTCCTGAAGCTTTTTGTCCCAGAATGGTTGGATTTTATAAAAATCACCAGGTTGCAGACGTCGACTAAGTGTTTCCTCGGCTAGAACATCTGCATCTTCACCAGGAAACCCACCAGGAGCAATAACTAAACCACCATCACGGTAATAGTCGTACCAACTGGAAATAGCCGCTTCACTAATAACAGTTTTTAAACCCTTGACACCGGATGTAGCAGCAGCAGTTGCAAGTGTTCCTAGATATGATCTACCGGTCATGGCGATATGTTTGTTAGACCACCAAGCTTTTATTTCTATGTTGTCTGACTTATTAGTAAATGCACGACGATTTCCGGCCAGCCATTCAATGATGGAAACTGTAGAAGTTGTTTCTTGAGGATCTCCAGTAGTTCTTATTCCGTCAGAATCCTTAGTTCCAATACCGGCCGCATAAACTATTGCAAAGCCTCTCGCTAAGAAGTAATCGTTCAATGTATACGATTGTTCTCTAGAAAAGGTCTCATCGGCGACTTCGGCGTGACTGTTAACAGTCCTTTTATTAGGAAGTTTCTTTTGTGGTGCCACATATTTAATATCATCATAACTGAGATTATTGGGTTCTTTTCGTTCAAGGGGAATATTTACATTGTGCATAACTTTTTCGCCGGTCTCATCATTTGTACCTTGGTTATAAGGACTAGCTGTGTATAAAGATGGGACTTTAAGCCCAGAATTTGATTCATATGGGCGGAGTATTTCAGCTTTTAATAAATCTAGTTTTCCATCGTTATCAGTATCTTGAGGTGACTCAACATAGACCACTTCACGAATTGTCTTATGTGGATCAAATACTGGCATAGTTTTACCATTAAATAATAATGGTTCACCAACATCCCCGTAAAAAGGAGTGAAGTATCCTCTGGCGGCAAGTGAATCGATAAAAGTCTGGCCATTCTTATTATGTGTAGCAAGTAAATAATACCAAGCGGATTTTAGTTCGTTTAGTGTGAATACAACACCTTCATGATCAGAAATATTTAATTGTATTTTTTTCATTGCTCCAAGTGGATCCTCAAAAGAGAAATCTACATCTGGATTGAACTTTAATAACTGTAAAGCAATATTATAGAAAGATTCTACTGATAATTCATTATTAGAGTTCAAATATTCTAGTGCATTTTGAGTTGGAGTCGCCATGTATGACGATAATTTTTGTTCAAAAACAGCTTTTGAATTTGCTTCCAGAAAGCTTATTCGTAGAAAATCTTTAAATAAGTCGATTGGGTCAGTTATCATCTCGTTATTTGATGTTAAAAAATGAATGTCTTGTAGCTCTTTAATCTGTGTGTCAAAGTTAGTTGGACGGATGGCAAATTGATTATTTTTCATATGAACAACTCCTTCGTATTATATGTCTCATTATAGGGTATTCAAGGTATTAAAAAAAGAGAGTGCGACAGAACACGCTCAGTTTTCACGTATAATCCCCCCAAAAATGGTATTTACGTAAGTAAATATCGTTTTTGGGGGGATTATACGAGGAAAATTGTGTTCTGTCGCACGTTTTCGCTATAAAAATATATTTTTTCCATCTAGTACAAAAAAGTCCAGCATTTACTTACGTAAATACCAGACTTCTCTGTACTACAACTCAGTTATACTCTAAGCTAAAGCACCCATTGGATCCCATGGTGCTAGAACTTTAGGATCTTTTGATTCTGTTTCAAAGGTTTTCTTTAAATCGTCGTTTAGATATTTCTTATTAATAACTAGTTGATATACGAATTCATCAAACCAAGAGTCACTCATTACGAAATATCCCTTTGTTCCAACCTTTTCACCCCATGAATTTTCAACTTTCCACTTTGTGGGTTGACCATTGTCGTCCAAGTCTACACCAGTAAGTACCATGGCGTGAGTCATCATACTTTGGATATAGTCGAGTCTTTGGGCCTTAGTCATTGAAAGGTCAGTGTTGAATAGATCTTCAATATTATATACATCTGTATCCATAATACCGATTTTACGATCGGAACTTTGACCAACATCACTACCAAACCAAACAGCTTCTCCGTCTTGAAGTTGTTTAACAGCAAGACTCTTGAAGTCATTTATTTCAAGATTTAAATGACGTACTTGACGTCCACCAAGAACATTTCCAAGCATTTCAACTGTGTAGACATGGTTGTATGGCTTGTCTTCTGTTGGAGCATTGATTGTTGAAATATAGTCGTCTAGATTCCAACCAACATACTTTTTGAAGAATTCTTGAGGTGTGATGTTACTTTCCTTGTGATAATTTTTATCATCATCACGATATGCCCAATCGAATTTAGTTGGTGGTTCACCAACTGTGTATACCAAGATCTTATAGATCTCACTGAGCATTTCATCCTTTATACGTTCAATATCTTCAGTAGATTTGTTTTCATTTACTAAGGCACGCAATGTGATAGCGTTCTTGCGTAATTTGGTATTAAGAACGGTATTAAGTTCTGAAGATTTTGTTCTACTGTAAGTATCAGGCATAACGCTCTTTGGTACTACACCGTACTTTTGAACAAGTGCCATAATCATATCCCATTGACCACCATCTTGTTGAGGTGTTGTCATTAGGAAGTCGACTTTTCTATCACCAACTGGAAGAGCAGCAGTGTTAATAACATTTTCATAGAAGAAGTTTGACTTTTCAAGTTTATCCCAAAATAGCATATATCCTTCTGAAAGTTCGAATCCTTTAATTTTGAAGTTGCTTTGAATAGGATGTCTCATAGTATTTAATGCAGCAAATACCCAACATAGACCTGATTGTTTTTGATCAGAAACAGATCCAGTGTCTAATTCTACTGAAAAAGTAGGATCCATGGCTATTTTAGAAGCCATAGTTTCACTTGATGCAAAGATACCATTATTGGCAACAGCATTTTTTATTGCGGATGAACCTGGTGTTTGTTCAAAGGCAGTTTGAAATTTTTCTAGTTCTTTTGAAGTAATCTCTTTTGACATAAAATCTCTCCCTTATCGATAATTAACGTACATCTTTGATAACTTTTGGACCATCATCATATCCAACGATAACAGTGTTGACTAGATCAAGAAATAGTCCATGTGCAACGATCCCTACTTGATGATCTAACCAATCGGCTAATAAGTGTGGGTGATTGATGGTTCCAATGCTCAAATCAATAACGTAGTTTTTGTTATGAGTCAAAACTCTACTACCATTGTCGTCCAAACGAAACTTAGGATGCAACTCTTCTGCTTTTAGATCTTCAAATGTTTTTTCACAACCGAAAGGAATCACTTCCAAAGGTAGTGGGAAACTGCCAAGTTTATCGGCCATTTTTGATTGATCAACAATCCAAATGTTCTTGTGAGAATTTGTAGCAACCATCTTTTCAAGCAGGTGAGCAGCACCACCACCCTTGATTCCTTGGAAGTTTTTGTCTATTTGATCGGCACCATCAATTGTCAGATCAATGTGATCAACATCATTAAGGTCCTTCATAGGGATTCCGAGTTCTTCAGCTTGTTTTCTTGAACGTGAGGAAGTCGCAACACCAACGATATTTTTGATTTTGCCTTCTTGGTATCTTTTACCAAGTTCTTCTATCATATAGTAAACGGTAGATCCAGTACCCAAACCTACGACTGTATTACTCTCAATAAAGTCGACGGATTTAACACCGACTGCCTTTTTTAATTCGTTTTGATTCAACTAGTTATCCTCCTGCAAAAGTTTGCGGTAATTTTCAGTTAATAAATAGCGTATTGAAGGTTTGTTTTTAAATACTAGTTTTGCGTAAGAACAGACAGGAACAATTTTTAAGTTTTCCCTATCTGCATAAGTTAAAACCTCATCCAAAAGTCTACCGGCAATACCTTGTCCACGATATTTCTCATTGACGAAAGTGTGATCAATTGAAATAATTCCTTCTTTAACTGGAGAATAAGTTATTTCACCAATCAATTCACTATCTTCAATGTAGAAACGACCGTCTACGTGTTTTATTTCCATAAACTACCTCCCTTAAACGAGCTACAGGAAACCAAATTATTTCCACTCACTCTTTGATTACTTTAATATTACCTTATTAATGGAAGAAAGTCAGTCGAATCAATAGTTTTATAAGGCTATAAATGCTATTATTTTAAGTATCTAATACTATGGGAGAGTACTAATTTGACTAAAAAACGTGGCTTTGAAATTGTATCAAAATATAAAGATGCAGATGTTAATTTACCAGTCCGTCAAACTACAAATGCCGCTGGGTATGATATTGAAAGTTCAGAAGATTTTATAGTTCCTTCAATTTGGAAGTTTGGAGTATTGAATGTTATTAAGTTTATTTTTGGTAAAGGTAAAATTGACGAAAACAAAACTGAAGAAATAAAGAAGAGCATAAAGCCGGTTTTAGTACCAACTGGTATCAAGGCTTATATGCAAGATGATGAAGTATTAATTATTGCCAGTCGTTCAAGCAACCCATTGAAACGTGGATTATCTATTCCAAATGGTATTGGGGTAGTTGATGCCGACTACTATAATAACGATGGAAATGAAGGAGAATTATTTGTTCAACTGATCAATTTCTTCCCATTAGATTATAAAATCAAAAAGGGTGAACGTCTTGCTCAAGGTATCTTTATGAAGTATTTAACTACCGACGCAGATGAAGGTGGTTTGAAAGAACGTCAAGGTGGATTCGGTTCATCTGGACTATAATGTAACTGAAGAAAGGAAATATTTTATTGGCTAAATCAAAATCAAAATTCGTTTGTCAAAACTGTGGCTACGTTTCACCAAAATACTTGGGACGTTGTCCTAATTGTGGTTCATGGAACCAAATGGTGGAAGAAGTAGAGCACGTTGAAACAGCTCAAGCTACACCAAGCCGTAGAACAAGCGATGTTACATCTAGACCTATCAAAATCAATGATGTTTCATTCGAAAAAGAAGCTCGTGTTAAAACTGATATGTCTGAATTGAATCGAGTACTCGGTGGAGGAATCGTTCCTGGATCACTTATACTTATAGGTGGTGATCCTGGTATTGGTAAGTCAACTTTATTGATGCAAGTTTCGGGACAACTCCAAAAAACTGGAGGAAAGGTATTATACGTTTCTGGTGAAGAGAGTGCATCTCAGATAAAGATGCGTGCTGATAGATTGGGCGTTAGTGGGGATGAATTGTATGTGTATCCTCAAACAGATATGAGTTATATTCGTGATCAGATCAATAATATGGACCCTGATTATTTAGTGATAGATTCTATTCAAACTATGGATGAACCAGAAATATCCTCCGCAGTTGGTAGTATCTCTCAAGTTAGAGAAGTTACTGCAGAATTGATGAATATTGCTAAACAACAAAATATTACAGTATTTGTTGTTGGACATGTTACAAAGGGCGGTGCCATCGCTGGTCCTAAAATACTGGAACATATGGTTGATACTGTTCTATACTTTGAAGGTGACACACATCATAGTTACCGCATATTGCGTTCAGTTAAGAACCGTTTTGGTTCAACAAATGAGATTGGTATTTTTGAAATGCAGACTAAAGGACTTGTTGAAGTGGCTAATCCATCTGAAATATTCCTTGAGGAACGTTTGAAAGATGCTAATGGTTCTGCCGTTGTTGTTTCAATGGAAGGAACACGTCCTATTTTGGTTGAAATTCAATCGTTGATTACTCCAACTATTTTTGGAAATGCCAAAAGAACCGCTACTGGATTGGACCACAATCGAGTATCTGTTATAATGGCTGTCTTAGAAAAACGTGGGAATTTAATGCTTCAAAACCAAGATGCTTATTTGAAATCAACTGGTGGTGTAAAATTAGATGAACCAGCAATTGATCTAGCACTAGTAATGTCTATTGCGTCGAGTTATAAAAATATTGGGATTCCTGCTACTGACTGTTTTGTCGGCGAGGTAGGATTAACTGGTGAAGTTCGTCGTGTGAATAGAATTGATCAACGTGTGAATGAAGCTGAAAAATTAGGATTCAAGCGTATTTTTGTTCCTAAGAATAACTTAGGCGACTGGACAAAGAATAATAAAATTGAAATTATTGGTGTTAATACAGTTGTGGAAGCTATGAATAAGATATTTAATTAAATTGAGGAGGTATATATTTATATATGCGAAAATATATTATTAATGCAGTCTTCGCGTTATTTGGCTTAGCGGTTGGTATAACCATTTTGCCAGCGCTGTGGATTGCTTCAGGATTAGATAATGTGCGTTTATTGAATAACGGCTATATTGATGGACTTATTGGATTAATTATATTTTACCTATTGTCGTTTTTATTTATTAAACCTATTACAGATGCAAACACTAGGATAGAGAAGTATTTGAATTCCCGATCACCGGGATGGATCATATTTGGTTCACTATTCCTAATAGGAGGATTGATTTTAGCAAATATTATTTCCATTCCTTTTTATATGATGCACAATATGTTTGCTAATATTATTCCACCGATTCTAATGATAATCTTTGGATTCATTGGATTTCGTATGGGTACTAGTAGAAGAAATGACTGGAAGAGTTTTTCTATCACTAAAAGAAAGACTACAGAGACAAATTCAGAACCAGATAAAAAAGATATGGATTATGACGGTGAAGTTTTACGTCGTTCAGTAAAAAAGGAATTCTATCCATATAAGATCGTCGATACATCAGTTGTTATTGATGGTCGAATTCATCAATTGGCTCAAACTGGATTCCTCGAAGGTAAAATCATGGTTCCAGATTTTGTTGTCCATGAATTACAATTGATATCTGATTCAAGTGATAATCAAAAACGTGAACGTGGTAGACGTGGATTAGATATTTTGAACGAAATGAAGATGGATCAAACCATTAATATTGAAACAACCACTCGTGATTATGATAATATTCCCGAAGTTGATATGAAATTATTGAAATTGGCTAAAGAAATAGGTGGTGCAGTCCTCACAAATGACTATAATTTAAGTAAGGTCAGTGAGTTCCAAAATGTTAAAGTACTTAATATTAATGAGTTAGCCAAAGTTTTGAAACCCATGGTTTTGCCAGGCGAAACAATGACTGTTAAAGTAATTAAAGCGGGTACTGAACGTGAACAAGGTGTTGCTTATCTAGAGGATGGTACGATGGTAGTCGTTGAAGATGGTAAGTACTTCATAGATAAGCAAGTGGATGTCGTTGTAACTAGTGCATTACAAACTGATGCTGGTAAAATGATATTTGCTAAGCCTAAACATTCAATGAATGGTATCCAAAGCAATACAAGTAACAATGGCAATAAAAAGAGTAGTTCAACACAGAGTACTAATAATGCCAATAAGAACTCTAAGAACAACTCTAGAAATAAAAGGGGAGAACATAGAAATGGCAAAAAAGTCAGATAATAAAATTCGAGTAAGATATGCACCAAGTCCAACAGGTCATTTACACATTGGTAATGCAAGAACAGCTATTTTTAATTACCTATTTGCAAGAAGCCACAAGGGAACTTTTGTAATCCGTATTGAAGATACTGATACAAAAAGAAACGTTAAAGGTGGAGAAGAAAGTCAACTAGAAAACCTCAAATGGCTAGGTGTTGACTGGGATGAAGGCCCTGATATAGGCGGTGATTATGGTCCATATCGTCAATCAGAAAGAAAAGATATCTATCAAAAATACATTCAAGAGCTTCTCGATAAGGGATTGGCTTATGAATCATATCTGACTGAAGAACAACTTACAAAGATGCGTGAGAAACAAGAAGCCAATGGTGAAATGCCTCATTATGAATATGAGTTTGCCGGAATGTCTGAAGAAGAAAAAGCTGCTAAGATACAAGATGCAAAAGACGCTGGATTAACTCCAGTAATTAGAATCCATGTACCAAAGGGCAAAACTTATGAATGGGACGATATCGTTAAAGGTAAAGTCTCAATTGATTCAGATACAATTGGTGGAGATTGGGTTATCCAAAAACGTGATGGTATGCCAACATACAATTTTGCTGTTGTTGTTGATGATCACTTAATGGAAATTAGTCATGTTCTTCGTGGGGATGACCATGTTGCTAATACTCCAAAACAATTAATGATTTATGAAGATCTAGGTTGGGATGCACCAAGATTTGGCCACATGACACTTATCATAAATACTGAAACAGGTAAGAAACTAAGCAAACGTGACGAATCCATCCTACAATTTATCGAACAATATCGTGCTTTAGGATATTTGCCAGAAGCTATGTTCAACTTTATTACCTTACTTGGCTGGTCCCCAGTTGGAGAAGATGAATTATTTAATCGTAAACAATTCATTAAGATCTTTGATGAGAATCGTTTGAGTAAGTCACCCGCTAAGTTTGATCAAAAGAAACTTGAATGGGTTAATAACCAATATGTTAAAACTGCTGATGCCAGCGAAATCACTGACTTAGTACTAGAAAACTTAATTGAAGCAAAACGTATTGCAGATGATCCGGATACAAATACGATTCAATGGGTAAGACATTTGACAGAACTTTACATGCCACAAATGTCTTATACACAACAAATTGTTGAATTATCAGATATTTTCTTCAACCAACCTGATGTATTAACAGATGACGAACAAGCTGAATTGGTTGATGATGATTCAAGAAAGGCCATTGAAGATCTACGTGGCAAGTTGGAAAAACTTAATCGTTTTACAGCTACTCAAATCATGGCCGCTATTCAAGGGGTTCGTGCTGATACAGGTGTTAAAGGTAGAAAACTTTATATGCCAGCTAGAATTGCCGCTACACGAACAATGCATGGTCCAGCAATTGCTGAAGCTATCGAATTGATCGGTAAAGAAAAGTCATTGTCAAATATTGATAAGACTTTGGATCAAATGAAATAAAAATACATATTTTAAAAGAGAGGTTGAAGCAAAACAAAGGTTTGCCTCAATCTCTCTTTTGCTGTAGAAAGGATAATATATGCTAAAAATATTCAACACACTGACTCGTGAAAAAGAAGAATTCAAGTCAATAACCCCAAATGAGGTTCGTATGTATGTCTGTGGACCAACAGTGTATAACTATATTCATATTGGAAATGCTAGATCTATTGTGGCTTTTGATACGGTTCGTAGATATCTAGAATATTTAGGATATAAGGTCAAGTTTGTTTCCAATTTTACCGATGTTGACGATAAGATGATTAAAGAAGCTAATCGTGAGAATATTACCGTTCCAGAAGTTGCTGATAGGTTTATAAAGGCATTCTTTGAAGATATTGATAAATTAAACGTTGAACGTGCAACAGTCAATCCTAGGGCTACTGATAATATTAAAGAAATCATTGATTTTATTTCTGATTTGGTTGCTAAAGACTATGCATATGAATCAGACGGTGATGTACTTTACCGTGCAAGAAAATTCAAACATTATGGTGAGTTGTCTGATCAAGATATCGATCAATTAGTTCAAGGTGCCAGTAAGCACATTGGTGAGGCTGAATTTGATAAGAAACAAGATCCCATTGATTTTGTTCTGTGGAAAAAAGCTAAACCTGGTGAAATAAACTGGGATTCACCTTGGGGAAAAGGACGCCCGGGATGGCATATTGAATGTTCAGTTATGTCCACTAAATATCTTGGTGATACTTTTGATATTCACGGTGGCGGACAAGACCTAGAGTTCCCACATCATGAGAATGAAATAGCCCAAAGTGAAGCTAAAACTGGTAAGAAATTTGTTAATTATTGGATGCATAATGGTTTTGTAACCGTTGAAAATAATGAAAAAATGAGTAAATCATTGGGAAACTTCGTTACTGTTCATGATATGGTTAAGAATATCGATCCCCAAGTATTGAGATTCTTTTTGTCATCAACACATTATCGTAGACCCTTAGAGTATTCAGAGTCTAATTTACAAAAGGCTACTGATAATTATGAGAAGATCAAAACAGCATACAATAATTTGAACTTCCGAATTAAAGACGCTACGGCAATTGAGGATGACACTAAGAAACAGGTCGATAAGATTGTAGACAAGTTCAAAGTAGCCATGGATGATGACTTCAATGTGCAAAATGGTATTACTGAGATATTTGGTTTGGTAACTTTGGCAAACAATTATAGTTCACAAGATAATATCGATGCTGATAATGCCCAATATATCTTGGATACTTTGGCCAATTTGTCAGGAATTCTTGGGATTGAATTTAAAGAAAAGAATGACTTATCAGATGAGATTCAAGCAATGGTTGAAAAACGTGATCAAGCACGTTTAGATAAAGACTTTGCAACTAGTGATGATCTTCGTGATAAGCTAAAAGAAATGGGAGTAATTTTAGAAGATACTCCACAAGGAACACGGTGGCATATAGATGGTTAAGATTGATCAGTTAAATGGAGTAACTTTGGCATATTTAGGTGATGCAGTTTATGAAGTGTTCATTCGTGAACATTTGTTAGATCTCGATATTACTAAAGTTAATCAATTACAAAAAAAAGCGACACATTATGTTTCAGCTAAAGCTCAAGCAGCGTTAATTACTTTGATGATTGATGAAAATATGCTGTCTGAAAAGGAACTTAGAGTTTATAAAAATGGACGCAATGCTAAGAAATATACTAAGGCTAAGAATACTAGTGTTATAACGTATCATATGTCTACAGGATTTGAGGCATTATTTGGGTATTTGGATGTAAGCAATCAAAAAGATCGTGTTAAAGAACTTGCACAATGGTGCATTGGAAAAGTAGAAGCGGGGGAAACAGATGCAGAAGAATTTAAGTGAAAACAGTGAAGAAAGTGAACTAGTTTTCGGTCATCACACAGTTGTTGAATTATTAAAATCACCAACTGCTGGTCAACGAGTTAATAAAGTCCTTGTACAAAAGGGATTGAAGAGTTCACACATTGGTGAAGTTATTGAGTTGGCCAAACGTAGTAAACTGATCGTTCAAGAAGTTCCTAAGAACAAACTGGATGATATTAGTAACGGTGGTAATCATCAAGGGATGGCAGCCTATATTTCCCCTTATCAATATGCAGAATTAGATGATATTTTTAAGGCCGCAAAGGCAAAGAATGAAGATCCATTCATTTTGATATTAGATAAAATTGAAGATCCACATAACTTAGGATCGATATTAAGAACAGCAGATGCAGTTGGCGTGCACGGAATTATTGTGCCAAAGCACAGATCGACCGGATTGACATCTGTTGTTGCTAAGACATCTACAGGTGCAGTTGAGCACGTCCCAGTTGTTCGTGTTACTAATTTAGTTAATACAATTAATGATTTGAAAAAACAAAACATCTGGATATTTGGTACAGCCATGGAAGGTAATAACTATCGTACATGGAACGCTAAAGGTGCTGTGGCATTAGTTATAGGTAATGAAGGTAAAGGAGTGTCTCCTTTAGTTCAAAAGCAAGTAGACCAAACTTTAAGCATACCAATGGTTGGACATGTTCAAAGTTTAAATGCTAGTGTTGCAACAGGTGTATTGTTGTATCAAGCATTTGCTTCAAGACATTCATAATAATAAAAAAAGATTTCACTAATATAGTGGAATCTTTTTTTGTAATATGGTTTTCATTCCCCAACGGATTAAAGTTTTAACGAACTTTTTGTAAACAAATGTTCTCTTAAAAAGGCATAAAATCCGTGTTAATTTTAAATATGTAATACAGTTACAAAATAATTTAGGGGATAATTTATGAACACTTTTGAAGTAGAACTAATTGAGTTAGTAAAGGAGAAAAACAATGAAGCATTAGAATCACTAGTTCAACGTTATAAACCGATGATTGACAATATGTATTTTCAATATAAAATTGGCCTTTATGATCGAAATGATTGGTATCAAGAAGCACTTTTAGTATGTTACTCAACCTGTCAAATTTTTGATGGTGCGAGTGGTTCGAAGTTTGGAAGCTTTTTTAAATTAAAATTTAAAAATCATATTATTGATATTGTCAGAAGAGAGAACACATTTAAACGACAAGCTAACCAATTTGCGTGTTCATATGAATTGTTAATTGAGAGCAATGATCCAGCAGAATTTATTCAAAATTATGTTCATTTGCTAAATACTTCTAGCTATCTTGAGGAAGCTATTTCTGAACTAAGTGCACTGGAGCTTGTGGCCTTGCAATTTTTACTTGGGGAAGTAAAATTGCAAATTGCATGTGAAATTGGAAGCTGTAATTCAAACCAGTTAAATCGTGCAGCAAGTCGTTGTAGGATGAAAATGATGCAATATTTATAATTTGTCATGTGTTTGTCATGGACATTTATGTATTAAAAATCTATACTAGTAAAGATATAAACTGCATAGAATGTGGAGAGAATCATGGGATTAAGAAAAGTAGCATTAGCTTGTAGCGTTTGTGGATCAAGAAATTACACGATTTCTGAGAATCCTAATAGAACCGAACGTCTAGAAGTTAAGAAATTTTGTAAACATTGTGGTAAACATACCTTACATAAAGAAACACGTTAATTTGGAGGACTAAATGAAATTATTTAAATTTTTCGGTAGCGTTAAAAAAGAAATGAAAGTAGTTGTTTGGCCTACTGCTAAGGAAAACAGACGTGATACATGGACTGTTGTAGCAACATCATTGATGTACGCTATCTTCTTTGCAGCTGTTGACTGGGCATTGGTTGCCTTATTGCAACAATTCATTATGGGAAGCAAATAACATTGTAACTAATTCAATAATTTGATATGATTGAATTAATGAGAGAAAACTTCGGCTTTGTTCGAAGTTTTTTTATTTTGATTTTTTTGGAGGAAATTATGGCTGAAGCTGGCGATAAACAATGGTATGTTCTACATACTTATTCAGGATACGAAAACAAGGTTAAAGAGAACTTAGAATCACGTGCCCAATCAATGGGTATGGAAGATTATATTTTCCGTGCAGTTGTTCCTGAAGAAGAAGAGACAGAAACAAAAAATGGTAAACAAAAGACAGAAATGAAGAAAACATTCCCAGGATATGTTTTGGTTGAGATGGTTATGAGCGATGAATCTTGGTTCGTTGTGCGTAATACACCTGGTGTTACTGGATTTGTTGGAAGCCACGGTTCAGGTAGTAAGCCAGCACCACTATTACCAGAAGAAATCGATCATATTCTAGATGATCTTGGAATCAGTGTTGAAGCCGGAAACGACTTTGAAGTTGGTGAAAGTGTAACTATCATTGAAGGTGCATTCTCAAAAATGACTGGTAAAGTTACAGAGATTGATGCAGATCACGATAAACTTAAGGTCGATGTCGATATGTTTGGTCGTATGACTAGTACAGAAGTTGACTTTAGTGACGTACAAAAATAATAAATAATATTGATAATGGATATAATCCGTGCTACTATTACATGGTATGTTTTTTAAACATGCATGTGGGAGAGAAAATTTAGATTCTCAATATTACCACATCACGGACTAAGGAGGTATGCACCGTGGCTAAAAAAGTTGCTAACGTAGTAAAATTACAAATTCCTGCTGGTCAGGCTACTCCAGCTCCACCAGTTGGTCCTGCTTTAGGACAAGCTGGTATTAACATCGTTGCATTTACAAAGGACTTTAATGCACGTACACAAGACCAACAAGGAATGATTATTCCTGTTGTTATTTCAGTATATGAAGACCGTTCATTCGACTTCGTTACTAAGACACCACCTGCAGCAGTTCTATTGAAGAAGGCTGCTGGTGTTGAAAAGGGCTCTGGCGAACCTAACAAAAATAAAGTTGCCAAAGTCACAAACGACCAAGTTCGCGAAATTGCTGAAACCAAGATGAAAGACCTAAACGCTGCAAGTGTTGAATCTGCAATGCGTATGGTCGCTGGTACTGCAAGAAGTATGGGCTTTACAGTAGAAGACTAGACAAGCAGTTTATAAGGATACGAAAGTATTCCTAACAAGTGGGAGGGGAAAATCCCCAATATGACCACAAAGCAAGGAGGAACTTAGCATGGCTAAGCATGGAAAAAATTATATAGAAGCTATGAAGCAAGTTGATAAGAACAAATCTTACACTGCTTCAGAAGCTGCTGACTTACTTAAGAAAGTAAATTACGCAAAATTTGACGCAACTGTTGAAGTTGCTATTAACTTGGATGTAGATCCAAAACAAGCTGATCAACAAATTCGTGGTGCACTTGTTCTACCTAACGGAACAGGTAAATCACAAAAGGTTATCGTTTTCGCTGAAGGTGAACAAGCAAAGGCTGCTGAAGCTGCCGGTGCTGACATCGTTGGTTCTGATGATCTTGTTGAAAAGATCCAAGATGGCTGGTTGGACTTTGATGTTGCTGTTGCAACACCACCAATGATGGCTAAAGTTGGACGTTTAGGTCGTGTACTTGGACCTAAAGGCTTGATGCCTAACCCTAAGACAGGTACTGTAACAATGGATGTTACAAAGGCTGTTAACGATGTTAAGGCTGGACAAGTTACTTACCGTGTAGATCCTAATGGATTGATTCACGCACCTATTGGTAAATTGTCATTTGATACAGAGAAGATTGCTGCTAACTTTGACGCATTCTACGAAACTATCGCAAAGGCACGTCCAGCATCATTGAAGGGTAACTATATTGTTAGTGTTAATATGACATCAACATTTGGCCCTGGTCTAAAGATCAACGCTTAGTGTTGACTAATAACCAAAATAATGATAACGTACAATAGTTGATTTCTACCGAAGACTCAGGTGATGTGAATCTTAATATCCTGCCGAGGCCAGAAGATTGTTAATTAATCTCTGTGTCTTTCGGGCGCAGAGATTTTATTTTAGCCGAAATTTGTAGAGTTAACTAAATAAATTGTGGAGGTGAAACATAAAAATGAAGCAAGAAAAATTATCACAAAAAGAAGCACTAGTTACAGGAGTTGCTGCTAGTTTAAAGGATGCTAAGTCAGTTATTGTTGTTGACTACTTAGGTCTTACAGTTGAACAAGCTACTTCTATGCGTGCCGAATTACGTGAGCAAGGTGCTACTATGAAGGTTATTAAGAACACTGTCTTAAGACGTGCTGCTGAAGAAGCTGGATTAGATGGTCTTGAAGAATTCTTCGTTGGCCCAACAGCCATCGCTTATTCTAATGAAGATCCAGTTGCACCTGCTAAGGTTGCTGCTAAATATGCCAAAGATGTTGAATCCGTTGAAATCAAGGGTGGAATCATCGAAGGCAAGGCTGCTACACTTGAAGAAATTCAAGCACTTGCAACACTACCAAACAGAGATGGCTTGCTATCTATGTTGGTATCTGTATTACAAGCTCCAGTTCGCGACTTCGCATTGGCTGTTAAAGCTGTTGCTGAAAAGAAAGACGACGAACCAGCTGCTTAATTAAAAAACAAACATAATTTGGAGGACATTAAAATGGCTTTAGATACACAAAAGATTATCGATGATTTAAAAGATGCTTCAATTCTAGAACTTAACGACCTTGTTAAGGCTATCGAAGAAGAATTTGACGTTACAGCTGCTGCACCAGTTGCTGCAGGTGCTGCTGCAGGTGGCGAAGCTGCTGCTGAAAAGGATTCATTTGATGTTGAACTTACAGAAGCAGGTCAAGAAAAGGTTAAGGTTATCAAGGAAGTTCGTGGTATCACTGGACTTGGCTTGAAGGACTCAAAGGACCTTGTTGATGGTGCTCCTAAGGTTATCAAGGAAGGCGTTGCTAAGGCTGACGCTGATGACATGAAGTCAAAACTTGAAGCTGTTGGCGCAACAGTTACATTGAAATAATAACTTTTAATAAGTTTATTATGATAAAATTAATCCTCGTAAGAGGATTATTTTTTTGTTCTCATTTTCGTTTAGGAAGGAAACCAATATGGCTAATCAATATTTTGAGAATTCAGCTGATCTAGAACATGAACTAAAAGATTTCAATTTTACTTTAAGAAATAATAATTTTACCTTTACTTCAGATAGTGGGGTATTCTCACGACAAACAGTGGATTTTGGATCACGAGTTTTGATTGAGGCAATTGATTTTGAAAACATTCCTGCGGGTAATATCTTAGATGTAGGTTGTGGTTATGGACCAATCGGGTTGTCTCTAGCAAAAGAACAAGACCAGCGTAATGTAGACATGACGGATGTTAATTTACGTGCTATAGATCTTGCTAAAAAGAATGCTAAATCCAATAAAGTGAATAATATTAATATTTTTGAATCCAATATGTATGAAAAAGTTACTGAAAATTATTCATTGATAGTTTCTAATCCACCAATCCGTGCTGGTAAAAATGTTGTTTCTGGAATAATTAGTGGTGCTGCAAGTCACTTAGTGGCAAACGGCGAGCTATGGATAGTTATTCAAAAGAAACAAGGTGCTCCATCAGCTAAAAAATTAATGGAAGCTACTTATGGTAATGTTGATGTCGTTACTAAATCTAAGGGATATTATATCTTGAGAAGCAAGTTGGCATAATAATATGATTTTTTCGGAAGAACAAATTAATAATTATATGGACGAAGCTATTGGTGAAGCTTTGAAAGCCAAGAGTAGATCAGAGGTTCCAATCGGTTGTATTATTGTTAATAATACAACTGGTGAAGTAATTGGTCGTGGATCTAACGAAAGAGAAGAGACTCAGGATGCTATTAAGCATGCTGAAATAATTGCAATAGAAGAAGCTTGTAGAACTATTGGCAGTTGGAGATTAGAGAACACAAGTCTTTTTGTGACGCTTGAGCCATGTCCAATGTGTGCTGGTGCTATTATTAATAGTCGTATTGAAGAAGTCATTTTTGGTGCTAATGATCCTAAAGCAGGATCGGTAGGATCCATCAATAACTTATTGACTGAGACACGCTATAATCATCAGCCAACTGTATTGGCAAATGTTAAGGAAAAAGAAACTGGGGATCTTTTAAGAAACTTCTTTAGAGAAATCCGTCTGAATAGTGGTAAAAAGAATTAATTTATAGTATGATAGTTATTGCCGAAAGGCCTTAGGGCAATGGTGCTCTTGTGAATCGTGTCAGATTCGGAAGAAAGCAGCACTAAGTGAGTTGCATCATGTGCCTTTTGTTATGTAAATTAGCCTCCTAATCTAAAAGATTAGGAGTTTTTTATTTCACTTTTTTAAGAAAATATTCTGAATATTAAATCTATAAGTTAAAGTAGTTATTTGTGGTAAAATTTAAGTACTGTAGTTATGTAAGGAGGAAGTATGGCATATCAAGCACTATATCGAGTTTGGCGTCCCCAAACTTTTTCAGATGTAATTGGTCAAGGCGTTATTACACAGACTTTGCGTAATGCGGTCGCTAGTAAAATGACCAGTCATGCTTATCTATTCAGCGGTCCTCGTGGTACTGGTAAAACGTCTTGTGCTAAGATTTTGGCTAAGGCTGTTAACTGCTTGAATCCTCATGATGGTGAACCATGCAATGAATGTGAGATTTGTCTTGCAGCTAATGAGAATCGACTGAATGATGTTATCGAGATAGATGCCGCCTCTAATAACGGTGTTGAAGAAATTCGTGATATTCGTGATAAGGTCAAATATGCACCAACCGAAGCTAAGTTCAAAGTTTATATTATCGATGAAGTACATATGCTTTCACAAGGTGCCTTCAACGCATTGTTAAAGACACTTGAGGAACCACCTGCCAATGTAATGTTTATCTTAGCAACGACTGAACCACAAAAAATTCCGGCAACAATTATATCTAGAACCCAAAGCTTCACATTTAGAAGAATTTCACGTCAAGATATATTAGAACGTATGGTTTATATTTTGAATGATAAGAATATTAAGTATGATGAAGAAGCTTTGAACATTATTGCGGCCTCAGCTGAAGGTGGTATGCGTGATGCACTAAGCATTTTGGATCAGGCATTGTCGTATGGCGATGATGAGTTGACCTTAAAAAATGCTCAAGAAGTTACCGGTGCCCTTAGTAATGAACAAATAGTCGCCTATATGACTGCTATTGCTGATAATAAGCCAGCAGATGCCTTAAATAGTCTTTATCAGATACTTGCTAGTGGACGTTCAGCAACACGATTTACTGAGATGATAATTCGAGTTTGCCGTAATTTGATTTTGTATAATTCTAATTCAGATCTATCTGATCAAATGGACAAATCTGTTATGACAGATGAATTGTTAACTATTGCTACGAAGTTTGATAATGCCAGGTTGTTTTATATAGTTGATCAAGTCAGTGCGACCCAAAAAAACCTGAAGAATTCTAATCAAACTGACGTTTATATGGAAATTTTAACGGTAAAAATAAGTGAACTTAAAATTCAACAACCTCAAATCACTGCTCCAAAGCAAAATTCACAGACTCCTATCGTTGATAATAGTGAAATTGATAAATTAAGTGATGAAATTGTTAGTCTTAAACAAGAAGTTAAACAGTTATCTGATAATTCTAATCACAGAACTGAACAAAAAACTGCAAGTACAAAACCCACTAAACGTGCTGGCGGAGTTCGTATCAATAAAACAGCAATTTATCAAGTATTGGAAAAGGCCACAAAAAAAGATTTAATTACTGTGAAGGATATTTGGCCTGATTTGATGAGTATGCTTTCAGTTACACAACGTTCGATAATGAGTGTTTCAGATCCAGTTGCTGCTTGTGACAGCGGTATTGTCGTGGCGTTTGATTATGAAATGTGGTTTGAAAAAGCACAAGAAGATCATGAATTCATTGACGAGTTAACTAATAATGTAAGTAAACTGTTAAAAAAAGATTATCAAATCGTCTTAGTTCCGAAAGCACAATGGCCAGTAGTACGTAAAGAATACATTGATAATAATATTGATTTATCTAAGAGTGAAAATGTAGAATCTAAACAAGAACAAAAACAGACTGATCCAACTGTCGATGAGGCTTTAAAGTTATTTGGTAATGATGGAGCAGTTGAAATTAAAGATGACTAATAAGAATTAAGGAGGAATTATTATGAGTAAAGGAATGCCAAATATGGGTGGAATGGGTGGAAACATGGGTAACATCATGCGCCAAGCTCAAAAAATGCAAAAAGAAGTAGCAGCAGCACAAGAGTTATTAAGTAAAACAGAATATGTTGGTAACTCAGTTGACGACTTTGCAGTTGTTAAAATGAATGGTGATAAAAAGATTATAGATATAAAAATCGATGAAAAGATTATTGATCCAGATGATCCAGATACATTGCAGGATATGTTGATTGATGCATTGAATGATGGATTTTCAAAGGTCGACAAAGATAAAGATGCTAAGTTAGGCAAATACACAAACGGGTTGATGTAATCAATGAGATATCCAGAGCCAATTTCAAAATTAATTGATAGTTATATGACATTACCAGGAATAGGTCGTAAAACGGCCACTAGAATGGCGTTCTTTACATTAGGAATGGACAAAAGTCAGGTACAAGAATTTGCTGATAACTTAATGTCTGCTAAGACAGACCTTAAGTCATGCAAGATCTGTGGCAATATTACAACAGATGATATTTGTTCCATTTGTAGTGATAAGGATCGTGACCAATCAACAATCTTGGTAGTTGAACAGCCAAAAGATATAATGTCACTAGATGACATGAATAGTTATAACGGATTGTATCATGTTCTTGGAGGGGTGTTATCTCCAGTTGATGGCGTAGGTCCAGAGGATTTGAACATAAAAATGCTATTGAATCGTTTACGTGAAAATAGCAAAGTTCAGGAATTAATTATTGCAACTAACGCAACTCCAGAAGGAGAAGCAACAGCGCAATATTTAGCCAAACTGGTAAAACCGGCAGGTATCAAAGTAACTAGACTCGCACATGGATTGGCCGTAGGATCTGATATTGAATATGCAGATGAAATGACTTTGAAGAGTGCTGTTCTAGGACGCAGGGAGATTTAACATGTTTGGTAAGAAAAAGAAGAGCGTTGAAAAAATCGAAAATGATCGTCTAATGGATAGTATTCATGATATTCAACGTCGTATTAGTAATGTTCAAAGATTGATGAATAACTCACTAGAAGTTACAGATGCAACTCAGTTACAGTTGAGGGCAGATCGTGCCAAATATCAATTTTTATATTTAGAGGCCAGACGAAGAAAAGCCCAAGCCAAACAGACTACAGATATTATTTTTGGTGATGAGGATACTTTCTTGAAGCAACCTAGCCGAGCTGAGAAACATTGGTAGAGTGCGACTGAACACGTTCAGTTTTCGTTTATAAATTCAAAAATCCGGTATTTACGCAAGTAAATATCGGATTTTTGAACTTATAAGGAGAAAATTGTGTTCAGTCGCAAATCTCTACTACAAATTAGATAGAAAACTATATATGCCACAATTTTTCTTGTCCCATAATTATAAAATTAACAGTATATTATTACATACACTTTTTAGGAAAGTTAGTAGTTCGCTTTACCGAAATACTAATATCAAGTAAAATAGAAACAACGTATTAAAAGGGAGAGTACTAAATGTCAGGATTATTTATATCTTTTGAGGGACCAGATGGAGCAGGTAAGACTACTGCTTTAAATGCATTAGTACCATTGTTGAAACAACGTGCTAACCAAGATATCGTGTTGTCTAGAGAGCCTGGTGGTAGTGAAATTGCTGAACAGATCAGGAAGATAATTTTGGCAATTCACGATGAAAAAATGGACGATAGAACTGAGGCACTTTTGTATGCAGCAGCACGTCGTCAACATGTTGTCGATGTAATAAGACCTTCATTGGCTGATAACAAAATATTATTAAGTGACAGATTTGTGGACAGTTCAATTGCCTATCAAGGTGGTGGACGTGAAATAGGTACTAAAGAAGTTGCTGAAATAAATGATTTTGCAATTAACGGTACTTTACCAGACTTAACTATCTATTTTGATATCTCACCAGAAGTAGGATTATCTAGAATACGCAAAGATCATGAAGGCGAAATGGATCGTTTGGAAAAGGAAGCATTGAGCTTTCATAAACGAGTTCACAGCGCATATCTTGACTTAGTAGACGCTAATCCTGATAGAATAAAGAGTATTAATGCGAATCAGGCTCCTGAAAAAGTAGTTGATGATGCATTAAATGTAATTATTAATAGATTTCCGAATGTGTTCAACAAAGGAGAATAATATGAAAGTAATTTTAGCCATTGTGCAAGATAAAGATAGTCAACAATTACAAACACACCTTATAAAAGGTGACTTTAGAGCAACTAGACTTCCTTCGACCGGTGGATTCTTAAAAGCCGGAAATTCAACTTTCATTATCGGAGTTGAAGATGACAAAGTTGATGATGCACTTGAAGTTATTAAAAAGACCTGTCACACAAGAACACAATATGTAACCTCAACATTTGCATTGCCAGAAGCAGCTGGTATTAATGATCCAGTTGAGGTTGAAGTTGGAGGAGCTACTTGCTTTATCCTACCTGTGGATAAATTCGTAAGATTTTAAAAAATGGAAAATATATTAGAAGAGCAACCACGTGTTATTAATGAATTCAAAAAAATTATTAATTCAAATAAACTTTCACATGCTTATTTGATAGATAATGCTTCTTCTAAAGTACGTCAACAAGTTGCTATTTGGCTTGCCCAAACACAGTTCTGTGAAAATTTGCAAGATGGATTACCTGATCAAACCTGTCAACGTTGCAAGACGATTGCTATGGGGGATAATCCAGATGTTCTTGAAATTAAAACAGACAAGCAAAGTATCGGTGTTGACGATATAAAGTATTTTAAAAAAGAAGTAAATATGACAGCAACTCAAGGTAATCGTAGGATTTTGATTATTGATGAAGCCGAGAAAATGACTAATGCCGCCAGTAATAACTTGCTTAAGACAATTGAGGAGCCAGAAGGTAATTTACTGATCATTTTTTTGACAAACTCAGCTAAGCAATTATTACAAACTATTAGATCACGTGTACAAATATTTCATTTATCAAATAAAAGTAACGAAGATGAAATAGACGCTTTAGTAAAACTTGGCTTTAAAACTGAGCAAGCTGAAGTGGCGTTGAAAGTATCTGATATTAAATTTTTGCAATCAGTAACAGGGGAAACTTATCAGAATCTCATTGTGGCGTTGTCTGGATGGATGAAAGAATGCAATAAGAATAAAATAAATAGTTTTCTTGATGTTCAAACTGATATAATGCCATTGGTGGACAATAAAGATCATCAACATTTGGTATTCGATATGATGAATCAGATGTTTAGTGATATATTATCAATTAGATACAATGTGTTTGAGACACTTCTAATTAAGGAAGATGTTCTTTCAAATAAGAATATTCAACAAATAGTTATTTTTTCGGATGAATTATTTAAGGCTGAAGAGATGTGGAAAAGTAACGTTTCGTTTCAGTCGATTTTAGAGGACTTGTCATTAAAATTTGTGGGTGAGTAGGTGAAACAATGGCAGAAAAAGATCTATATGAGGAGTTTGAGGCTATTTCTAATCAGCTAGGTAATTTAAGTGGACAAATAGATTCGCTTAAAGAACAATTGTCTAAGGATCTAGAGGAAAAAGAAGAGCTTAAGATGGAGAATCATAATCTGCGTAAACAATTAGAAAAATTAGGTTATGAAGATAAGAGTTTCAATGAAAGTGAATTGCCTACTTCACGCTTGAATCTAGAGAAGCTATATCACAAAGGATTTCACGTGTGCCAACAATTTTATGGTTCTCACCGTAAAGAAAACGAAGAATGTGTATTTTGTCTCGGTGTGATTTATGGAAATCACAGTAAACCAAATAAAAATAAGTAAGGGAGCATTTTGAATGAATGAACAAAGGAGTTTTGTTAATAATTCGAAGGGCTGCCTTTTTTTAGTGCCAACTCCAATTGGTAACTTAGAAGATATGACCTTTCGAGCTGTTAAAACTTTGCAGGATGCAGATTTAATCGCTGCTGAAGATACTAGAAATACCAAATTTTTACTGAATCATTTTGAAATAACAACTGATTTGATCAGTTTTCATGAACATAATACTGCACAACGTATTCCTGAACTTATTGAAAAAATGAATGCCGGTGTCAGTATTGCCCAAGTTAGTGATGCTGGAACTCCATCAATAAGTGATCCGGGAAAAGAACTTGTTAAAGCAGCAATTGAGGCAGATATCGCAGTTGTTCCACTTCCAGGCGCCAGTGCTTCAACGACTGCTTTGATTGCCTCAGGAATAGAACCACAACCATTTTATTTTTATGGATTTTTGCCCCGAAAGGGAAAAGAGCGTACAGAAGCATTAGACAACTTGTCTAATCGTGTTGAAACGTCGATTATTTATGAGTCACCATATCGTGTGGTTAAGACTGTTGAAGATCTGAAAAGGTTCTTTGGTGGTGATCGTAGGATAACTTTGGCACGTGAACTAACTAAGATTCACGAAGCTTTCTTACGTGGAACGATCGACCAAGCTATTGAATACTATCAAGACCATGATCCAAAAGGCGAGTATGTATTGATATTATCTGGTAAAATAATCGAAGAAATTGAAGATATGTCAGATTCTGAAATCATCAATTCAATCGACCTCTTGATACAATCTGGAGAGAAACCAAATAGAGCTATTAAAGAAGTAGCCAGCCAAAATGATTTGCGTAAGCAAATTGTTTATAACTTATATCACGGAATTGGAAAGGAAGAATAAAATGGCAGAACAAATTTATTCACAGGAAATAGAATTCCCTTTTTATTTCGCTAATTTAACTGGTGACATGCGTCTTTCGGCACTTGTAGATGCAATGTTACTAATATCAGAAAAACAACTCCATGAGTCCGATTCTGACAGCTCAGAGATGGTACAAAGAGGATTAGGATGGGTTGTTGTACAATATCACATGGATATTAAGAAAATGCCTACTTTGGGTCAAAAATTGAAGGTAAGTACTCGTGCAACTAGCTACAATAAGTACTTCTTTTATCGTGACTTTTGGATAGATGACTTGGACGGTAATCGAATGGTCGATCTAACTAGTGCGTTTGTTATTATCGATATTAATAAACGTAAAATGGTTAGTGCATCGGAACAATTGACTGATTTCTTTGGGGCAGAAGAGATAACGAAAATCAAACGCTTTGCTAGATTACGTGAGCCTAAGAAATTTGAAATTAAAAAATCTCAGCATATCGGATATTACAATATTGATGTTAATCGTCATGTGAATAATTCTTATTACTTTGATTGGATGGTCGACTCTCTAGGAATAGACTTTGTTGAGAGACATCGTGCTAAGAGTATGGACATCAAGTATGATAAGGAATTGAATATTGAAAGTGAACCTGAGATCTATGCATCTATAGACAAAGATAATCTTGTTACAACTCATTGGATAAAGAGTAATGGCGAGTTAAATGCAGTTGCACAGATTACTTGGGAAGAAAAATAATAATGGTAAAATATTATATTAGATATAACTTATGTATAAGAAATGTTATAAGATAAATCTATAGGTGAAACATGTATACATGTGGTAATATGTTCAAGTAAAATATTTTTGGGGTAGGATTCAAAGCGTAAAGTGCTGGTGGAACGGAATGTGAACACCGGACGAAAAGCTATTGCTTGCGATTTTGTTTCCGCATTCGTCACTTTATATAGTTAGTTAATTCGTTAGCCTCTAGTTATATGCTGTGGCAGCTCCTACGAGGAGATGTCTATAATGAATACGAAAAGTCGTATTAGTGTCCATGAACTTACATGGATGGCGTTATTAATTGCAATGCAGATGGTGTTGAGCAAAATGTCGATAGGTAGTAATACCTTGAAAGTTGGGTTTAGCTTCATTGCGATAGGACTAATGGGATATTACTTCGGACCTTATAAAGCAGCAATTGCTAATGTAATTGCCGATATTATTAGTAACGTTGTGATGCCTGCATCGACCGGATTTTTCTGGGGTTTCACATTTTCAGCGTTAGTAGCAGGACTTATTTATGGGTTTATGCTATATAACCACAAGGTTACTATCTGGAGAGTATTGCTAACGATAGTATTGATAACAGTAGTTGTTAATACCTTGTTGAATACTTTGTGGATTCAAATGATAACTAACTTACCATATATGACATTGTTGATTCCTAGACTTGTCAAAGAAGCATTCAGTTTGGTATATCAAACTGGATTGTTATACATTATCCTTAAATGGATAAGTAATACTAGATTTAACAGAATCGGTCGCTAATGGCCGATTTTTTATTTTCTTGAATTAATGATAGTTTCCTTAATTCTCTACAAAATATATTATGTGGTAAAATGTTCCTATTAAGATTGAGGGGATTATATGAAAATTTTAGCTTTCGATACATCAAATAAGCCGTTAAGCGTTGCCCTAGTAGAAGATGGTAAAACTTTGGCACATATAGAATCTACTGAAAAGAAGACACACAGTATTACTTTGTTGCCAGATATTCAGAAATCTTTGAAAGAATCTAACTTATCAGTTGATGATATTGATATGATTGCTGTGGCCGATGGTCCAGGTTCTTATACTGGAGTTCGTATAGCTGTTACAGTTGCTAAAACATTAGCATTCACTTTGAATAAACCCTTGGTCGGTATATCTAGCCTTGAACTTCTCGCTGCCAATGGGGACGAAGGGATGTTTATTGTACCTTTGATGGATGCCAGAAATGACAATGCATTTGCTGGAGTCTACCAAAAGAAACAAGGTAAAATTGTTAATATTGTTGAAGATCATCATACATCAATGGATAAACTGTTGGATCTTCTTCAAAAGTACGATGAGGATAAACTAGAATTTATTAATGCCACTCAAAACTTAACCGATCTTATTCGAGAACATTCGCATGCAAAAATTATAACTAGTGAAGATAGCTTGCCTGATGCAACTAAACTCGCTAAATTGGCCGAACACACTGAGCCAGTTAAGGATATCGATAATTTTATTCCGACATATCTAAGACTTACTCAGGCAGAACATGATTGGTATGAAAAAGGTAATAAAGATGATGGGAATGTTTCCTATGTTGAGGAAGTTTAAACAGACTATTTGGCCAACAGGACATGTAGAAAATTTCTCTTTTGAAAAACAGTCGGTTAGTATTGATGGTAGACATTTCACCTTGCGCAAATCTGAAATGAAAGATACCAAGGAATTCATGGATATTCAAGAACAGGTATACTCTAAGCCAGTTCCGTGGCCTTTGGATATCGTTAGTATGGAATTGAGAAACAAAAATGCTTTGTATTTGTCATTAATAGAAGAACCCACTTGTGTAGCGTTTATTGGCGTGTCTTTAAAAGATAAAAAAGAAGCCCATATAACCAATATTGCTGTTGTTCCGAAGTTACAGCATTTGGGGATAGGACATCTTTTTATTAATCAGATTTTTGATTATTGTCGCAAACGTGGTTTCTCAAGTCTCTCACTTGAAGCAGATATTGAGAATGAGTCGGCAATTAGTTTGTATAGAGCATTTGGGTTTAAAACAAGAACTATTCATGAAAAGTATTATTTTAGAAATCATCATGACGCATTAGAGATGGTGGTGGATCTATAGGTGGAGAAAATTTTGAAAAAAGATACATTGATCATGTCGTTTGAGAGTAGTTGTGACGAAACTAGTGTTGCAGTTATTAAAAATGGTAAGGAAATATTATCGAATATAATTGCCACACAAATAAAGAGTCATCAACGATTCGGTGGTGTGGTACCAGAAGTAGCAAGTCGACACCACGTTGAAGAAATCACACGCTGTATAAAACTTGCAATGGATGAAGCAAATGTTGGCTATGAGGACTTGGACGCTGTTGCAGTTACTTACGGTCCAGGATTAGTTGGCTCATTGTTGATTGGTATAATGGCTGCTAAAACAGTAGCTTTTGCTCATGATTTGCCATTGATAAAAGTGAATCATTTGGCGGGACATATTTATTCAGCAAATTTTGTTTCCGATTTGAAGTACCCATTCATGGCCTTATTAGTTTCTGGTGGACATACAGAATTGGTCTTGGTTAAGGCTCCTGGTGAGTTTGAAACATTGGGTGATACTAGGGATGACGCAGTTGGTGAAGCTTATGACAAAATTGGTCGTGTTCTAGGTATTAATTATCCGGCTGGTAAAAAAGTTGATCAGATGGCAGCAATCGGTAATGATGTATTTGATTTTCCACGAGCTATGGTTCAAGAAGATAATTTGGACTTTAGTTTTAGTGGATTGAAGAGTTCATTTATTAATCGAGTTCACCATGCTGATCAAATTCATGAGGAATTAAACAAAGATGATTTAGCAGCTAGTTTCCAAGGTGCTGTTCTAGACATCTTGAGTAACAAGACATTTCGTGCTTTGAAACAACATCCGGTAAATCAGCTTGTAGTTGCTGGTGGCGTTGCTGCCAATCAAGGACTCCGTAAGCGATTGAAAGAAGATATCGAAAAGCGTAACTTGGATATGGAGTTGATTTTCCCACCATTGCGACTTTGTGGTGATAATGCGGCCATGATTGGTGCCATTGCCCAGATTCAATATGAGAAGGGTGATTTTGCTGATTTGGATTTGAATTCTGATCCTAGTTTGGATTTTTAAAATTATAAATTTAAAAGATAGTATACTGAAAAATTATTTCAGAATACTATCTTTTTTTAATGCAATTTTTTAATCAGAAATAATAAAAAGACCGCTATAATCCCCAAAGGTGGGAAATTATAGCGGTTTTCATTATCTTTCAACAATACAAACATCAACGCTATCACCAATATCCTTATCAATAGCCTGTCGGATATCTTTACGAATCCCAATAATATAGCAGATCGATCCATCAGGATTTGTGACACCCATATTAACAACGCTACCGTAATAATCCACGTTATCAAAAGTAGCGTGAACTTTAATGCGTCCTTTACCAAACTCTTTACGAATATCATAAGGAAATTCCACAAATGCTCCACCTTTACCAACTTTTGAAGCTTGGATAGTGGCGCTGTACTTATAAGTTTTGTTCATAATATTCACCTTTGATTACTTATATTTATTTTCAAGGCTACTCATCCAAAGTCCCAGTACAACTCCAGCAATGAATGCAATTAAGCTGAGGATAATTGTTAGTGGGGTAATACCAGAATAGCTAATGGTTTCAGTTGAGTAAGGATTTGGAATCAAAATCAATATTGTACTAGCTAGAACAATACCCAAAATAAAGTGATATACACGTGAATGATGATGTTCAATCAAAAATTCCATCCCTTTAGAGAACAGCACCATAGCAATGATTCCACCAAGGGCAATCGGTAGGAACACGCCGGTTATATCAAAATTTTTGAATCCGGTTAGCATCGGTGTATAAAGTCCCAGTATGAGTAAAAGGTTCGAAGGGCTTAGTCCCGGAACTAAAACTCCCAAGGCAATCAACATTCCAGCAATAACAAACCCAATAAAATTGGCTGGGATAGTTCCAAATATCTTACTCATGAAGAATAAGAATAATCCACCAAATATTAACATAAAGAAAAACCACAATACGTCTACCATATCACGTCGGCTACGGGAAGTTGAAGCACGCACCAATGAAGGTATAGTACCGATAATCGCACCGGCGAATCCCCACAAAACGATGACTTGGTAATGCTGCAGTAAAAACTCCAACGGCTTAGAAAGAAGGCCAATACCAACTATCCCACCGATCCCAACGGGTAGAAAATACATGAAGTCAGTTTTGAAGTTTTGGCGGATATGTGCCATAAAATGGAGCAATCTTTCATAGATGCCTAGGATAGCAGCTAAAACACCACCTGAGACACCTGGTAAAATAAACCCAAGTGCAATTATGACACCCTTGAAAAAGCGGATGAAAAAATTCTCTTGTTTATTTTGCATATTTATTCTCAACTTGTTTTATTTGTAAATTAAAGAATATCAAAATACTGATATTAAAACAATTATAACTATAAGTCTTCTAATTCCATAGACTTTTCAGTCCATTCATCTTCGAGTTCACTCTGTTTAGCTTTATTTTCGTCCAGTTCCTTTTGAAGATCACCTAATTTAGTATATGAACTTAAATTTTCATCTTTGGTCATTTCAACTTGAATGGCGGCATTTTCCTTGTCTAGTGTTGCAATTTTGTCTTCTAATTCTTCAACTTGGCGTTGTAATTTACGTTCTTGTTTTTGTTGCTCTTTGGATTTTTGATATTCAACTTTTTTCTCACTCATATTATGTGTATCCAAAGATTCATCCAAATCTTCAGAGCTAGCTTCATTTGTCTTTTCAAGGTAGTAATCATAATCCCCAAGATAGACTGTACTGCCACTAGGTCCGATATCAACGATTCTATCTGCGAGTGTGTTAAGTAGGTAGCGATCATGTGAAACAAACAACACGGTGCCTTCAAATGCCTTCAGAGCATCTTCAAGAACTTCCTTACTATCAATATCCAAATGGTTAGTTGGTTCGTCCATTACTAAGAAATTATCATGTTCCATCGACAATTTAGTTAGGGTCAATCTGGCTTTTTCGCCACCAGATAATCCAGAAACTGGTTTTAATACATCATCACCACTAAAAAGAAAAGATCCAAGGACATTTCTTATGACTTGTTCATCTAGTCTAGGATATCTATCCCAAATTTCGTGTAGCACGTCTTTTTTTGGATCCAAGTTAGTTAGGTTCTGATCATAGTATCCAACTTGAACATTAGCACCAAATTGAAACTCACCTTTGATCATAGGAATCTGTCCTAAGATAGACTTCAAAAGGGTGGATTTACCGATACCATTAGGTCCAATAATACCAACACGTTCACCTTTTTTAACATCTAGGTTAATTGGTTCTGACATGATTTGATCAGCATCATAACCAATAGCAGCATCTTTGATCAATAAAACATCGTTACCACTTTCCTTATCAATCTGAAATGAGAAATGAACAGAGCCTTGATCAGAGTCAGGACGATCCATTATGTCCATTTTTTCTAGCTTCTTGCGACGACTTTGAGCCATTTTGGTCGTTGACGCACGCACGATATTCTTTTGAATATATTCCTCAGTCTTTTTGATTTCGGCTTGTTGTTCTTCGTAGTGTTTCCACTCAACGTCTTGATTCTTCTTCTTTTCTTTTAGATAGAAGGTGTAATTACCTGAATAATGTGTTGAAGAATGATGATTGATCTCTACAATTTCAGTTACTACCTTATCCAAGAAATATTGATCATGCGAAATAATCACTAGTGCACCACGATAACCTTTTAGATAACCTTCAAGCCATTCAACAGTATCAATATCCAAATGGTTTGTTGGTTCATCTAGTAACAAGATATCATGATGTTCTAGTAGCATTTTGGCCATGGCAAGACGAGATCTTTCACCACCGGATAAAGTAGAGATACGTTCTTTCCACACATCTTCTTCAAATCCGAATCCTTTGAGGACACTTCTTATTTCTGATTGATATCCGTAACCATTTTCCTGACGGAAAGTGTTTTGAAGTTGATCGTATTGTTTTAGGATTTGGTCATAGTCGTCAACGGTGTTATCTGCCAATTTATTCTCTAATTGGTGCATTTGTTTTTCTTGGACTTTTAAGTAGTCGAAGACTTTTTCCATTTCATCAAAAATAATATTGTCACTATCGAGGCCTGAATCCTGTGCCAAATAGCCGATATTAGTATTTTTTTTCAGCGCAATATTCCCACTGTTATAATTTTCTTGGTCAGAAATTATTTTGAGTAGGGTAGATTTACCTACACCATTTCGACCAACTAGGCCTATTCTACTGTTATCTTGAATCTCGAAGCTAACATTAGAAAAAAGTTTTTTTGTTCCAAAATTCTTAGTTATGCTCTGGGCTTGTAATAAAATCACGGTATAAACTCCTTTATATATTCACAATTTTATCATTAATTAGAAATTTCTGCCTTTTATGTCGTAAGATGTTGCGTTTTCATCCATTTTTATTTACTATAATAGTTAGTGAAACGATGAACACATGGTGGGATAATATGACAAAAACAACAGTACCAAACGCAACGATAAAACGTTTACCAATATATTATCGATACTTTCAGTTCTTAAAGGACGAAGGTACCAAGAAAATATCCTCAGGCGAATTGTCTGAAGGAGTAAAAATTGACAGTGCAACTATAAGACGTGACTTCTCATATCTTGGTGCACTTGGCAAGAGAGGATACGGCTACGATGTTAATAATTTGGTAGCTTTCTTTAAGAAACTTTTGAATCAAGACAAGAGAACAAACGTTGCCTTGGTCGGAGTTGGTAATTTAGGGAATGCCTTGTTGAATTATAACTTCTCGAGAACTAATAATGTTCGAATTGCCGCAGCATTTGACATTGATGAATCAATCGTTGGAACTGTTAAGAGCGGTGTTCCTGTTTATCATGTTAATGAACTAAAGGAACAACTCAATGTTCAACAGATCGATGTCTGTATTTTGACAGTATCTTCTAATGCTGCCCAAACAACAGCAGATTTGCTAGCTGATGCTGGTGTTAAAGGAATCTTGAATTTCACGCCGGTTATTATCAATGTGCCTAATTCAATTCGTGTACATTACGTTGATTTGGCTAATGAATTACAAACATTGATATTTTTCTTAGATCGTGACAAGTCATTAGAACAAGAGAACGAAGATAAAGAATAATTTTTTGGGAGGATATTTGCATGAGTGAACCATTATTTTTGAAACCTGTTTTTCATAATAAAATTTGGGGTGGTAGAAAGCTTGAAACAAAGTTTGGCTACAAGATACCTGATGGTGATATTGGTGAATGTTGGGCTATTTCTGGACATCCACATGGTAGATCCCTCGTAGAGAACGGTGAGTTCTCTGGTGAGTTCGTTGATGATCTATGGAATAACCATAGTGAATTATTTGGTAATCCAAAAGGTAAGGTCTTTCCTTTGCTTACAAAGATCTTGGATGCTGAAGCTAGTTTGTCAGTTCAAGTACATCCAGACAATGATTATGCATGGGAACATGAACATGAATTAGGTAAGACAGAATGCTGGTACATCATTGATGCTGAACCAGGTTCATATTTAATTTATGGACATAATGCAAAGAACAAAGAAGAACTAGATACAATGATTGAATCAGGTGATTGGGATCATTTATTAAGAAAAGTACCAGTTAAAACCGGTGATTTCTATTTTGTGCCTAGTGGTACAGTTCATGCCTTGAATAAAGGAATTATGGCACTAGAGACACAACAAAGTAGTGATACAACATATCGTTTGTATGATTATGATCGTGTTGAAAAGAGTACTGGTAAGAAACGTGAACTACACATTAAACAATCTGAAGATACAATTACAGTTCCACACGTTGATCCAAAGCTAGATATCGTAACAAAGACTGAAGGAAAGAATACATTCACTACATTTGTACAGCCTCCAGTTTCACCATATTTTGCTGTATATCGTTGGGAAATCAAAGAGCCAGTTACTTTGAGACATAATATTGGCAAGTACACATTGATCTCTGTTATTAGTGGTGAAGGTAAGATTACTGTTGATGGCAAAGATTATGATTTGAATAAAGGTGTGCATTTGATCGTACCTGCAACAGTTGATTCATGGACATTAGATGGTGATTTGAACATTATTGCTTCTGAATCAGGCGAAGAATAGAGAAAACATCTCACAATGTGGGGTGCTTTTTTTTGTCTAAAATCAACTTTGCGGTAAAATATTTAACATGCAAATTAAAATAAAAAATACAAACCTAAACTACAAGATTTATGGATCCGGCAAGCCAATTTATTTCTTCCACGGGATGAGTCTGGATTCTACTAGTCTTGAAGTAGTATACGAACCACTGTTTAAAAACAAAAATTATCAAAGAATATATTTGGACTTACCTGGATTAGGAGATTCACAGGATGTTCATGAAGTTAATTCTTCTGATGACGTTTTGGAATTAGTAATAGAATTTATTAAGCAAATATCGGGTGAGAAAAAGGTAGCGATTATTGGTCACTCTTATGGTGGATATATTTGTCTTGGACTCTTAGCAAAAATTCCAGACCAAATTAAAGCCGCATTTATTACTTGTCCGGTGATTCATGCAAACAAAGCAGATAGGAAAGTGTCCGTTCATAAAAACATCTTTTTAGAAGATGTCAAAATTGGCAAGAACGCTGATAAATATCAGGATTTTGTTAAAGGGAATGTTGTGATCAACCAAGATGCTTGGGAGACTTATCAAGCAACTGTCATACCAGGTTTGGCAAAATATAATCGACCATTTTGGGATAAGATTAAAAGTGAAAAGAAATATCAGTTTTCATTTGAAGATGAATTACCGCTTACATTATCTGGCTTACAGTCTAAAACTACGATTTTGTTAGGTAAAAATGATTACATAGTCGGTTATCAAGAACAACTGCGGCTATTGAACTCACACAACAATATTCAAGAATTGATTTTAAATGATGCTGGGCATAATTTATTAACGGATATTTCTGAAGATTTAAATTTTTATTTTAATAAATTTCTGAAAATATATTAATATTTCTCTAATATGATTAAATTTAAGAAAAAAACTGCTATAATAATAACCAGGTTTTAAGGGGGCATTAAAGTGCAAAAGCAAAAATTTTTTCGGCTTAGTTTAGGATGGCAAATTATTATTGGATTAGTTCTAGGTATCATTTTGGGACAGGTCTTTTATCATAATAAAGGTGCCATTACAGTCATGCAAAATATCGGTACAATGTTCATTTCATTGATTCAAATGATCGTTTTGCCAATCGTTATATCTTGTTTGACAGTGGGTATTGCCAATATGGGTGATATTCGAAAACTTGGTCGTATTGGTTTAAAGACTCTAGTTTATTTTGAGGTCATGACCACATTAGCTATTATTATTGGTATTATTGTTGCCAACGTCACACATCCAGGTACTTATATCAATATCAATGATCTTAAAGGTTCAAGTATTTCACAATATACTGCTTCTGCATCAAGTGCCAAACATTCAGGAATTTGGTCCATTCTGATGGGAATCATCCCTACGAATATTTTTGCCGCAATGGGCAAAGGAGATATGTTACCAATTATCTTCTTCTCAGTTCTATTTGGATTAGGTACAGCATCACTTGGAGAACAAGGTAAGATCATAACTGATCTATTGAACGCAGTTGCCAATGTTATGTTCAAAGTTACCAACTGGGTTATGCGTACAGCTCCCATTGGTGTCTGTGCATTGATTGGTGTTACTGTCGCTGAAATGGGCTTTGATTCGTTAAAACCATTGGCGTTGTTTATTATTATTGCATATGCAACTATGGCATTTTTTGTTTTTGTTGTTATGTATTTTGTTGGAAAACTATTTCACGTTGATTTTTATGAATTATTTAGAATTATCGAAAATGAATTCGTATTAGCATTCACCACGGCAAGTTCAGAAGCCGCATTACCAAAGATGATCGATAAAATGCAGAAATATGGAGCAAGTAGAGGAATTGTCTCGTTTGTTATTCCAACCGGATATACCTTTAATCTTGATGGATCAGCCATTTATCAATCACTAGCAGCACTATTTTTGGCACAGGCATATCACATTAATCTGTCACTTGGCCAACAGATAACACTTGTTGTTGTTTTAATGTTAACTTCAAAAGGTATGGCAGGTGTCCCAGGTGCTTCATTTGTTGTTTTATTAGCAACGGTTTCAACAATTGGTGTACCAATGCAAGGATTGACCTTCATTGCCGGTATCGACAGATTAGTTGATATGGGACGTACAGCAGTCAATGTTGTCGGTAATTCGCTTGCTACAATCATTATTGCTAAGAGTGAAGATGAATTTGATGATGAAAAAAGGAAGAAGTACGTCGCTGAATATAAACGAGGTATGTAGGAATCAGAGCGTGATAAAACACGTTCAGTTTTCGTGTATAAGCATGAAAAAACGGTATTTACGTAAGTAAATATCGCTTTTTTTATGCTTATATGTAGAAAATTGTGTTTTGGCACGCGTTTCCACTGCAATTTTGAGTAGAAAAAAGTTATGTCACAATTCCTTATTTGCGATTAAACGGAGGAAATTGTGCTTTTTAACGCGTTTTAACTGCAAGTTTGACTATAAACAAAATCACACTACATAAAACTGATCATAACTACCAAAGTATTCATAACTAAGTGACTACCAGCACTAACGTATATATTCTTTGACTTGTAATAAATAAAGGAAAACCATAAACCCATGGCAACGTAAATCAAAAACCTAGTGTCTTGGTGCATGAAGGCAAAGAACAAAGCTGAAATTGCGGCTGCCCAATAAATATTTGTGGGTTTAATTAAATTTGAGAAAAATACACGTCTGAAAATAATTTCTTCCATGATTGGTGCACAAATCAAAACATACAAGAAATAATATGGATAGGCTCGTACCAAAGCTAATAATTGCATTGTATTGGCTGAGTCAGTACTTGCATGGAAAATATGTTGATCAATTAAACCTAAGCCTAATTGGATAACTAAAGCTCCGATTGTTCCAACGATTATCCACTGAAGTTTATTATTGAAAGTTGTGGATTCTTCTAATTCATTGGGAGTACTTTTTTGAGTTAAGTAGATCATGACAACTGTTGCTACAACAGCGGCTATTGTGATTACTAAGAAGTAAGCGGACCCAGTGACTTTTGCCATTGATAAAATTGAGCCGACAAATAGCAAAGCGATGTATGTTAATAATGTTAAAAATTGATTTGTTGAATATTTCATAATTTCTCCTATTTTCATAAAGGTAAATACTTGCATGTTCACAATAAAATGTTAATATAAAACATGTGATTAGCACGAAGTAACTTAGAGTGCTAAATTAAAAATAAATATTAATCATCGGAGGCATTCAAATTGTTAAAACCACTTGGAGACAGAGTTATTGTAACAGTCGATAAAGAAGAAGAGAAGACAGTAGGCGGCATTGTTCTTGCTAACAACGCTAAAGAAAAGCCACAAACAGCAGAGGTTGTTGCTGTAGGTGAAGGCTCAATAACAGAAGATGGAAAGACATTACCAATGCACATTAAGGTTGGCGACAAGGTTCTTTTCGATAAGTATGCTGGCTCAAATGTAAAGTTTGATGACACTGATTATTTAATCTTACACGAAAAAGATATCATGGCAATCGTTGAAAAATAATTAATTAAAATTATTAAATTAATAAAAATTATTGGAGTGTGAAAGTATGGCAAAAGAAATTAAATTCTCAGAAGATGCTCGTTCAAAAATGTTAGATGGTGTCAATAAGTTGGCTGACACAGTTAAGACAACTATCGGACCTAAGGGTAGAAATGTTGTTCTTGAAAAGAGTTATGGTTCACCTGAGATCACAAATGATGGTGTTACTATTGCTAAGAGTATTGAATTAGAAGATCATTTTGAGAACATGGGTGCAAAGCTTGTTTCCGAAGTTGCTTCAAAGACAAATGATATCGCCGGTGATGGTACTACTACAGCCACAGTTTTGGCTCAAGCTATCATCAAAGAAGGTATGAAAAACGTTACTGCAGGTGCTAACCCTGTTGGTATTAGAACTGGTATCGAAAAGGCAACTAAAGCTGCTGTTGATGAACTACACAAGATTTCACACAAAGTAGCTGGAAAGTCAGATATTGCTCAAGTTGCTTCAGTTTCATCAGCTAGTGAAGAAACTGGTAAGTTGATTGCTGACGCTATGGAAAAAGTCGGTAACGATGGTGTTATTACAATTGAAGAATCAAAGGGTATTGATACAACACTTGATGTTGTTGAAGGTATGCAATTTGATCGTGGATATATTTCACAATACATGGTTACAGATAACGACAAGATGGAAGCTGATTTAGATAATCCTTACATCTTGATCACTGATAAGAAGATTTCAAGTATTCAAGATATCTTGCCATTGTTACAACAAATCGTTCAACAAGGTAAGGCATTGTTGATCATCGCTGATGATATTGATGGTGAAGCACTACCAACACTAGTCTTGAATAAGATTCGTGGTACATTCAATGTTGTTGCCGTTAAGGCACCTGGCTTTGGTGATCGTCGTAAGGAACAATTGGAAGATATTGCTACTTTAACAGGCGCACAAGTTATCACTTCTGATCTTGGTCTTGAACTAAAAGACACAACTATGGATCAATTAGGTACAGCCGGTAAAGTTACAGTTACAAAAGACAATACAACAATCGTTGAAGGTGCTGGAGACAAGGGTGCTATCAGCGAACGTGTTGAAACAATCAAGAAGCAAATTGCTGAAACAACTTCAGACTTTGACCGTGAGAAGTTACAAGAACGTTTAGCTAAGCTTGCTGGTGGTGTTGCTGTTGTTAAAGTCGGTGCTGCTACTGAAACAGAATTGAAAGAACGCAAATATAGAATTGAAGATGCACTGAACGCTACACGTGCCGCCGTTGAAGAAGGCTACGTTGCAGGTGGTGGTACAGCATTCTTGAATATTATAGATGCAGTTAAGGCTGTTAAGAGTGAAGGCGACATTCAAACAGGTATTAACATCGTTGTTAGAGCGCTTGAAGAACCAGTACGTCAAATTGCTGAAAATGCTGGTATGGAAGGTTCAGTTATAGTTGAACATATGAAGGGTCAAAAACCAGAAGTTGGTTACAATGCTGCAACTGACAAATGGGAAAACATGGTTGACGCCGGAATTATTGATCCAACTAAAGTATCACGTTCAGCATTACAAAATGCCGCTAGTGTTGCTGCATTGTTATTAACAACAGAAGCTGTTGTTGCTGACAAACCAGATGATACACCAGCAGCTCCAGCCGCAGGTGCTAATCCAGCTGCCGGTATGGGCGGAATGATGTAGAGAGTGAAAAGAACCCGCTAGATTTTGAGCATTGCCTAGGATAATTGAAGTAGTGCAAAGCACTAGTTCAATTATACGTAGCGAGCGCAGGAATCTGGTTCATGTAACTTGTTTCAAAAAGAGAGTGGAATGAACCCGCTAGATTTTGAGCATCGCCTAGGATAATTGAAGTAGTGCAAAGCACTAGTTCGATTATACGTAGCGAGCGCAGGAATCTGGTTCATGTAACTCGTTTCAAAAAGAGAGTGAAAAGAACCCGCTAGATTTTGAGCATCGCCTAGGATAATTGAAGTAGTGCAAAGCACTAGTTCGATTATACGTAGCGAGCGCAGGAATCTGGTTCTTGCAACTCGTTTCAAAAAATAAATGAACCGATAGATCCAAAAATATTTAAATCTTAAACAAACTACTAAAAAAGTTACTTAGACAATAACTTAAAAACAAAACAAAACTAACCATTCCTATGCCAACGTAGGAATGGTTAGTTTTTTTGTGCTACAATTTTTAAAAAATAGAGGGAATGAAATGGATCAATTATTTACAATTGGACAACTTTCCAAAATATATGATATTAAAATACCAACACTGCGTTATTACGATGAGGTCGGTATTTTAAAGCCCGCCAAAGTGGATTCCAAAACACATTATCGTTATTATTCCACAGCTGAATTTGAACGATTGAATGTCATCAAGTATTTGCGTGCCCTTGATGTGCCTATTAGTGATATTAAGAACTTTTTTGATGCTCGTGATATTTCTACATTGGAAGATATGTTAAAAAGGCAACAGACACAAGTTAATCAACAAATTAAAACTCTTCAAGCTATCAATGGGAGAATATCTTCTCGTTTAAAACAAGTCAATGATGCTGAGAATTCAATTTTGGGTAAGATTGAATATTTAAATTTGCCAGAGACTCCTATTGTTTATTTGCGTAGGGACTACAACCTAAATGAAGATATTGAATTACCGTTGACCGCTTTGCGTAGAGAGTATGGATTGAATGAGGCGATATTTTTGGGGAAAATTGCTTTGTCATTGAGTAAACAAAACATTTTGGATGAAAAATTCGATGAGTACAGCGGAATCCTTTTAATGCTTGAAAATGGTGATCAGAGAAGAAATAGTTCCACATTACAAAAGGGGTCATACTTAAGAGTTAGATTCCATGGGACGCATCAGGATGCTTCAGATACTTATTTACAATTGAAGCAATATTGTGATGATAACTTACTTACAATAGTTGGTGATGCTATTGAAATAACGCTGATTGATTATGGTATTACTAACGATTTTGACAAGTATGTTACTGAAATCAGATTACCAGTTAGATAATTTTGTTGACCCTATAGTAACTAGAGAGTTTATATTAATATTATTATTTAAACTCAGGGGGCAATTAATAATGATTGGAACATTCTTTAACGTATCGATGATTATTGGAGGAAGTATCTTAGGCAGATTCTTACATAAGGGGATTAAACCGGAATATCAGAGGATTCTTACACAAGCATTGGGATTGGCAGCGAGTGTTATCGGAATCAATGCAGTTGTAGTTAACATGGCTAAGAGTAATTATCCAGTAATGTTCATCGTTAGTTTGGCCGTTGGTGGATTAATTGGAGAGAAAATAAACCTTGAGAAGAAGTTCAACGATATGGTTGGTAAGTTTTCTGGTGGCGGTAACTTGGCTGAGGGTTTAGCAACAGCCGTTTTACTGTATTGTATAGGTTCATTGTCGATTCTTGGACCTATCCAGGAGGCGTTAAAACATGACAGCACTTTTTTGTTTACTAATGGTATGTTGGACGGAATAACGTCGGTTGTACTGGCTTCAACTTTTGGATTAGGTATAGCGCTGGCCGCAATTGCTGTGTTTATTTGGCAGGGAAGTATATATGCGATTGCGTTAATGCTTCAAAGTTCAATTAATTCCGATATGATCACCGAATTAACTATCGTTGGTGGAGTTTTGATTTTGGCATCAGGATTAGGACTTCTTGAAATTAAAAAGATCAGTGTTTTGAACCTTTTGCCGTCATTGGCCATCCCAATTATAGGTGTTTTGGTATTACAGCTTTTTTAATTGTTTTAATGTAACACAATTGATGTTGTAGATGATTAATTATAAAATATTGACATTTATTATAAAAAGTCTAATATTACATAACAATACAATATTGGAGGCGTCAATTTATGAAATATGGAGTACTAGGTGCAGGTGCCATGGGTTTGAGATATGGAGTTCTTTTACAAGAAGCAGGATTTCCGGTTGACTTTGTTGATATTTGGGACGACCAAATAAACAAGGTCAAAGAACAAAACGGAGTCTATGTTTCTAGAGATGGGAAAGATAAACACCTGGTGCCAATCAATATTTACTCTCCAGAAGATTATTCGGGTAATCCAGATGTTTGGATTGTCTTTGTTAAACAGATGCAACTAGATGATGCTTTGAAACGAGCAAGTCACTTATTTACAAAAGAACAATATGTGGTTGCCCCAATGAATGGTATGGGACATATTGAAAAGCTTGATAAGTATTTTGCTGTCGAGAAAGTAATCAGTGGTACAGCAATGATTGCTACTGTTTTAAATGGAGTTGGTGATGTTGACTTCATGGGTAAATCTGGTGCTGGTAGTATGAAGTTAGTTAATCAAAATGAAACACCAGATGAAACTACGCATCAAATTTCTGATGATTTTACAAAAGCAAATTTGAATCCAGAAATCACAACTAACTTCCAAGGAACTTTGATGGCAAAAGTTATTTTGAATTCAGTATGTAATACTCTTTGCACAATGTTTAGTATCAAAATGGGTGATTTTATTCAAGCACCTACAGCTGAGGCTTTGAGTAAGCAACTTATTAACGAAGCATTTGACGTTTGTGAAAGAGCAGGTATAACTCTATTAAATACTCGTGAAGAAGAGTGGCAAGCGGTTAAGTTTGCCAGTACAGTAGGGATGCCACTACATTACCCATCAATGTATCAGGATATGTCTAAGAATCGACCAACAGAAGTTGATTATATCAATGGCTATATTTATGACTTAGGATTGAAATATCATTACGAAGCAACAACACATGATTTTGTGCGTAACCTAGTTCATTTGGCAGAGTTTTCAAGAGCGAAATAAATCACGCTTAATTTCCGAGTACTAACTCAAAATGCCTCAGCATTTACGAAAGTAAATACTGAGGCATTTTGAATTAGACGGAAGAAATTGCAATTTATTTCGCGTTTATACAGCAAGTTTGAGAGAACAAATAAGTAAAGAACGATTCAGTATTAAGAATTAAAAATTCAAATAGAAGAAATTGCAATTTATTTCGCGTTTGCACAACAAGTATAAGTACACTCTCTTTTTTAATTTGGTCAATATTGATACAATATCATAGGTAAAGATGGGGGAATTTTATATAATGAAAATACTTTTCGTTGGAGATGTCGTCGGCAACATCGGACTTAAGACAATAGAGGCCTATTTGCCTAAAATTAAACAAAAGATCAAACCACAATTGACGATTGTGAATGGTGAAAATGCCAATGGTGGTAAAGGAATCAAAGTTGACGACTACCAAAGAATTCAAGTTGCTGGAGCAGATGTTGTTTCTGGTGGTAATCATATATGGGATAAACGAGAAGTGCTAGATTTCATTGATGATCCCAAAAAGAATATTTTGCGCCCCTACAATTTCTCAGGTGAAGATGTACCTGGACGTGGAATAATTGAAAAGAAAGTCAATCAAAAAAAGGTCTATATAATAAATATGCAAGGAACTGCATTAATGCAGCCACTGGACAATCCCTTTTTGGCATTCGACAAATTATTACCAACGTTAGATAAAGATGCAGTTAAATTTGTTGATTTTCATGCTGAAACAACTAGCGAAAAGATTGCGGTTGCTAAGTATCTAACTGGTAGAGTATCTGCTGTTGTAGGAACACATACACACGTACAAACTAACGATGCCAGAGTATTTGACAAGAAGACAGCTTATCTAACTGATGTTGGTATGACAGGATCATATGATGGTATTCTTGGTGTTAAAGATGAACCAATTATTACGCGTTTTTTAACACAACGTCCAACAAAATTCGACGTTGATGAAGATGGCCGTATGCAAATTGGATTTTGTGTAATTGATATTAACGATCAGACAAACTATGCACGTAGTATCAAAAATTATGTCATAAATCCTGATAATCAAAAATTTTTAACTTTCTAAATTAATTTCAAGATTGGTGGAGGAAATTCATGCCACAAAAAACAAAGGAAACTCCAATGATGCAACAATATCTGGATATGAAAAAGGAAAACCCAGATGCTTTTTTGTTGTATCGTGTTGGTGATTTTTATGAAATGTTCTACGATGACGCAATCAAAGGTTCACAAATACTGGAACTAACGTTAACATCTAGAAACAAAAAAGCAGATGATGACATCCCCATGTGCGGAGTGCCTCATCGTGCTATTCAAGGGTATATTGATACACTTGTTGATAAAGGATATAAAGTCGCAATTTGCGATCAATTGGAAGATCCCAAACTTGCCGAGGGAATGGTAAAACGTGGAATAACACGTATCGTTACACCAGGTACAGTTATGGATGAATCTGCCAATACTGCAACTGAAAATAACTACATTACATCTATTGTTTATGAAAAGAATCGTTTTGGACTAGCTTATGCTGATTTATCAACAGGTGAAGTCAAAGTTACGTCAGTAAACAATTCAATGGACTTGATGAATGAGCTACAAAATTTAAGTACTAAAGAGTCTGTTGTTAGTAAGAGTTTTCCACAGAAATACGCAGATCCAATCAAGCGCCTTGGAATTATAGTTTCTACCATTGAAGAGCTTGATGATAACTTCACCTATGATTATTCACGGATTACTGAAGAATTACAGGTAACAACAGTTAAGACTCTGATCTCTTATCTAATGGAAACCCAGATGAGGTCATTGGATCATTTAAAGAGTGCAGAGACATATAAGACAACTGCTTATTTATCAATGGATCATACTGCACAGAGTAATCTTGAATTATTCAAGAATTTAAGAACAAATAAAAAATCCGGAACTCTTCTGTGGCTACTTGATGAAACAAAAACGGCAATGGGTGGAAGATTGTTGAAACAGTGGCTATCAAGACCACTCTTAAATCAAAGTGAACTAGAAAAGCGTCAACATATCCTTCAAGTTTTCATGGATAATTATTTCCAAAGATTGTCCTTTCAAGACTATCTAACTAAGGTATATGACTTGGAGAGATTAGCTGGTAGAGTCGCTTATGGAACAGTCAATGGACGTGATTTGATTCAATTGAAAACGTCTTTAGAACAAGTACCCAAAATAAAAGAGATTCTTTTAGATATCGGAGATTATGATCTTAATTCATATGTGGAACAAATCGATGAGGTCAGTGATGTAAGGGACTTGATCGAAAAAGCTGTTGTTGATGAGCCACCAATTTCAATAACAGGTGGTGGTGTTATCAAGGAAGGCTATAATGAACAACTTGATAAGTATACTGATGCTTCTAAGAATGGTAAAAAGTGGATCGCAGAATTACGTGCCCATGAACAAGAAGTCACTGGCATCAGTAACCTTAAAATTGGCTATAACAAGGTGTTTGGCTACTATATAGAAGTGACTAAGTCTAATATTGAAAAGGTCCCTGAAGGCCGTTATACAAGGAAACAGACTCTAACTAATGCAGAGCGCTATATTACACCTGAGCTCAAAGATAAAGAAAGCTTGATCTTGGAAGCTGAAGACAAGTCTCAAGCTTTAGAACATCAATTATTTGCGGATATTAGAAAATCTGTCAAAGAACAAATAAGACGTATTCAGGCACTAGCCAATATATTGTCTCAGTTGGATGTCTTACAAAGTTTTGCAGTGATAAGTGAGACTTATCATTATGTTGCTCCCAAATTTGTCGATGGTCATAGTTTGAATATAGTCAACGGACGTCATCCGGTTGTGGAAAAAGTCCTGAGCAATAACAGTTATATCCCAAATGATGTGTTTTTTGATGACAAGACAGATATCTTGTTGATAACTGGACCAAATATGTCTGGTAAGAGTACTTATATGCGACAGATGGCACTAACAGTCATCATGGCTCAAATTGGCTGTTTTGTTCCCGCTGAATCGGCGACTATGCCGATATTTGATCATATATTTACCAGAATTGGTGCGGCCGATGATTTAATCTCTGGTGATAGTACATTTATGGTTGAAATGCGAGAAGCAAATGATGCATTAAAAAATGCAACAAAGAATAGTTTGATAATTTTTGATGAAATAGGTCGTGGAACTGCTACTTATGATGGTATGGCATTAGCTCAAGCTATTATTGAGTATATCGACAAACATGTTAAAGCAATGACGATGTTTTCAACTCATTATCATGAATTAACCGAACTAGAAAGTCAGTTGCCAGGTGTTAAAAATGTGCATGTTGATGCCTCTGAAGAAGACGGAACTTTGGTATTTTTGCACAAGGTGTTGTCAGGTCCAGCTGATAAGTCCTATGGTATCCATGTTGCTAAATTAGCTGGATTACCAGAAGAGGTCTTGAGTCGTGCGGATACAATTTTGAGTAGTCTAGAAGATACAGCACCAAAACATATCAAGGTTGAAGAAGTAAAATCAAAACCAGTAGTTGAGAGTACTTCTAGCGATGTTGAAAAGATAAATGATTCAGCAAATGAAGAGTCACAATTATCACTTTTTCCAGAAGTAGGAGTTACGCCTAAAAAGTTAAATAAAGGTGAAAGAAAAGTTGTTACTGAGTTACAAAATCAGGATTTGATGGGTGTTACGCCAATTGATGCAATCAATTTGTTGTATAAATGGCAAAAAGAACTTAAATAAAGAAGGTGGAAAACTTGGGGTTGATTCATGAATTATCAGTCGAATTAAGTAACCAGATCGCTGCTGGGGAAGTTATTGAGCGTCCTGCTTCAGTTGTTAAAGAGTTAGTTGAGAATGCGATTGATGCACATGCAACACAGATACTTATTACAGTTAAAGAATCTGGGATGAAATCGATTGAAATCAATGATAATGGTGATGGTATTGAGGCCGATGATGTAGAAATCGCCTTTCAACCTCATACCACTAGTAAAATATCGACTGAACATGATTTATTCAATGTTTTAACATTGGGATTTCGTGGAGAAGCTTTGGCAAGTATTGCCTCAGTTTCTAAACTTACTATCGTTACTAGTACCGATGGAAAGTCGGCGATTCAAGCAAAATTCTCTGGGAATACTTTGGTGGATAAAAAAACCTTTGCACGTTCCAAAGGTACGACAGTCACAGTTGAAGATTTATTCTTCAATACACCAGCACGACTTAAGTATGTTAAGTCGCTACACACCGAATTGAACAAGATCGTTGATATTGTTGATAGACTTGCGATGGGACATCCTGAGATATCAGTTAGATTAATACATGATGGTAAAGATATTGTTTGGACTTCGGGAAATGACAATTTGCAACAGACAATGGCAGGAATTTATGGGCGAACTATCGCTAGTCACATGTTTGAATTTGAGAATTCTGATGAGGATTATGCTATTAAAGGATATTTCTCTAAACCAGATACGACTAGATCCAATCGATCATATATTTCACTGATTTTAAATGGTAGATATATTAGAAATTATCAACTGACAAATGCAGTCATAAGAGGCTATGGTTCTAAGTTAATGGTAGGAAGATTTCCAATTGCTATTATTGATATCAAACTAGATCCAACTCTTGTGGATATCAATGTGCACCCAACTAAACAAGAAGTAAGGCTGACTAATGAAGGTCATATTGCTGACATGATCAGTGAAGGGATCAAGAATAAGATAGCTAACCAAAATCTAATTCCGGATGCTGTTAAGAATTTAGATCGTAAAACGACTAGTGATCAGGTCATTAAACCAGTCGAGCCTAAGCCTGAACAGATTTCATTTGATGAATTAACAACGATGAATCAAATAAATGAACCGATGCCGACTACTCTTCCTGTGGATAGTAATATTGTTACTCCAGTTGTTAACAAGCAATTAACAGGTACACCGATTTTTGATGAGCCCAAGCATCTTGAAGAATGGGACAAACGCTTGGCTAATGAAAAAGAGACTAAGGTTATTCCTGATAATAGTGAGGTCGTTGATAATACTAATACTGGCTTTCCTGATCTTAGATATATTGGTCAGATCCACGGAACGTATTTGGTCGCTGAAAGTAACGAAGGATTTTATTTAATTGATCAACACGCGGCTCAAGAACGGGTTAATTATGAATATTATCGTAAAGAAATCGGTAAAGTATCTGATGATCAACAACGACTATTGGTACCGATCGTCTTAGATTATCCAAACTCTGAAAGTATTTTGATAAGAGAAAAAAAGCCAATACTTGAAAGTATTGGTCTATATTTAGAGGATTTTGGACAAAATAGTTTTGTTGTCAATACACATCCAACGTGGTTTGTAGAAGGTCAGGAAGAATCAACTATCAAAGAAATGATCGATTATGTATTGAATGATTCCAAGATCAGTGTTGCATCATTTAGAGAGAAGAATGCAATCATGATGAGTTGTAAACGGGCCATTAAGGCTAACCATCATTTGGATGAAATTCAGGCGGTCGAATTATTGAATAATTTAACTAAAGCAGAAAATCCATATAATTGTCCACATGGACGACCAGTATTGGTAGAATTTAGTAACAAGGATCTTGAAAAAATGTTCAAAAGAATTCAAGATCCTCATGACACTAGAGAAAGTGAATAATTATGTTTGAATACTTAAATGGAGTAATTACATATATAGATCCAACCTATGTTGTTGTGGATGTTAATGGTGTAGGATATAAGGTCCAAGTTGCTAACCCATATCGTTATCAACAAGATGAAAAAGCCACTGTTTATGTTGAACAAATAGTTCGTGATAATGAACAGGCGCTTTATGGTTTTTATAATTTGGAAGAAAAAAAGATCTTTTTGCATTTAATTAGTGTCTCAGGTATTGGACCAAAGAGTGCTTTGGCTATTCTTGCTGGTCAAGACCTAAATGGCTTGATTCAAGCGATTGAAACTAATGATGTTAAGTTCTTAACTAGATTTCCTAAGATTGGTAAGAAGACAGCACAACAGATCATTTTGGATCTGGGCGGTAAAATATCACAAGGCCAAATGGTTCTTGGTGTTGAACCTACAGTGTTGAGCAATGGTAATCAAAACCTAGAAGATGGTATGTTAGCATTAGAGTCACTAGGTTACACAACTAGAGATATTGATAGGATCAAACCTAAGCTTATCAAGGAAAATTTCGATTCAGCAGATGGTTATTTGCGTGCCGGATTAAAATTGTTAACAAAATAAATATATTATAGATAGGAGGGAAATAATTGGATAATGACGAAAATGATCGTTTAACTGACGCTGATTCTTTGGATGACGAAGAGGATCTAGCGGATCAAACTCTACGTCCTAAAACGTTTGATCAATATTTGGGTCAAGAACGTGCAAAGCACGAATTAGATGTTTATATTAAAGCAGCAAAACAGCGTCAACAAACACTAGACCATGTGCTATTATATGGTCCACCTGGTTTGGGTAAAACGACACTGGCAATGATTATCGCTAATGAAATGGGCGTTAATATTCATACGACCACTGGTCCATCAATTGAAAAATCAGGTGATCTTGTTGCCGTACTTGATGAATTAGAGCCTGGGGATGTTTTATTTATTGATGAAATTCATCGTATGCCACGAGCAATTGAGGAAGTATTATATTCCGCTATGGAAGATTTTTATATAGATATAATTGTTGGACAAGGTACAGAGGCACGTTCACTTCATCATGAATTAGTTCCTTATACACTTATCGGTGCTACAACAACTTCAGGTAAACTCTCTGCACCTTTGCGTGATCGTTTTGGAATTGATATTCACATGGAATACTATTCTGAAGAAGAATTATCTAAGATAGTATTTCGTTCTGCTAAAGTGCTGAATATCAACGTTGATGAAGAGGGTGCACATGAGATTGCTCGTAGGTCTCGTGGAACACCAAGAATTGCCAATAGGTTATTGAAGCGTGTTCGTGACTTTGCTCAAGTTGCTGGTAGCGATACGATTGATTATGATATTGCTGAATCAGCCTTGAATCAATTACAAGTTGATGATGCAGGACTTGATCGACTTGATCGTAGAATTCTTTCGATGATGATTGAGCTATATAGTGGTGGTCCACTTGGAATTAAGGTTATTGCAGCTAATATTGGTGAAGACCAAGAGACTATTGAGTCAGTATATGAACCATATTTGATGCAAAAAGGATTTTTGAAGAGGACATCTCGCGGTCGTATTGTAACTAGAAAAGGCTATGAACATTTAGGCTATACTTATCCAGAAGAATAGATTGAAATGAGTTTTTAATTCGTTAAGAAAAGAGATAATTAATAATGACATTAACTACCGAAGATTTTGACTACGATTTACCAGAAGAACTTATTGCACAAACACCTATAAAAAATCGTGATCATTCACGTTTACTTGTTTTAGATCATAAAACTGGTTCATATGAAGATAAACACTTTTATGATATTTTGGATTACCTGAATCCTGGTGATGCTTTGGTTATGAATAATTCTCGAGTATTACCAGCTCGTCTCTACGGAACAAAGAAAGATACAGATGGTCACGAAGAAGTATTATTATTGAATAATATTGAAGGTGACAAGTGGGAAGTATTGATGAAACCTGCACGTCGTGCCAAAGTTGGTACAACAGTTGATTTTGGTGATGGTAAGCTTTCTGCCACTGTTTTGGAAGAACTAGAACATGGTGGGAAAATCATCGAATTCCATTACGATGGGATTTTCTTGGAGATATTGGAACAATTAGGTGAAACACCACTTCCACCATATATCAAAGAAAAGCTTGATGATCCAGATCGTTACCAAACAGTTTATGCTAAAGAAAATGGCTCAGCAGCAGCACCAACAGCAGGATTACATTGGACAAAAGAACTGCTACAAAAGGTACAAGATAAGGGTGTTAAATTAGTATACTTAACACTTCATGTTGGATTAGGTACATTTAGACCGGTTACTGAATCAGATATCAGCAAGCATATTATGCATTCTGAATTCTATCGATTAGATGAAGAGTCAGCTCAAACTTTGAATGATGTTAGAGAACATGGTGGTAAGATTGTTGCCACAGGAACGACTTCAATTCGAACACTTGAGACTATTGGTACAAAGTTTGATGGAGAGATCAAAGCTGACAGTGGTTGGACAGACATCTTCATCAAACCAGGCTATGAATGGAAAGTAGTTGATGAGTTTATAACTAACTTTCATTTGCCTAAATCAACATTGGTTATGCTTGTAGCAGCATTTACTGGAAGAGAAAACATTTTGAATGCTTATCAACACGCTATTGACGAGAAGTATCGTTTCTTTAGTTTTGGTGATGCGATGTTCATTAAGTAAAATGTGAAATGGGTTTTAAGTAAAAAGGAGAATATATGGAACCAGCGGTTAAATATACTTTAATTAAAAAAGAAAAGCATACTGGTGCACGTCTTGGAATGTTAGAAACGCCACATGGAACGTTTGAAACACCAATGTTTATGCCAGTTGGTACAGAAGCATCTGTTAAGAATATGGCTCCAGAAGATCTAGAGAAAATTGGAGCAAGTATTATATTGGCCAATACATATCATCTATGGCTTAGACCTGGTGAAGATATCGTTAAAGAAGCCGGTGGTTTACACAAGTTCATGAACTGGGACAAGGGTATTTTAACTGATTCCGGTGGTTTTCAGGTATTTTCATTAGCCAATACACGTGATATTACTGAAGCTGGTGTTCATTTTAGGAATCATTTAAACGGTCGCCGTGAATTCCTATCACCTGAAAAGGCTATGAAAATCGAAAATTATCTAGGCCCAGATATTATGATGAGTTTGGATGAGTGTCCACCATTTTTTGAGAGTTATGACTATATTAAAAAGTCCGTTGCACGTACTAGTCGTTGGGCAGAACGTGGATTAAAGGCACATCGCAATCCTGATTGGCAGGCACTATTTGGAATTGTTCAAGGTGCAGGTTTTGAGGATCTTCGTAAACAAAGTGTGGAAGATTTAACTAGCATGGATTTCCCAGGTTATTCAATTGGTGGATTATCAGTTGGTGAATCTAAAGAAGAGATGAACCATGTCCTAGACTTCACAGCTCCTCTACTTCCTGAGAACAAGCCTAGATATTTAATGGGAGTTGGTTCAACAGATGCGTTGGTTGATGGTGTAATACGTGGAATCGATATGTTTGATTGTGTTTTGCCAACAAGAATTGCTAGAAATGGAACTTGTATGACAACAAAGGGACGCTTAGTTGTTAAAAATGCTAAATACGCACGAGACTTTCGTCCAATAGATGAAGATTGTGATTGTTACGTATGTCGTAATTACAGTCGTGCATATATTCGTCATTTAATTAATGCAAATGAGTTATTTGGAACACATTTGACTAGTTATCATAATTTATACTACTTGTTAAATCTTATGAAGAATGTTCGTCAAGCAATACGTGATGACAATTTATTAGAATTTAGGGAGCATGTTTTTGAAGAATATGGTCTAAATAAAGAAAATGCTCGTAATTTCTAATATTATTTCTAATAAAAGAGCAATGTATGTGGTTAGACCGTTAAATCTTTGATACCATATACTTATGAAAACTATTAAGAGGTGGAAAATTTGAATTATTTAACATTAGGCGCTGCAGCAGGTGGATCAAACATGATATTTATCGTATTTATCGTAATCATGTTTGTTGGTATGTACTTTATTTCTATTCGTCCACAAAAGAAACAACAACAAAAACGTCAAGAAATGCTTAAACAAATGGACAAGGGTGACAAAGTTGTTACACTTGGTGGTGTTAAGGGTGTTATTGCATCTATTGACCGTGAGAATAAAGAAGTCGTTGTTGATTGTGATGGTATTTACTTAACATTTGATTTGAACTTTATTCGTAGAACTACTCCAGCCGCAACTGGAACAGTTAAGAGTGAAGATGCTCCAAAAGAAGTTACTCCAAAAGAAGAGACTACTGAAAAAGTTGCCCCTAAAGAAGAAGCTCCTAAAGAAGCAAAATCAGATGATAATACTGAAGATGTAAAACCTGAAGAAAAATCAGCTGATGCTTCAGATAAAGATGATGTAAAAGAAGATTCAGAAGAGAAATAAAGTTTTTTTGAGATTGAAGCGATAGTTTCAATCTTTTTTGTTGCCTTAAAGTGTACTCCAAGGTATAAGATGAATTTATAATAAGAATTATAACTAAAAGTCTTTATTAAAGATGTTTATCGATGCATGTTGTAAAATAGAGATATATATGACTTTATCAAAAGGAGTTTGGAAAATGGCTAAAGAAAAATCAGCAATTTTTATTATTTTTGGAGGTTCTGGAGATCTTGCTCACAGAAAACTCTATCCTGCCCTATATCGTTTGTACAAAGCAGGCGTATTAAAGGACCATTTTGCCGTAATTGGTACAGCACGTCGTCCCTGGAGTGATGACTATTTCCGTGAAACAGTGGTAACTTCACTTGAGAATTTGGACGATGATAAGCAAAAGATGGAAGAGTTTGCAAAACATTTCTTCTATCAATCACATAATGTTAATGATTCAAAACATTATATTGCTCTAAAGGAATTAGCTGCCAAACTCGATGATCAGTTTAGTGCTGGTCATAATCGTGTATACTACATGGCTATTGCCCCTAGATTCTTTGGTACAGTTGCCGAACACATCAACTCCGAAGGATTGAAGACAAAGAATGGATTCAATCGTCTAGTTATTGAGAAACCATTTGGTCGTGATCTAGCTAGTGCTTCAGAGCTTAATAATGACTTGTCAAAGGCTTTCCCAGAGGAAGAAATTTATCGTATCGATCACTATTTAGGTAAGAAAATGATTCAAGAAATTCCTAATATACGCTTGAAGAATCCTAAGTTTGACAAGGCCTTGAGTGGCAAATATGTTTCAAATATTCAAGTTACTTTAGGTGAATCCCTTGGTGTTGAAGATCGTGGTGGATATTATGAAACCTCTGGTGTCTTACGTGATATGGTCCAAAATCATATTATGCAGATCATCGGATCGATTGCCATGGATAAACCAGATGAAATGACAGCAGAATCTATTCATAAAGTTAAGACTGACTTATTCTCCAGCCTAAAAGTTCTTGATCCAGAAGAGGTCAATAGGGCCTTTGTTCGTGGACAATATGATACGGACCGTTTAGGTAAACAAACAGCTTATCGTGATGAAGAAAATGTTGATGATAATTCTAATATTGAGACATATGCTGCTGGGAAGATAGAGTTTGATGATGAACGTTGGGCAAATGTTCCATTTTATGTTCGTTCAGGTAAACGTATGCCAGATAAATCATCAAGAATTGATATCGTGTTTAATGACCAAGCTTCTAAACTTGGAATTAATCCCAATACAACGGTTAGTTTGTTGATTGAACCTGAGAACGGTCATAGTATTTTGGTCAATGGAATTGATTATCAGGATTCAAATCAAGATTTGATCAAGTTCCCAGAAGACAAAACATATTTTGATGACGCTCGTGAGGCTTATGAGAGTTTGATTATCGATATTTTGTCAGGTGATAGGATTCACTTTACTTTGTGGGATGAACTTCAAAGTACATGGAAGTATATTGATGTAATTAGAGAACAATGGGACCTAGAAACTCCCAAATTTCCTAACTACCTAAGTGGCACAATGGGTCCAGAGGCTGCTGATACTTTACTAGAACGTGATGGAAATTCATGGGTCTGGGATGACTAGGCCAGATGGTGGTGTACTATCGGATTTTTAAAAATACCAATTATAATTGAAGAAAATAGAAAAATCATCCATGTTGACATGGATGCTTTTTTCGCTTCTGTAGAAGAAAGAGCTCATCCACAATATAAAAATAAGTGCCTAATAGTAGCGCCAGATCCTAGAAAAAATCATCATCACGGAGTTGTAACAACTGCCAATTATAATGCTAGAAAATACGGTGCGCATTCAGCAATGCCTGCACAACAAGCAATAGAACTTATACCTCGTGATAAGTTGGTGATTGCTCCACCAAATTTTGAATTGTACCGTAAGACTTCTGATTATATTCATAATATATTCGGAGAAGTGACAGACAATTATCAATCGGTTGCACTTGATGAAGCATATCTTGATGTGACGGAGAACAAATTAAATGAATCCAATACTTTAAAAATAGCAAATTATATTCAACAAAGGATAATTCGTGAAACACAGCTGACTTGTTCAGTTGGAATATCTTATAATAAATTTCTAGCTAAGATGGCATCAGATTATCGTAAGCCGTTTGGTAGAACAATTATTTTGGGCGAGTACGCTGAGGATTTCTTGAGGCCAATTCCGATCGAGAAATTTAATGGAATAGGAAAAGCGATGCAACAAAAGTTGCATGACATGGATATTTACACTGGTGGAGATTTACAAGAACTAGATCAAGACGTGTTCATTAACACTTTTGGTAAAATGGGCTACATTATGTTCAAAAGAGTTCATGGAATCGATGATTCACCTGTTAATAGTCATAGAGTTCGTAAGTCGATCGGTCGTGAACGAACATATAATCAGAACTTAGTATTGAAGGAACAGATTGAAAAGGAACTTAATTTCTTGGCCGATTTGGTAAGTAAGGATTTGAAGAAACAACGTCAACACGGTAAGACGGTTGTTTTGAAATTACGTAATTCTGATTTTGATACGGTTACTAAACGTATGACTTTTCAAGATTATGTACAAGATAAAGATGAAATATATCGTATTGCCAAAGAGATTTATGATAAATTAGACATAAGCGATCAAAAGATAAGGCTTCTTGGCATTACTTTAACTAACTTAGATCCGTTATCTTATGAGGAAGTTTCTTTAAATTTATTTAAAACGGAGGATAATTAATGAATAGTTTCAAAGAGATTATTTCAACAATCAAAAAATATGACAAGATAGTTATACTACGTCATCAAAATCCCGATCCAGATGCTCTTGGATCACAAGTTGGGTTGGCAACAGCACTTATCCAGGCCTATCCAAATAAGAAGATATTAACTGGTGGACACAACGCTGAGGGTCTTAAATGGTTAGCAACAATGGACGAAGTCAGTGATGACGACTATAATGGTGCATTGGTGATTTGCGTTGATACTGCAAACACTCCACGAGTTGATGATGAACGTTTCAATGACGGGGACTTTTTGATTAAAATTGACCATCATCCTAATGATGAAGCATATGGTGGCCAATTAATTGTTAATACAGATGCTAGTTCATGTTCAGAAATAATTGCTGACTTGATCGATTCAACAGATGAATTAACTTTAACAAAATCCGTTGCGTATTATTTATATGCTGGTATAGTAGGTGATACTGGCCGTTTCATGTATCCAGCTACTACTCAACATACAATGAATGTTGTTGGAACTTTTATTAGCTTGGGAATTGATTTTTCCGGTATCAATCAAAATATGAATGAGATAACCTTGGCACAAGCCCAGTTACAAGGTGAATTGTTCAATCGACTACAAGTTGATGAATCAGGTGCTGCACTAGCCATCATCGACTTAGATTTAATGGAAAAATTGGGAATTAATCAAGAAAAAGCTAACTCAGTTGTATCAACTCCAGGTAGATTACATGAAGTAACTTCTTGGTTAGAGGCAGTTCAAAAAGATGATAAGACATATAGAATGCACTTGCGTTCTCAAGGCCCTATCATCAATGAGTTAGCCAAAGAACATGATGGCGGTGGACATCCATTAGCTAGTGGTGCAAATGCTAAAGATTTGGATGAAGTAAACCAAATGTTTAAGGAATTGATTGAGATCGTTAAAGATTTCAAATCGAAGGGTGAATAGATGACTAAATTTTCACAATATAATTTTAATGATGCGATAAACAAATCGCTCAAGGAGATACACTTTGAGGAACCAACTCAGGTTCAAGAAGCAGTAATCTCACTTGTTAACAAGAAGAAAGATATTATCGTTCAATCAGAAACTGGTTCTGGTAAGACTCATGCTTTCTTATTGCCAATTTTGAATGCAATTACTAAAGATCAAACTGTACAGGCTGTGATTGCAACTCCAAGTAGGGAATTGGCCTACCAAATATATGAAGATACGCAAGCAATTCTTAAGAATTATCCAGAAGAATATAATGCGTTTATCTATGTTGGTGGAGCTGATCGTGAACGTCAAAAGAGAAAGCTTGATGCTCATCAACCACAAATTGCGATCGGAACTCCGGGTAGATTATGGGATATGATTCGTGAGAATGATCTGCACGTTGAAAACGTTGAACGTTTCGTAGTTGATGAAGCAGATATGACTCTTGACATGGGATTCTTATCAGATGTTGATCATATAGCTAGCAAAATGCCTGAAAACCACGAAATGATGGTTTTCTCTGCTACAATTCCACAAAGACTTGAACCTTTCTTGAAGAAGTACATGAAGGGTCCACAAAGAGTCGAAATCAAGAACTCACATATTATCGCTAAAAATGTTGATAATTGGCTAATGTTTGCTCATGGCCGTGATAAAAAGGAAATGATCTATCAATTGATGACTTTAGGATCACCATATTTGGCATTGATCTTTGCTAATACTAAAAAATCAGTTGATGATATTTATAATTATTTAAAAGCTAAAGGACTAAAAGTTGCACGTATACATGGTGGTTTGACTCCTCGTGAGAGAAAACGTGTTATGAAGCAGATTGAAAATATGGAATATCAATTTGTTGTGGCAACTGATTTGGCTGCACGTGGTATTGATATACCTGGTATTTCACACGTTGTTAATGCAGAGATACCTGATGATTTGGACTTTTTCATTCACCGTGTCGGTAGAACTGGACGTAACAAAATGTCAGGTACTGCTATTACGTTGTATAATCCAGGTGAAGAAAATAAAATTGCTCAGCTTGAACATATGGGCATCAAATTTTCTCCAAAGGATGTAAAAAATGGAGAAATTGTTGAAGCATATGACAGAGATCGTCGTGTTCAACGTCATGCTACACAAGAAAAACTCGATCCAAAATTAGTTGGATTTGTTAAAAAACAAAAGACCAAGAAAAAGCCAGGATATAAGAAAAAGATTAGACAAGCTATTTCTACTGATAAACGTCAAAAGAACCGTATTAGAGATCGTCAAGAACGTAAGCAACTAAGAGATAAAAGACGTGGAAGTTAGTCATTGACTTTTTTTCAATCAGTAGTTAATATTTTCATTGGATATGTCTAATTATTAATACCTTAAGAGAAGGCTAGTTGATGAGAATGCCTAGGTAGTTTTAATTAGATGCTGCCAATTAAAATTGTAAATAATAATTATTGAGAGGCTAACGAAAATCGTTGCAAACAAGGTGGTACCGCGCAGTGGCGTCCTTGTAAGGCAACGGTTTTCTCTTTTTTTAAGGGGAAAATAATGAAAAAATTATCAAGTTCTGAAATAAGAAAAATGTTTTTGGATTTCTTTCAAGAAAAGAAACATATGATTGAACCTAGTGCTTCATTAGTTCCAGTCGATGATCCTACTTTATTGTGGATAAACTCTGGTGTTGCTACATTAAAGAAGTATTTTGATGGTACAGTGATTCCTGAAAATCCACGTATCACTAATGCTCAAAAGTGTATTAGAACTAATGATATTGAAAACGTTGGTAAAACTGCCCGTCACCAAACTTTCTTTGAAATGTTAGGTAACTTCTCAGTTGGTGATTATTTCAAAGAAGAAGTAATTCCATGGGCATTTGAATTTTTAACAAGTCCAGACTGGTTAGATATGGATAAAGATCTATTGTATGTAACCACATATCCTAAAGATACTGAAACACAAAAACTCTGGGCAAAAGTTGGAATCGCTCAAGATCATATTTTGAAGACAGAAGATAACTTCTGGGATATCGGTGAGGGTCCTTGTGGTCCTGATTCAGAGATTTTCTATGATCGTGGTCAATCATTCAATAATCTAGATGCAGATGATCCTGAAAACTACCCTGGTGGTGAAAACGAGAGATACCTTGAAGTTTGGAATATTGTATTCTCAGAATTAAACCATCTACCAAATGGTAAGTATGTTGAACAGCCACATAAGAATATTGATACTGGTATGGGACTAGAGCGACTTGTTTCAATTATTCAAGGAACAGAAACGAATTTTGAAACAGATTTATTCAAACCAATCATTGACCATGTTGCAACACTTAGTAATGGTCGTAAATATGGTGATAAAGCTGAAGATGATGTTTCGTTCAAAATTATAGCCGATCATGTTAGAACTGTTTCGTTTGCAGTTGGTGATGGAGCACTTCCTTCAAATGAAGGTCGAGGCTACGTTATTAGACGATTGATCAGACGTGCTGTACTTAATGGTAAAAAGTTAGGTATTAATGGACCATTTCTTTATAAGCTAGTACCAATTGTTGGTGAGATCATGGAGAGTTATTATCCAGAAGTTAGTCAACAAAAGGACTTTATTGCTAAGACAATCGAATTAGAAGAGAAACGTTTTTCAGAAACACTTAATGATGGTTTATCATTATTGAATGGTATAATTGAATCTCTTCATGAGAATAATAAAAAAATCATTAATGGTGCCGATGCATTCAAGCTATATGATACTTACGGTTTTCCATTGGAAATGACTCGTGAGTATGCTCATGATGAAAATATAGACGTTGATGAAGATGGTTTCAAAGCTAACATGGAAGAACAAAAGCAACGTGCCCGTGCTGCTCGTGGAAACCTACAATCAATGGGTATGCAAGATGAAACACTAATGGAAATCAAAACACCTAGTGAATTCGTCGGTTATAAAAACGTTGACATAAAGGCAACCTTGAAGAATATTGTTGTTGATGATTCTGAAGTAGAAGAGGTAGCTGAAGGAAAAGCACAATTGATCTTTGATAAGACACCTTTCTATGCAGAAATGGGTGGACAGGTTGCTGATATTGGTGGAATCTATGACAATAATGGTAATGAAGTCGCTGAAGTTATTGATGTACAACATGCACCAAATGGTCAAAATATCCATTTGGTAAATGTATCTACAACTTTAGAAAAAAATGTTGAATATCAATTGAAGATTGACAATGATTTCCGTGAAAAAGTTCGCCATAATCATACTGCTACACATTTACTAGATCAGGCATTACGTGATGTTTTAGGTTCAAGAACACATCAAGCTGGTTCTTTAGTTGAACCAGAATATTTGAGATTTGATTTTAACAGTAATGCTGCATTGACTGAAGAACAGATCAGTCAATTGGAAAAAATCGTAAATAAAAAGATTTGGGATGCTATCCCTGTAAAAACAGAAGTATTACCAATTGAAGAAGCCAAGAAAAAGAAGGGTGCTATTGCTTTATTCAGTGAAAAGTACGGAGATGTTGTCCGTGTCGTTGAAATTGACGATTATTCAACTGAATTCTGTGGTGGTACACATGCACGTAATACTTCAGAACTTGGATTGTTCAAGATTACTTCTGAATCAGCAATTGGTTCAGGTATTCGTCGTGTTGAAGCAGTTACTGGTGAAGAGGCATTTGAATACTTAAGTAATCAATTACAATTATTACAAGAAACGGCCAGAAATATGAAGGTCAATCAATTGAAAGATGTACCTGCAAGAGCAACTCAATTGATTGATGATAACAAAGCGTTGAATCGTGATAACCAAAACTTGAAGTTAAAACTTACAAGTCAAAAATCCGCTGAGGTCTTCAGTGATGTTGAAGAAATCAACGAGTTCAAAGTTATCGCCAATGCAATTCCAGCAGATATGGCCGCATTAAGACAGCTAGCAGATAAGTGGAAGAATGAACAGAGTTCTGACATATTAATATTGGGTGGAAGTGCTGATAAAAAAGCTAGTCTTGTTGTAGCCGTTAATAAGCATGCTCAAGACAAAGGAATCAAGGCATCTGATGTCATCAAGAAAATTTCTAAGGAAATTCAAGGTGGCGGAGGTGGCCGTCCTGATATGGCACAAGCTGGTGGTAAAAATCCCGCTGGTCTTACAAATGCGTTACAATTAGCCAAAGATGTTATTAAATCTTATTAAAGTGGGCTATAATTGTAATGAAATCTTTCTGGTCACTTAAATTTTGCTATATGGAGGTTTGCCATGAGTTCACTTGATAAAACAATGAGTTTTGATTTTAATGAAAACAAAGGCAAGGACGTCAAAGAAACATTACAAAGTGTTTATCAATCACTAGAGGAAAAAGGTTATAATCCAATTAATCAAATTGTTGGATACTTATTGTCTGGTGATCCTGCCTATATTCCGCGTCACAATGATGCGAGAAATCTAATCTTAAAACACGAAAGAGACGAGATAATCGAAGAATTAGTTAAAAGTTATCTCAATCAAGATAAATAATGCGCTTATTGGGATTAGACGTTGGTTCCAGAACTGTCGGTGTAGCCGCAAGTGACCTATTGGGATGGACCGCTCAGGGTGTTGAGATCATCCGTATTAATGAGGACAAGGAAGAGTTTGGCTTGGATCGTCTAGGTGAAATTATCGATGATAAAAAACCAACAGGGATTGTTATTGGTCTTCCTAAGAATATGAATAATACAGAAGGCCCAAGAGTAGAGAAATCTCGTGAATACGGTAAGATGGTGGTTGATAGATTTAACCTACCAGTAGACTTTATAGACGAAAGATTGACTACTGTTCAGGCAGAACGTATGTTAATTGATGAAGCGAATGTTTCACGTATGAAAAGAAAAAAAGTTATTGATAAAATTGCTGCAGAGATGATTTTACAAAATTATCTTGATGCAAAAGGCAAGTTAACGAAGGAATAGTTGCAAGAAACAGCAACTAAATTGAGGTGACGATTATGAATGAAAATCCAGAATCACCAAAGGATTTGGATGAAGTTACATTAAGTGACGACCAAGGTAATAAAGAGACATACAAGATTTTGTTTACCTTCGATTCTGAAGATTACCAAAAATCATATGTTTTCTTATACCCTAAAAATGATGAAGATTCTGATGAAGTAGAACTTCAAGCATATTCATTTGAACCAGATGCAAACGGTGATGTTACAGCCGGTGATCTTCTTCCAATCGAAGACGAAGAAGAATGGGATATGGTTCAAGAGGTTTTGAATACTTTCACAGCTGATGACGGTCAAGATCAATAGTTTATAAATTAACCATGGATCAATTATTTGTTGATTCATGGTTTGTGATTTTCTGTTATAGTTGTGAGAAATACTGCTTTTAGTAAAGAGAATGTGTAAGGGGATATAATGCTAAGTCTGTTACTTATTTTGTTGTTAGCCTATGGGTTTTACGTTGGTGCCCGACGTGGCCTAGTTATGCAAGCATTTTTTACAGTTGGATATGCAATCTTTTTTGTGATTGCTCTAGTTTCCTTCAAAGCTTTGGGTCCAAAATTTGAAATGATAGTTCCATACCCATCTGCCAGTTTAGGAAGTGAGTTTGCCTTCTTTTCAACTAAAGTTGGAATGGAATTGGATAATGCATTTTATCGTGCTTTCGCATTTATCTTTATCTGTTTTATTGGTTGGATAATAGTTCGTTTTGTTGGTCTTTACTTTAAGAGACTGACTTATTATCCAATGTTCAATGATATTAATCTATTGAGTGGGGGAATATTAGGATTAGTAGTTACTTATGTGACTATGTTTATGGTCCTTTTATTATTGGCAATGATTCCGGTTGATGGTATTCAAAATGCATTGCAACATTCATTTATGGCGTCAATAATGATTCGTTATACGCCAGGATTGACATCAATGATGACAGGTTTATGGATATAAAATAATAAATGGGCTGAGACAAATTATTTTGTTTCAGCCTTATTTATTATTAAAATAAACTTGATGTGATTATTAATAATAATAGGGAGAAGTTATGAATAATAAAGCTTTAAATGTTTTGGAATTTGGTAAGATCAAGACAGAAATTGCCAAATATCTAATAACATCACGTGGGAATACCCTTTTGAAAAAGCTTATGCCAATGTCAGTTGAGTCAATTGTGCAACGATTAATTGATCAGACTAAAGATGGCATGGATATTGTTCGAATCAAGGGTGAAATTCCAGTTAGAAAATTGGCTGATCTGCATGATCAAGCTAATCGTCTTAAAAAAGATGGAAATTTAAATGGAACCGAACTGGCTTCAATAGGTGAAGTTCTAAAAAATACTAGTGAATTAAAAGAATTCTTTGAAAAACTAAAAGATGATCAGATCGATCTTCGTCAATTGTATGAATTAAACGAAAATCTGATTGATAATCCAACTTTAACTAATAGGATTACTAAGTCTGTTGATGACACTGGTAAAGTGTTGGATACGGCTTCTGAGGACTTGAAGTATATTCGTGAACAAATTGGGCGCTTAAACGAACAAATTCGTAATTCTATGGACAAGTATGTTCGTGGGAATAATACTAAGTTTTTGACTGAATCAATTGTTACATTACGTGATGATAGATTCGTTGTACCTGTTAAAACCGAATACCGCCACAAATTTGGCGGTGTGGTTCACGATCAGAGTGCTAGTGGACAAACACTTTATATTGAGCCAGAAGCTGTTGTAGGGCTTAACAATCGCTTACATGATATGCAAACATCTGAGAAATTAGAAGAAATTAGGATTCTTAACGAATTATCAGATTTAGTTCGACCAGAAATTGATGATATCGTTAAGAACAATGAAGTATTAGGCCAATTTGACTTGATTAATGCTAAGGCCAAATATGCAAAAGAAATTAAGGCCACTGAGCCAATAATATCTAAGAATCACGTTGTTGATATGAAGAATGCCAAACATCCTTTGATTAACCCTGATCAAGTAGTGGCTAATGATATTACAATTGGTGACGACTTTAAGACGATGCTAATAACAGGTCCTAATACTGGTGGTAAGACTATTACCATGAAGACGTTAGGATTACTACAAGCGATGGCACAGGCTGGATTATTTATTCCAGCACGTGAAGAAAGTCAGATTGCTGTATTTGATGAGATATTCGTGGATATTGGTGATGAACAATCAATTGAGCAGAATTTAAGTACCTTTTCATCTCATATGGATAATATTATTAATATTATTCGTAAAGTTTCAGATCGTAGTTTGGTATTGATCGATGAACTTGGAGCTGGTACAGATCCTCAAGAAGGTGCCGCAATTGCGATTGCTATTCTTGAGAAACTTGCCAAATCTCATTGTGTCATAATGGCAACGACTCACTATCCAGAATTGAAGGTCTTTGCATATAATACCGAGGATACTATCAATGCAAGTATGGAGTTTGACGAGAAATCTCTAAAACCTACTTATCGATTATTGATTGGTATCCCAGGTTCTAGTAATGCCTTTAATATTGCTGCTAGATTGGGTATGGATAAAGAAGTAGTTGAACGTGGTCAAAGTTTGATGAGTGGTGAAAGCCAAGATCTGAATAATATGATCACTGACTTGGAGAATCGTCGTAAGGAATTTGAAAAGAAAAACGAAGATCTAAAAGAACAATTAGCCAAGAACAAAGAAATTCAGGATAATTATGAGCATAAACAAGTTGAGTTAGATAACTCTAAGGAATCAGAACTTCAAGCTGCTAAGGTTCGTGCTAATCAGATAGTTTCAAAATCCCGTAAGGAATCAGATAAAATCATCGATCGTTTACGTAAGCTTGAACAATCTGGTATTGCTGTTAAAGAAGATCAGATTATCTCAGCTAAAACTGGATTGAAAAATCTACATCAAGATGAAACAGTTAAGAAAAATAAAGTCTTGAAACGTAATAAACACAGACAAGAGCTTAAAGTTGGCGATGAAGTTAAAGTTTTGACATATGGACAATTTGGAACGATCGTACGTAAGGATAAAAATGGTCAATTTGAAGTCCAATTGGGTATTTTGAAGATGAAGTTTGATGGGAACGATTTGGAGAAGACGGATGCTAAACCTGAAGAAGAAACCAAAAAGACAATGGTTAGAAGAACCAAGAGTTCAGGACTTTCTAGTAAACTAGATCTTCGTGGTAAACGTTATGAAGAGGCAATGACTGAGCTAGATTCATATATTGATTCAGCATTGTTGTCTGGTTATAATCAAGTTACTATTGTGCATGGCTTTGGTACTGGAGTCATCAGAAAGGGTGTTACTAAATACCTACAAAGTAATCCACGGGTTAAGTCATTTGGCTATGCACCAGCAAGTTCTGGTGGTTCTGGAGCTACGATCGTGGACTTGTAATTGCAAAACAAAATATTTCCTAGAACTACTTAAAAGTGATAATATTTCTTAGACAGAGTAAAAGAGGAGTGATTTTATGGTTGATGAATTAACAGATAAAGAATTCGAAGAAGAAACAAAAGATGGCGTTGTAATTACTGATTTTTGGGCTACATGGTGTGGTCCATGTCGTATGCAATCACCAGTTATCGAAGAACTATCAGAAGAAAATGATGCAGTTAAGTTTACAAAGATGGATGTTGATGCTAATCCAAAGACTCCAGAATCATTTGGAATTATGGCAATTCCAACACTAGTTATCAAAAAAGATGGCGAAGTTGTTGATAAGTTGACAGGTTTCCACAGTAAAGCTCAACTTGCTAAAATTTTGGACGGTTATACAGACTAGAAGATTAGCCAAAAATGTTGCACAAAAAAAGATGCTTAAGCGGTTTTGCTTAAGCATCTTTTTTGTTGTAAACTTTAGTTTCGATCAATTTGTACTTTAATTGAAACACTCTTTGCTTTGCTGTTGACAGTATATGTGCCTAAACAGAAAGCCTCAATAGTTTTTTCGACAGTTTCGGTGATTATTCCGGTTTCAAGCGAGAACTCAGGATTGTCGTTGTTTACATTGAAACGCTGTGCTACTTCAGGACCGCTCAGTGTATATTGATAGCTGTCTTTTGTTTGCTTAGTGATATTCAAATCACCAAATCCAGCTTTTGTGAACAATTCTGGGAGACTTTGCATGTCAAGAATCAATTGCCTACTGAGATTCTTACCAGCCCAATACAGTAGTTCTACAGTATCTTTATCCAACAAATCGGGGAGAACGAAATCACGGAGTACTGAAACAGCAAAATAACTTTCAGTTAACCCGTCAACATTTTCACCATCTTGACCTGGTTTTAAAACATCAGGGATGTCAGTTAACTTTGGTTCATTAGTACCTTTTGATTTTGCAGCCATTATTTTAGCTCCTTTTTCTAGACAATTTATTATATCATTAGACTATTAGGTTTTTAAGCTATTGTACAATGTAGAACATAAGAAATTTCATTTAAAATATAATTTTATAAAATAGAGGGTGCATTTATGAGCGATAAAAGACCAATTGGCCTATTAGATTCAGGATTAGGCGGTTTAACAGTCACAAAAGAAGTCATTAAACAAATGTCTAATGAAGATATTGTTTTTATTGGTGATGAGGCTAGGATGCCTTATGGATTGAAAACTAAGGAACAAATTATCGAGTACACACGTGAACTTGTTAAGTATTTGATTTCTCAAGATGTAAAAGTAATTATCTATGCTTGTAATACAGCTACAGCAAATGCCTTACCTACTCTAAAAAAAGAATTTTCTATTCCCATGTTTGGGGTTATAGAGCCCGGTGCAATAACAGCTAGCCGAGATACTAAGACTAATAATGTCGGAGTTATTGGTACAAAGGCAACGATTAATTCAAAGAGTTACAGCAAGGCTATTGATGATATTGATCCTAATATTAATGTTTTAGGGGTGCCTGCTCAAGAATTTGTTTCGATTGTGGAAAATGACGAAGCTGAAACAAAACAGGCCCAAGAACTTATTACAGATACATTGAAGCCATTCCTTAATAACAAGTATGATACTTTAGTTTTGGGATGTACACATTTTCCAATGCTTAGATCTCAGATTGTTGAAGCTTTAGGCAATGAGATAACTTTGGTTGATTCAGGAATTGAAACCGTCTCATATGTTAGAGACTATCTTAGAATGAATGATATGTTAACAGATACTAAGGATTCAGATATTAGATTGCATGCAACTGGTGGAATTGATGAGTTCAAACGTTTGTCTAAAGAGTGGCTTGCTGGTACAAAAATTGATGAGATAAGTTTAGTTAATCTTGGAGAAAATAAATGAAAAAAATAATTATTGCGACAAAGAACCCTAATAAGGCTAAAGAATTTGAAAAAATATTTGATAAAACAGAATTTGTTATCCAAACTCTGTTGGATTTCCCAGAATTCTCTGATATTAAGGAGAATGGTCAAAGCTTTGAAGAAAATGCCAAATTAAAGGCACATGCAGTAATGAGGGAATTTAACTTACCAACTATTGCTGATGATTCTGGTTTACAAGTTGATGAATTATTTGGTCAACCAGGCATCTATTCAGCACGTTACGCTGGAGATCACAACGATGCAGCTAATAATGCCAAATTGTTGTCTGAACTAGGTGGTGTCCCAATGGAGAAACGTACAGCTAGGTTCGTTTCAACTTTGGTATTCTCTAATCCTAAAAATGACGATGACTTAGTTGTTGAGGGTGAAGTAAAGGGATTGATCGGTACGATTCCGGAAGGCGACAATGGATTTGGTTATGATCCGTTGTTTTACTTACCTGAGAAGAAGAAAACTATGGCTCAATTAACAATGGATCAAAAGAATCAAATAAGTCATAGAGGTCGTGCTATAGAAAAACTGGAAAAAGAGTATCCTAACTGGATTATTTGGTAAATAATTGAAGCATTATTGGTATAATGCTAATATGAAGAAAACGAAGAGTTTATAAGGAGGTTCTACTATGACACTGGGACAAATTGCTGGATTGATTGCTGCACTAGCTTTTGTAGTTTTGGTATTGTACTTGGCTAAGATGCTAGTTTCAACGGCAAAGCTGTTGAACGAATTGCAGGATACAATAAAAGAGACAACTAAGATGGTTGAAGTTTTATCAAAGAATACTGACAATATTATGGATCAAACTAATCAGTTGGTAGACAAAACTAATACATTGATGGACGATGTTAATAGTAAGTCAAGCAAGCTTAATCCATTGTTCGATACTGTAGAGAACATTGGTAAGAAAACTGCCAATGCTACAGCAGAAAAACCTAACACAGGCTTTGGTCTACAAAACATTTTGACAGTTGGTAACGCCGCAACAATTGTTAAAACATTGGCCAAGTTTATGCCAAGAAAGAAGAGATAAATTATGAAGAACAATCAATTTTTACTTGGAATAGTTTTGGGTAGTGCAGCTGGTTATGCTGTATCAAAGTACTTGACTAGTGAGTCAGGTCAAAGTGTACTAGAGAATATTAAGACTATTCGTGGGGATTTCAATAATGGTGGAATAGGTTTTGCCGATAAAGATAACATCGTAAATAACTTTAATGAGAAAACCGATGCATTGAAAGAACAAATGAAATCCACTGCAGACAAACTTCGTGAAGACGAAGATGCATCAGATATTATTTTTGATGAGGATGATTTAGAATCATCAGATAAAAAAACTGCTGATGATTTGAATGTTGATACCGATGCAACTAGTGGTGCTTCAGAGAATTTTGATGAAGATGATTCAACAGATAAAGATTAAGGGTAAAAAAGTACTCCCAAGATAATTTCTTAGGAGTACTTTTTTTTATTTACTAATTAATCGATGTATTTCAATTCTTTACTAGTGTGTGTAAATGGTTCGTTACCATCTTCAGTGATGTGAATGCAATCTTCGATTCTAACTCCAGCAACATTTGGAATATAGATTCCAGGTTCAATAGAGAAGCACATTCCGGGTTTAAGTACCATATCATTACCTTCCATGATTGATGGAAATTCATGCTCTGAAGTACCCATACCATGTCCAAGTCTATGAATGAAGTATTCACCATAGCCGGCCTTTGTGATAACATCACGGGCAACTTTATCTAGTTGAGCAGCGGTAATTCCTGGTTTTGCTGCATCCATTGCTGCATATTGAGCTTCTATGTCAACTTTATAGATGTCTAGTGCCTTGTCATCAGGTTTGCCAAATGCGACTGTTCTGGATGCATCAGAGATGTATCCTTGATGAATTGTACCTAGATCAAATAAAATCAATTCATTTGGTACGATAGGATTCTTTTCTGGACCACCATGTGGATTGGCAGCATTAGCACCAGCTTGAACGATAGTGTCAAAGCTCATATGCATGACACCTTTTTTCATCATTGCATATTCTATCTCGGCAACGATCTCTTGTTCAGTACGTCCATTTTTTATTGCGTTAAAAGCAACTTCAAAAGCATAGTCAGCTTCTTTACCAGCGGCATCAAGAAGTTTGATCTCTTCGTCAGTCTTAATCAGTTTGGCATTTTCCATGTAACGTGACAAATTGTCTGGGAAAGTTGCGTCTGGGAATTGTTGTTTTATAGATTCCAATTTTTCAACTGACAAGTGATCCTTTTCAAGTGACCACTTAATAGGGGATCCAACAGAGTCCTTAATATGTCCAGCCATCAGTGAGAAAGGATCCTCATGGTCAAGGTATCCGAAGACATCCTTATCCCAACCAGCCTTTTTGGCTGCTTCAACTTCTAGTTGAGGGGCAAAGATAAATGGATCTTTATCAGGGAAAACTAAAAGTGCTAAAATTCTTTCTTCAGGTTCGCTATAGAATCCAGTGAAATAGTTTATATCTGTTGGACTTGAAACATAGGCTACATCCAAATTATTTTGAGCCAAATAGTTTTGTAATTCTAATAGTTGCTTCTTCATGAAAAAAGTCTCCTTTACAATTTTGTCTAAAGTATATCACTGAAAACGGTTTTCTTTTTGAAAAAGTATGAAAACTTACAACAATAACGTGGAAACCGCTTGCAAAATGTGAAAATTTTTGATAAATTAAAGTTGTCTAAATGAAAATTTGAGAGAGTGGATATTAAATGGATAAAAAAGTAGTAACAATATATGATGTAGCCGAGGCTGCTAATGTTTCTATGGCAACTATTTCTCGTGTTGTCAATGGAAATGCAAATGTTAAAGAAGAAACTAGAAAAAGAGTTCTTGAAGTAATTGATCGATTGAATTATCGCCCCAATGCAGTAGCTCGTGGACTTGCTAGCAAAAAAAGTACAACGATCGGTGTTATTTTGCCTGATATAACTGACTTGTATTATGCATCCCTTGCTAAAGGAATTGATGATGTTGCATCAATGTATAAGTACAATATCATTTTAACTAGCTTACAAGAATCAGTTGGAGACGAAGAACAAATCTTGAATAATTTGCTTTCAAAGCAAGTTGACGGTTTGATTTACATGGGTAAGCAATTATCTAAAAAGTTAAAACGTAATTTGTCTAATTCAAAGACCCCAATCGTTTTGGCAGGTTCAGTTGATAAGAACAATGAGACAGCAAGTGTAAATATTGATTTTGCAGACGCAGTAAATAGTGTTGTAAATCAACTTATTCAAAATGGACACAAAAAGATTGCCTTTGTAGGTGGTAGTCTTGAAAACCCAATTGATGGTAAATTCCGTCTTGATGGATATAAGAAAGCTTTGAAAAAAGCACATATCAACTTCAGTTCAAACTTAGTTTTTGAAGCAGAATACTCAGTTAGAGCCGGTGAAGCTATATGGGATGCTGTTAAAAACAGTGGTGCTACAGCTGCATATGTATCAGAGGACTTATTGGCATCTGGATTATTGAATTCAGCCATGAAATCTGGAATCAAAGTCCCAGATGATTTTGAGATCATCACAAGTAATGACACTATTCTTTGTGAAGTTACTAGACCCAAGATGAGTTCAATCGAAGAACCTCTATATGATATAGGTGCTGTTGCTATGAGACTATTAACTAAGATGATGAATCAAGAAGCAATAGATGAAAATACTATCAAATTGCCATATTCAATCGTTAAAAGAGAATCTACTAGATAATTATTACAGCGGTGCCATAACATAATTTCCTCAATATAAAGCCCAAAAGGCCAGCATTTACATGCGTAAATGCTGGCCTTTTGGGCTTATAAACAAAAACTGAACACTCTATTTAGTTTTAGTGGATCTTTGTTTATATAGATCAACTAAAATAATGACAACATATCCAAATGCAATCAATGATAATCCACCAGTGATTATTGTACTTAGCATATAAGGAAGATTGATGAATCCTTGTAGGATTGAATACAATATGTTAATTAACATAATAACCGATAGAGCAAATAATCTATCAAAAGGTCCTATGCCATGTTTTACTTTATAAATAAATACAAGAGTTGTTGTAATAATCAATAGTATAGCAACAATATATAGTGAGTTTTGTAAGAAGCCTGGACTAAAGTACATATAATTCTCCTTGACTAAAAATTAATAATATAACCAGTCTATCATAGTAATCAAAAAAGCCAAATCCATGCGGATTTGGCTTTTTTAGTAATTATTCAGCAACAACTTCACTACTATTACCACCAGATACTTTATCGGTTGTAGTAGCACCAGTACCGGTAGTTACAGTATCGGCTGTGTCAGATACCTTAGTATCGGTTGATTCTGCTGAAGCAGAATCAGAATTACCAGATCCAGATCCTGAACCGGACCCTGATCCAGTACCTGTTTCAGATGTACCGTTTGTGGTTGTTGAATTATTTGTATTGTTTGTTGTTGAAGTAGAAGTGTTAGTAGTGACGTCTGAAGAGTCACTGCTGTTTGTACTATTACTGAATCCTGAAGTACGTCCGCTACCATTTTCGGAAGCCAATTCATCACTAGTCTTGGCATTATCTCCAACGGTAGTGACTTGTGCGTACCCGTTACTTTGTCCAAAGTAATTATCCCAGAATAGCTTATAGTTCTTAGCTTTTCCACCGATTGCAAAGTTACTGTAGGACATCTGTTTTGGACTACCTTTGTAATATAGCGAGTTAGTTGTATTTTGATCAACGGTGGTTGTAACCCCATTGTACCCGACAGTACCAGTCTTAGTACCAGTCTCTTTGTCTACTTTATAACTCTTAACACCATAAGGCTTGTTGAATTTCTTATTTACGTTCATTACTCCAGGATCCTCAGAGTAAACGGCATTTGCCATCTTGGTCCAAAGTTCTTGGTTAAGATCAGTAGAATTACTTCCCAAGTTGTAATTGTGACTATAAAAGTTATCATAACCAATCCAAGATGCCAAAGTAACACCATCAGTACTAGCGATAAACCAGTTATCACGGTAATCATTAGATGTACCAGTTTTACCAAAAAGGTTTTTAGTATTGAAGTTTGATTCATATGAAACTGCAGAAGCAGTACCTTTTGTAACAACTCCGTGAAGCATATTCTTGATGATATATGAAGTTTGTTTTGAAAAGACATGTTTCTTAGCTTTTTTGTGAGCGTAGATAGTTTTACCAGATGGATCAGTTATCTTGCTGACAACATAAGGATTAACATGTTCACCTTTATTTGCAAAGGTAGAAAAGGCACTAGCTTGTTGAAGGACTGTGACACCAGTAGCTGTACCACCTAATGTGATACCTAATTGTCCGTATTCCTTTTGAGATAAATTAATTCCCATATTAGACATGTATTTACTTGAGTCTACACCTTGAGTCCTGATGTAGTTATAAAGATTAACAGAAGGGATGTTATATGACTCTTCTAGGGTCTCACGAGCAGAAACAAATCTATTTTGAATAGTTGCTCCATAGTCAGTAGGTGAATAGCCCTTATACTTAGTCTTAAAGTCAGCTAGCATTGTCTGAGATCCAATTAATCCATTTTCAATTGCTGGTCCAAAAGTAATCAAAGGCTTGATGGATGAACCAGGAGATCTCTTAGTGTCAAAGGCATGATTAGTTTGAGATTTCTTGAAATTAACACCACCGACAAATGATAGAACTTGTCCGGTTTTGTTATCTAGAAGGACAGATCCATTTTGGACTGGTTCTGAAACTTTGATGGTTTTACCAGTATTAGGATCTGTAGCAGTACTGTTATGTGTAGTACCAAGATTAGACTTGTATGCTTGAGTTTGTTCGTTCATAGCAATATATAGATTCTTATCAATAGTACTATCTACACGATAGTTCTTGTTGTGAAGCTCAGTATCTGCTTGTTCGTAGTACTTATCATAAAGATTCTCATCGTTTTTAACGACACTGTACTTAAGTCCATCTGCTTTGGCTAAACGCTTGATCAAGATTGTTCTAGCTTGTTCAGTTAGTAGGTTATAAACATAGCCATACTTGATGGTCTTATTTTTGATCTTAGCAGGTTTTTGGAAGTCACTAGCAAGATCAAACTTCTTGGCTGAATTATATTGAGATTCAGTTATTTGTTCATCTCGGTACATTCGATAAAGAACAACGTTCTTACGTTTTAGACCAAGACTATAATCACTCTTTAATTTACCATCAGTAGAATATGGTGTGTAAATTGAAGGACTTTGTGGAAGGCCAGCGATAAAGGCAGATTCTGCCAAATTCAAATCTGCGGCGTTCTTACCAAACAAACCCTTTGCTGCGGCTTGAACACCTTGGATATTTTGACCTTTATTGTTACTACCGAAAGTAGCTGCATTCAAATAATCTTGTAAGATTTCGTCTTTGGTGAAGTATTTATCGACACGCATAGCTAAGAATATTTCAACAGCTTTACGTTTCCAGGTGGTTTCAGACGAAAGCATCTGCATTTTGACAGTTTGTTGTGTCAAAGTAGATCCACCAGTTTGGGCACCGATACCAGTAACGTCAGAAATTATGGCTCTAAAAATAGACTTAGGGACCACACCTTTGTGTCGATAAAAGTCGCTATCTTCAGTTGAGACAATGGCTTTTTTTAAATAAGGTGACATTTCTGACAAAGGTACACTCGTACCAGTTAAGTCCTTTTGAAGATTCTCGACTTTTTGATCATTTGCAAAATACAATGATGTGGAGTTATTAACATCTCTAAGCTCCGATTTCATCTCATGTTTAGTTGGTACATCAACTTGGCTTGTCAAAGAAGAAACATAACCCATTCCAAGTCCAACTGCCAAGCTCAACATGATAAGTGCACCTGCAATAATGTAGAGTATGATTCGTCGAATTATTTCGATTGTTAGATTAGCTTTACTAGCAAAGTCTGACCAGCTCTTGATACTTTTAAAGCCGGAGACAATATTATTCCATAAATTTTTCACTTTTAGATAAACCCCTTTAAAAAGTTACATACCCCAATTATATAATAAAAAACTATTATCGGGACAAAAACAAAAAAGTTCTGAGGAAATATGCTTCCGGAGAACTTTCTCGATAGACTATTTGATTAAACGATATATGGCGTCAGCGTATATGGCCGTTGCCTTTAATAGCTTGTCAATATTGATATATTCATTAGGTTGATGCATAACATTTTCATCGCCTGGATACATTGCACCAAAGGCAACTCCGTGTTTTAGGATACGTCCATATGTTCCACCACCAACTGTGAATGGTTTTGTATCGTCACCAGTGTGATCAAAATATGCACCAACTAGTGCTTTAATTAATGGATCATTTGCATCGACAAAGTGTGGTAATTGATTGTGACCATCAATTGAGGCACTGACACCGTCGGGTAGGGCAGAATTGATCTTTTCAGTTAATGTTTCCCCAGTGTCACCCTTTGGATAACGAATGTTGAGCAGTATTGTAGATTTGGTATCGTCAAAGGTGAAGATATCAGGTGTCATTGTCAAAGATCCCATGACGTCATCAGTATTTTGGATGCCTAGTTTTGCTCCAGCAAAATCAAGATGCAAACTGTTAGCAATAAAGCTAAAATACAATTTTTGACTATCATTTAAGTCCAATTTATTTAGGAATGTGGCTAAATAAGTTGCGGCATTTATCCCATTGAAAGGTTCCATGGCATGGGCACCTTTACCAGTTATTTCAATATTTGCGATAGAGTCATCAACGCTGATTTTCCCTTTGATATCAGTAAATTCATTAATAAATTTACTAAAAGCAGATTTAATTTCGTCGATATCCCCAAATTCTAAGTTTAATTCAGCACTAGCTATTTGAGGCACCATGTTAGGTCTGATTCCTGCATTGAATTTAGTAACTAGTCCAACACTTGGTTTAGGAAAGTCAAGTATGAATGAAACGATACCTTTTTCACCATTTATAGCTGGGAATTCCCCATCAGGTGAGAAGCCAGTTTCTGGCATAGTTTCCTTTTCCATATAATGGTTCATTCCTACCCATTCACTTTCCTCGTCAGTACCAAGAATAAGATGAGCTTTTTTAGTTGTAGGAAGTTTTAATTCCTTGATGATTTTTAAAGCATAATATGATGCTAAAGCAGGGCCCTTATCATCAGCAGCTCCACGGGCGTATAGGTTACCGTCTTTAATAACTGGGGTAAAAGAATCTGTATTCCAGCCCGGTCCACCTGGTACGACATCAACGTGAGCAAGTATACCGATCATCTCGTCACCATCACCAAATTCGATACGGCCGGCTAAGTTATCCACATTCTTTGTTTTGAGACCATCTCTGTTAGCGAAATTTAAAAATGTTTGCAGAGCCTCGGCTGGTCCAACTCCAAGCGGATATTCGCTTGTTTTATGTTCGATATCCCTTTGACTATCAATGCTTACCAATTCAGTTAAATCATTAATTAGTTCATCTGAACGATGAGCAACTTCTTTTTCCCAATCTATAGACATATATGTGTGACCTCCACACGAAGTTTTTATCTATTCTACCAAACGTTGTAAAGATAAGCTAATTGACCTAGATGTGATTTATGGAATCGCTTTCGATTTTCATAGGAAAGAGGAGATTAGAATTTGGATAATCTCTCAATAAATCAGTATTTAGATCTTCAGCATTATCAGACATTTTCCATGCTTCCAAGTTTTGTAATAGATCAATATTTTTGTATCTTTGATTTTCAGGTAAATTATAATAACTTAATTTACTAGTATTACCATAATAATTCTTGTCGGTTAATTGAATCAATACATATTGTGACTTGATCCATCCATTACGGACTTTGAGCCATACGTTTGAACCAGACTTTTTAACAGACTGGATTCTTTCAGAGTCGTTATCAGACATTCTGCCGATAATCTTTGATGAAGTAGGATCCTTATACAAATAATTATTTGGTTGTTGATCACGGTAAATGGCCTTTGCACCAAAGTATGACCCGACTTCACCTAATTCATAATCAGGAGTGAATCCACTAGAATTGGCGAATTGATTTTCTCCTAGCTGGACATATTCCTTACCCTTGAATTTAATGATATTTGTAATATGGTATCCATCCATTGGGTGAACGACCTTGTCAGTTTTGATCAAACGATAGGGATTCTCATAAATAGGTTCATCTTTGTTATTAACATAGTAGACATTTTGATTGAGCGTTTTACTCTTAGACTTATCTTTTAACTTACGATACTCATTACCAGTCGCGGGATAATTAGTTACGACACCATCAATTGGCATATTTACCAAAGTATTCCATTTTTTGGGACTTTCGTTCATTTCATCCCAAACATAAACAGATTTTCCCATATAATGAAGAGTGTTAATAACCTCTGGAGTTATTATTTTTGATGAAAGGTTGACCCCAGTAACATATGAGAGAACATCAAAATTGACTCGTTTAATAGTTCCGGCAATAAATATTCTGGGGATGTCTGGCATCAATTCAGCTTCATTTTGCAAACTCTTTGTTGAAAAGGAGTGAAACATTACACGACTTTGCATATTGTATTTATCAATACACTCTTTTAGTAACGACTCCATGTTTTGTGGATTACCTTTACTAGTCTTCTTAGTTTCGATTAGGAACTTAGCTTTAGGATTGTTTTTATAATGTTCAAAAACTTGATCCAAACTATGAATTGGTTCACCATTTTTTTGAGTCAATTGGCTTAGTTCAGAAAAGTTATGCTGAGAAACGATATCTGCGGTACCAGTAACTCGTTCCAAATTTTTGTCATGTGATACTACCAAGACATTATCCTTTGAAACGTGCAAATCTAGTTCAACATAATCAGCTCCCTCTGAAAAAGCAGTATCAAAACTTTGAAATGTTTCTTCAGGTGCCTTAATGGGATCCCCTCTGTGTCCAATAACTGAAAAACCACTGGCAAAAAAGAAGACACAACAAACTAGTAAAACTTTTAAAATGGAATTTTTTGGATTCATTTAAACAACTCCCTATATAATGAGGCTTATTAGCGATGTTTCATTCTCTGGTATTATATACTAGATGTACTGAATAAATAGTAATAATTGTGAGGAATAAATATGGATGATGAGAAATTAACACTTGATATAATTGAACAGATTACACGTAATGATGGCACAAAATATTATGAAATGGCAAATGTTCTAATGAATGGACGTGCTGAAAAGGCTGCTGAACTAGGATTTATTCAGGAGGTTAGAATTTTAAAACTTAATATTCCTCATTCATCAGCTGTGATCGTTTACGAGAATTACATCAATGAGAATTATACTATTCCACCAATGGAAATGGATCAGTGGGTGGAATGGGAGAAACCTCAAGGGAAAATTTCTGAGGCTTTTAGTGATATTTTAAAGGCAAATAAAATCATTTCAAAGGAAGACCAGGCAAAATAATGAATTACTTCATCGCGGATACACATTTTTATCATTATCAATTACTGGAACCAAATAATTTTGCGCCCAGACATTTTGGCGATGTTGATCAAATGAATCAGGCTATGATTGACGCATGGAATAAACGAGTTGACGAAAATGATACTGTTTATCATTTAGGTGATATTTCAATGCGCCCTCAAAATACTCCTACTAATGAGGATACATATGCGATGCTCAAACAGTTGAATGGACATATTGTTTTGATCAAAGGAAATCACGATTATCGTGAACTCTTCAAGTTTATATCTAAAAGAAATCCAGAAATGCCAGATGGAAAGCTTAAATATAGCTTTGAGGATGTTGGATCATTATTGAAGTTTGATCATCATCAATTCTACTGTACACATTATCCAATGCTTCTAGGGAAAGTCGATAAGATTATTAATCTTCATGGACATATTCATCATTACAGTGTTCCCATTGCAGAGAATATAAATGTAGGAGTGGATGCTCCAGAACGTGATTACTTATCTGAAGATTTACCATGGGGTTCTCCATTACGTGGGGAAGAGATTTTAGAGATGTATGATAAGAAAAAGGCTGATATAGCGGAATTAAATAGAAAGTAGGGATCTGTATGGAAACTATAAAGATTATGCATACCAACGATCTACATTCTCATTTTGAAAATTTTCCAAAAATCAAACGATACATTGATGACAATCGCAAAAAACATACTGAAGATGAATTCTACTTATTTGATATTGGGGATGCAATGGATAGAGCACATCCACTGACCGAGGCCAGTGATGGCCAAGCCAATATTTCTTGGTTGAATTCATTACATTATGATGCCGCTACAGTTGGAAATAATGAAGGTCTAGGTAATAGCCATGAAATTTTAGAGCATCTATACGATAATGCTAATTTTCCAGTTGTCTTGGGTAATCTATACGAAAAAAATAGTCATGAACTGGCAAGATTTGCTAAGCCATACTTGATAATTGAGACTAAAAAGCATAGTAAAATTGGAATCTTGGGACTTACTGCACCCTTTATTTTAACCTACCCTTTAGTCGATTGGGATATTCATTTGGTACAGGAGATGTTACCAAAGTGGCTGGGTGAACTAAAAAACGAAAAATGTGATGTGATTGTTTTATTGTCACATTTGGGAGTTTCAATGGATCGACTGATTGCTAGTAAGTATCAAGATATTGACGTGATAATAGGTTCACATACCCATCATCTGTTTAAAAATGGAGAGATGGATGATGGTGTATTATTAGCAGCAGCAGGTAAATATGGATATTATGTCGGTTCCATTGAACTGACTATAGATGACAATAAAAAAGTGATAAGTAAATATGCCAGAACACAAAAGACTTCTGACTTACCAGAATCACCTGGAGATAAAGCTTGGATAGAGAAGCAATTGGACACTGGGAATGCATTATTATCAGCCCAAAAAATTGCTAGAATACCTAATGATTTAACACTAGATCTGCATGATGAGAACGCGGTGATTCAAACTGGACTTGATGCAATCATTGATTATACAAAAGCAGATGCTGGGATTTTGAGCTCTGGGTTATTTTTGAAAGGATTAAAAGCTGGCGAAGTAACAGCCAAGGACTTGCACGATATGTTGCCACATGCAATTCATGCAATGAAAACTACAATGCGTGGTAGTGATATTTGGTGGATGATTATGGAAATGGAGAAAAATCGTCCATATTTACGTAGTCATCAGCAAAAAGGCATGGGTTTTCGTGGTAAAATATTTGGCGAACTTGTTTATCGTGGTATTACGGTCGATGAAAAGAGAAATGTCTACATTAACAATGAAAAGTTACAAATGGACAAAGAATACACGCTGGCATTGTTAGATCATTATCTTTTCGTACCGTATTTTCCCGCAATTGAAATCGTTGGAAACAATGAAATCCTATATCCAAAGTTTTTGAGAAATGTATTTGGTGATTATCTGAAAAAGAAATATCCTATGTAAATATGTAAAGATGTGAGGTGATTTTATGCAAGAGACTGAAGAAAAAGAAGTAGTTAAACAGGCACAAGTTAGTGTTTTGACTGATAACTTAGTAACTATTAATGGTGAAAAGTATCATTTGGTAGAAAATCACGATGACGGTTTTGATCGTGAAAAAATTGAGGAACGCTACAATACTGTCTTAGAGAAATATGATTTTATCGTTGGTGATTGGGGATATGATCAACTTAGATTTAAAGGATTTTATGAAGATGTGAGAAAAGAGAGCGGCATAGACAATAGGATTTCTCATTTGGAAGATTATTTGATTGAGTATTGTAATTTTGGCTGTGCTTATTTTATCTTAGAGAAAGATAAAAAAGCTCCAGAGAAAAAGCAACGTAAGAATCAATCCCACAAAAGAAATTCTCAAAATCATGTTAAAACTGGGAAAATTCGTTCGATCCATAAGAATAATACTAATAGTAGTGCCAACAACACTACTCACAATAAAAAACGTCCAGTTAGCCATAATAAAAAGGCAACTGGGTCAACAAAGACAAGAAACTTTAAAATTAGAAAAATAGGTGAAAAAAGCAAATGAAAAAGTATCAAACGTATCTAATTGATTTAGATGGAACTATGTATCGAGGAAAAGATAGGATTCCAGAAGCAAAAACTTTTATTGATAATCTCAACGCCAATGGCCTCGATTATTATTTTTTAACTAACAACACTACTAAAACACCACAGCAAGTAGCTGATAATTTAACCAATAATCATTTGATCACGGCAAAAGCAAATCAAGTGATCACTCCATCTTTAGCAACTGCTGCATATGTGAAGAATATGTTTGAAGATGATGTTTCAAACCATTCCGCTTATGTTGTTGGTGAATATGGATTAAAGAGTGCTATTTTTGGTACTGGTATCAATCTAAACGAAACCAACCCAGATGTAGTGATTGTTGGCTTGGATTATGACGTTACATATCACAAGTTTGAACTAGCTACTTTGGCTATCAAACGTGGTGCTTTTTTCATCGGAACTAACGCAGATACTAATTTACCTAATGAACGTGGACTAGTTCCTGGAGCTGGTTCAGTAATTTCATTAGTTGAAACCTCAACACAACAAAAAGCTAAGTATATCGGTAAACCAGAACCAGATATCGTTGACTTTGCTGTATCAGTTAAGGGATTTGACCCTAAAACAGCAATAATGGTTGGTGATAACTATAATACTGATATTAAATGTGGGATCAACGCTGATTTGGATACACTGTTGGTTTATACAGGCGTAAGTACGCACGATGATATCGATAATCAGACAATAAAGCCTACATATCAAGTAGAAAGTCTAGATCAGTGGGATGTCTAATTTTCAAAAGGATACTTTTTATACAGTTATATTGGCACTTTTTATTTTGACTCTTTCAATCACTGTGACTATTTTTGCAAGTTATGGATTGTTTTTCTTTGCTATAAAACATTATTATTTAGAACAAGCAGTCAATATGAGTTTTGGTGCAATTATGCATAATTATAATCAGATGATGAATTATTTGATCAACCCATTTAATGGGACTTTCAAACTGGACGACTTTCAATCGTCACTTGCCGGAAGAATACACTTTGAGGATTGCAAGAAACTCTTCATGCTGAATTTTGGGGTTCTCATAGGTTCAGGTATTTATCTGTGGTTTCAAAGACAAAAGCGGATATATTTTAAACCGGTATTCAAGTATATCGCGATAGGTGGGGTTATTTTAGCCATTTTGATGGCAGTTGATTTCGATGGTTTCTTTGTAGTATTTCATGAAGTACTGTTTAGAAATAGCGATTGGCTATTTGACCCTGACAAAGATCCAGTAATTAATATATTGCCAGAGGAATTTTTCACGCAATGTTTTGTACTATTTTTTGTTTTATTTGAAGGTTTGAATATTTGGAAGTATATAAAAAAGGCCAGGACATAATGTCCTAGCCTTTTTTTAGTTTTCAGTAGATTTTTTCTTACGATTTTTCAAAGCAGTAATTAAAATTGGAATCAATGAAACAATTACTATTCCGATGATAATCATTGAAAAATGCTCTTGAACAGCTGGAATGTTTCCAAAAAGATGTCCAGCTAGAGAACATACAAGAACCCATAAAAAGGCTCCTAGCATGTTGAACTCTAAGAATTTTCTGTAGTGCATGGTACCACTACCAGCAACAAAAGGTACAAATGTTCTGATCAATGGTATGAAACGACCAATGGCAATAGTCTTTCCACCGTGCTTTTCAAAGAAGGAATGTGCCTCATCCAGATGTTCCTTATTTATCAGCTTACTTAAATACCGGTTATTCGTCGCAAATTCGCCAAAATGTTCTCCAATCTCATAATTCATAGAATCACCTAGAACCGCGGCAACAAAGAACAAGAAGAACAATCCAATGCTTGATAATCCATACTGAGGATTAGCAGCTAAGGCCATTGCAGCAAATATTAGTGAATCTCCAGGTAAGAAGGGAAGTATAACAACCCCAGTTTCAATGAATATGATTAGAAATAGTATAAGATATGTCCAGATTCCGAAATTATTCACGATATTGACCATGTGACTATCAATGTGCAGAATAAAGTCGATCAGACCCATTACGTAACTCAATCAATCAACTCCAAATTTTTCAAATTAAACTTCATTATACCAGCTTAGCTTAAAATAACTTTAAATTGTAGAGTAATCTTAAAATTATTTTTCAAATAATGATGTACTGTGTTGGAAATAATCCTTGTCAGGATATAAATTACGAAGCGCCTTTGTGACGGCAATAGGTCCCTCAGCAAATGATGTGGTGATCAATTGAAGTTTTCCAGGATAAGATACGATATCACCTATGGCAAATACATTTGGTAAATTAGTTTCCATTTCTTGATCAACTTTGATGAATGGACCGGTCAAGTCAATATTCCAATCACGAAGAATTTTAGAATCAGAGATGAAACCATAATTAACTAGTAACTTATCAGCAGTGATTATCTTAACCTCATCAGATTTGATCATTTTTAGTGTAATATCTATTTTATCGGGATTAGTTGAGTTGAATGTCACGTTTTTGATAATATAAGGATTAAGTTGTTCTACAGAGGAATCATTCAATTCATCAACGCTGGATTCCATAGCGCGATATTTGTTTCTTCTATGTATTAGGGAAGTTTTGTTAGAGACGTTATTTAAACTTATTGCCCAGTCAACTGCTGAATCACCTCCACCAGCAACGACCACGTCTTTATTGCGGAATTCTTCTATATCATTAACAAAATATCTAAGATTGTTTTTCTCGATTGCCTTATCGTATTCGAAAGTAAGCTTCCTAGGTTCAAAAGCTCCGTTACCAATAGCGATTATGACAGCTTTGGTGTATATGGTGTCTTTAGTAGTAGTAATCTCCCATAAATCGTCTTTTCTAGTAAGTTTAGTTACTGAAGTATTAAGATACTCATCACAGTCCAAGAAATGCAACTGCTGGATAAGTTGATCAGATAGCTGAGTACCGGATATCTTAGGTAGCCCAGCTACATCGTAGATGTTCTTTTGTGCATAAAGAGTTTCAGGCTGTCCACCAAGTTTAGGTAAACTTTCTATTAAAGCAACGTTCAACTTTCTAAGGCGAGCGAAGTATGCTGAGAATATCCCCGCAGGTCCGCCACCAATAATTGTAATGTCATAAGTTGTTTCATTCATATTGTCACCAGTTTCTGTTATATAATCTGTTACAATATATTGTTGCATAGATTGAATATAAAGTTAAAGGAGGAAATTATGAAAATAGGAGATAAAATCTCTGGAGAGATTTCCGGGATTCAACCATATGGAGTATTTGTGAATCTAAGTAATGGTAAACAAGGTTTAATTCATATCTCTGAATTAAAGCATGGCTTTGTTTCTAATATAGATAATAGTTATCAAGTTGGAAACAAGATAGATGTAATCGTCATGGGTATTGATGAATACAATGACAAAATTAGCTTATCCATTCGAGCATTGCATAATAAAAAGATAGGACGACCGATTCTTCATAAGCATTTTTGGACGAATTACAAAGATGAGATAGGATATAGGACGATTAAGCGTGAAAAAGGACGCTGGATAAACAGCGCTATGAGTGAGATTTCAAAGGAAAAACAAAAAAAATGAACTTTTTTCGCAAAAAGGGTTGCATACATCTATTGTGATTGGTAATATATTACTTGTTGTTGCGACAGTGCAACGGCGACAACGTCTTGAGAGCTTCCAACTCGATAGACATTGAAAAATTATTTTAAAAAGTTCTTGACTTATAGTTGACTACTTGATAAGATAATTGAGTCGCTTGTTAAGAAGTTCACTTCTTGACAGACAGTAGACCTTTGAAAACTGAACAAAGTTTTAACAATCAATTGTGTAGGCCTTTTAATTAAGGTTAATTTGTAACAAAGTAACAAGAAACATTGACGAAGTCAATGTTCGCTAGTTTTTAATTTTTGAGTCACAAACTTTTAATATGAGAGTTTGATCCTGGCTCAGGACGAACGCTGGCGGCGTGCCTAATACATGCAAGTCGAGCGAACTCTGGTTTTTGATTTTTGGTGCTTGCACCAAAATGATAAAACATTTGAGTGAGCGGCGGATGGGTGAGTAACACGTGGGTAACCTGCCCTAAAGTGGGGGATAACATTTGGAAACAAGTGCTAATACCGCATAACAACATTTACCACATGGTTTATGTTTAAAAGATGGTTTTGCTATCACTTTAGGATGGACCCGCGGCGTATTAGTTAGTTGGTGAGGTAATGGCTCACCAAGACCGTGATACGTAGCCGACCTGAGAGGGTAATCGGCCACATTGGGACTGAGACACGGCCCAAACTCCTACGGGAGGCAGCAGTAGGGAATCTTCCACAATGGACGAAAGTCTGATGGAGCAACGCCGCGTGAGTGAAGAAGGTTTTCGGATCGTAAAACTCTGTTGTTGAAGAAGAACATGCGTGAGAGTAACTGTTCACGTATTGACGGTATTCAACCAGAAAGCCACGGCTAACTACGTGCCAGCAGCCGCGGTAATACGTAGGTGGCAAGCGTTGTCCGGATTTATTGGGCGTAAAGCGAGCGTAGGCGGTTTATTAAGTCTGATGTGAAAGCCCTCGGCTCAACCGAGGAAGTGCATCGGAAACTGGTAAACTTGAGTGCAGAAGAGGAGAGTGGAACTCCATGTGTAGCGGTGGAATGCGTAGATATATGGAAGAACACCAGTGGCGAAGGCGGCTCTCTGGTCTGTAACTGACGCTGAGGTTCGAAAGCGTGGGTAGCAAACAGGATTAGATACCCTGGTAGTCCACGCCGTAAACGATGAGTGCTAAGTGTTGGAGGGTTTCCGCCCTTCAGTGCTGCAGCTAACGCATTAAGCACTCCGCCTGGGGAGTACGACCGCAAGGTTGAAACTCAAAGGAATTGACGGGGGCCCGCACAAGCGGTGGAGCATGTGGTTTAATTCGAAGCAACGCGAAGAACCTTACCAGGTCTTGACATACCATGAAAAGCTAAGAGATTAGTCTTTCCCTTCGGGGACATGGATACAGGTGGTGCATGGTTGTCGTCAGCTCGTGTCGTGAGATGTTGGGTTAAGTCCCGCAACGAGCGCAACCCTTATTACTAGTTGCCAGCATTCAGTTGGGCACTCTAGTGAGACTGCCGGTGACAAACCGGAGGAAGGTGGGGACGACGTCAAATCATCATGCCCCTTATGACCTGGGCTACACACGTGCTACAATGGTCGGTACAACGTGCTGCGAACTCGCGAGGGTAAGCAAATCACTTAAAACCGATCTCAGTTCGGATTGTAGGCTGCAACTCGCCTACATGAAGCTGGAATCGCTAGTAATCGCGGATCAGCATGCCGCGGTGAATACGTTCCCGGGCCTTGTACACACCGCCCGTCACACCATGAGAGTTTGTAACACCCAAAGCCGGTGGGGTAACCTTTTATTAGGAGCTAACCGTCTAAGGTGGGACAAATGATTAGGGTGAAGTCGTAACAAGGTAGCCGTAGGAGAACCTGCGGCTGGATCACCTCCTTTCTAAGGATAAGTGCGAAAGCACTACGGAATACACAAGTTAAAACTTTGTTTAGTTTTGAGAGGTCTATAATCTCTCAACTCGTACCTTGAAAACTGGATATTAAGTAATATTATGAATTAAAGAAACACCGAAAACTGCGCGATAAAAATGACGCAAGTCATATTTTGTCAAGGTTAAGTTATAAAGGGCGCACGGTGGATGCCTAGGCACTAGGAGCCGATGAAGGACGTAACTAACAACGATATGCCTCGGGGAGCTGTAAGTAAGCTTTGATCCGGGGATTTCCGAATGGGGGAACCCAATCATCGTAATGGATGATTACTTGTATGTGAATAC